>NZ_CP102410.1:0-374080 GCF_024628725.1 Ruegeria sp. YS9
ATGTACACGCACGAAGACCTGAATGCATTGCGCAATCAATCTCTCAAACTTCAGGGGTGGATTCGTCAGCAGACCTTTAGCCCCGAGATGGAGAAGACACTCCGCCGGTTTTCGAGCTGGGAGGTGTCCGAGCTGATCTTCCGGGTCAACCAGTCAACCTTTCGCGGAAAGCTGGCCGCTGATCCGTCGCTGCCCGGTGGCGAGGTTGAGCCCGAGGGGCGGCAGCGCTGGTTCAGCCTGGAGGAAGTGAATGAGTTGCGTCGGAGGCTCAAGGTAAATCGCAAATCCCTCATGCCGCCGCGTCCCGAGGGCAAGCGGGCCATTCGCGCAGCCGTGGCGAACTTCAAGGGCGGTGCGGGCAAGTCAACGGTAGCGTTGCATCTTGCGCATGCTGCGGCGCTTGATGGGTACCGTGTTCTTGTCGTTGACTTCGACCCGCAGGCCACGCTGAGCCATTCCATGGGCCTGACCGATGTCGCAGAGGATTATACTGTCTGGGGGATCATGGCCCGTGACCTGATCCGCGAGACCGAGCGCATGAACAACCGGCCCGCCGCGGCCGAGTCCGGCACCGCCCTGCCCCACCGGGAACTGCCCCCGGCGATCACCGATATGGGGCTTGGAGATCTGCGGATCAGCGATTTCATCAGACGGACGTCATGGTCGACCATCGATGCGATCCCATCCTGTGCGAACGCGGCCTTTGTCGAATTTGCCTCGGCACAGTATCGCCACCTGAACCCTGAGTGGTCTTTCTTTGCAGCGGTGTCCCGGTATCTGGATCAAATTCCTGACGACGCCTATGACCTGATCCTGTTCGATTGCCCGCCGGCCATTGGGTATCAGTCCATGAACGCGGTGTTCGCGGCGGACATGTTGTACATCCCGTCTGGCCCGGGATACTGGGAATATGACTCGACCACGTCCTTTATCGGTCAGTTGGCAGAAGCTTTGGAGGATCTGGCCTACGGGTTCGACAAAACCTTACCCACGGGTAAGATCGGTCTTCCCAAAACCTTCTGCGAACTGCGGTTCCTGCTTACACGGTACGAGCCCGGCAACGCCTTGCATCTGGCAATGTTCGATGCCTTTCAGAAGGTTTTCGGGGACCACGTCGCCCAGCACCCGGTTGAAATGACCCGCGCGGTCGAACAATCCGGCCGCTTTCTGAGTTCGGTTTATGAGATGGACTATCGCGAAATGACCCGCGAAACTTGGCGTCGGGCCCGCTCGACCTTTGACAATGTTTACGAGGAATTCCGGGGTGTGATGCTTTCTGCCTGGGACAAGCTGGAGGATGACGCATGAGCCGTAAGCGCAGAATGTTTGATATCGACCTGCCTGCAATGGATGACATTCCTGTCGGCAAGGTTCCGGACAAGGTTCTTGAAAAGCGGCGTGGACCGATGGCTGCGGCCATTTCGGAAAATGCCGATGCGCTGCGCGACCAGCAATCGACGGAAGAGTCCATCCGCGCAGAAAACGATCGTCTTGCGCATGAGCTTGTGCGGCTGCGTTCCGAAGGCCTGGTGACGGAGCGCGTGGCATTGGGTGACATTCTGTTTGAAAAGTTGACGCGGGATCGCAAACCAGGGCCGGATCCCGAGCTGGACGAGTTGAAGGCGTCAATTCAGGAAATTGGATTGTCCAACCCCATCCGACTTGAGCGCCGCACAGATGGACGATTTGAACTGATCCAGGGGATGCGGCGCCTGTCTGCCTATCGGGCCTTGTACGAGGAAACGGGAGACGAGTCCTATGCCAGAATTCCAGCGGGTATTTCAGAGGCGGGCGATCTCGACAGCAGCTACCGGCGCATGGTGGATGAGAACCTGATCCGCAAGGATATCTCGTTTGCTGAAATGGGTGCTTTGGCACGCGCGTATGCCGAAGACCCGGCAAATGATTGCCCGGATGTAGACAAGGCGGTTTCCACGCTGTTCAAATCCGCCAGTTACACAAAGCGGAGCTATATTAGATCGTTTGCCAGTTTGCTGATGATGTTGGACAAGGTTCTGAAACATCCGAACGACATTCCACGCAACGTAGGCGTAGAGTTGAAGCGCAAGCTGGACGCAACACCGGGTCTGGTGCGCCAGGTGAGCGCCGCAGTCATGAGCGAGCCGGACCGTGACGGAGCGCGGGAAGTTGCTATCCTCAGGTCTTTTCTGGGCGCACAGGAAACAAGCGTGGCAAGGAAGGCTCCGGTTGAAAGCGCCGGTAAACCACGGCGTGCGAAGACCACGTTTCAGGTATCTGGGCGGGCAGGGATCGCCAAGTGCTCGGCATCCAGTGGTCGGATTGAGTTGAGATATGATTTGGACTTTACACGTGTTGATCGCAGCAAACTTGAGGCGGCAATAGCTGCTTTCATCGATGCTCTTCCCGAGGAAGATGATCTTACCCACGGGTAAGGTTTGGTTTGAAGCTCCGAGAAAGGGCGCCGGTCGAATCCGGCGCCTTTGTCTTGTCGCAAAAGCCTGGGCGTTCTCAGCAAGGGATACCTGCCCATGAGTCCCCCTGAGTCTTCTTGCCTGAAGCTAGTGTCCTGTCACCGGCGCGGCAGGGGCTTGAGAGCGGCACGTGTGGCCTCTGTCATTGACGTTGGTTCAGAAACGTCCCGTTACGAGGAATGTTGTCGGGGCCACGCATCACGGCGTTTTGTCCCGGTTCGTGCCTTCAGGTCAGGGTAGGGGACTCGAAGCCGGTTCGGGATTGCAGCTTGCAATATGTGATGTGGGAACACGGGTGACATTACAGTTGTTCAGCGCGCGGAGTCTCGTCACAAGGATAACATGTGATAAGGAAAATTATCACGGTTTATAAGACTCGAGTCGCATTCGAAAGTAGTGTGCAAAAATATCATTTTTTGCACACAAAGCTTGCAAGGGGATTTGCACCTTCGCGATTTCGGGGCACCCAATTCAACCGAACAACGCAAAACCGGGGTGTGATGTGAAATCCTGAACGCACCAAATCGGTCCGGCGCACGGGTTTGGCTTGGGCGCAGGGTCCACAACCAATAATGGACGATCGCAATGCGGGTGACGCAGGCGCATATTCCCTGGTCATGCAGTGCAGTCCGAAATCAGCATGCACCATGGCCATGATCCCCGAGCAGCCATCTGCACGGCGGCCAACCAAATCAAGTTGTTCATCACGCCAACCTTGGTCCAGGTGCATCGATGCCAGGCTGTCTGCCCTGACGGGAATGGACCTGGTCGACATGGCGGGCAAAGTTCAATTCGCGCCGGCCGCGCTGCCCGGTTCCGCAGGTTTCTCGACCGGCGGGCTTGGCGGATCGCCATTCCCATCCAGGCGGATTTCAAAGAATTTTGCGAGAGACCCGTATCCCGGATACAATGCGCGTCACTTTGAGAGGGGCAGAATGCGCTATCTGTTATTGCAAGTATTGGCGATCGTCGCTTTTGCAGGCGCGCTTTGTGCAGAAAAGAACGATTACATCGAACTTGCACAAAGAGGATGGGGGTATGAGCTGCGGTCCACGATGCTGGGCCGTGATATGGCGATACCCGTTCACATCAATGGCCGCGATCAGGCCGGTGCAGCCTTGTGCCTGGTCGGTGAAAAACCGCATCCGCAAACGCTTGTCGTTCTTGATACCTTTCGGGCTTTGCTGAAACACAGCTTCGGCCACCCGACACCCATGCGGTACGCTGGCCCATCTGCGCGGGATTGTGGAACCGGTCGAACCGTGGTTTTGCGATTGTATTCCGGGTACCCTCCCAACCGGGACCTTTCCGCAGATATCGACTGGCTCAGTGAACTCCACCAGCTTGGACTGCCTGCGGGTCGGACCTATGTGGTGACATCACCGGCGATGGCACAGACCTTTTTTGGTCATCGGGGGCAGGGGACCCATATCGTGGTGAAACAACCGGCGCATGATCGACCCAGCAAGCTGGAAAGAGATTTTCACAAATCGATTCTGCTGGAAGAGCTGTTTCAGTCCTTCACCTTCGGCATGGACATCCTGCTGTATGACAAATCGTCAGGGTTTTTGTCCAAATTGCAGGAAACGCCGGTAAACTTGCAGCGCCTGCCTTGGAGTTCGCACGACTTCATGCGCGCATTGCTGGATTCGAACCCAAGCGGTCTTTGTGCGTTTGACGTCTTCATGATGCATGCTGTCGCGCAATCCCCGGTGGATCAAACCATTGACCCCGGCTTTATCGATTACATTGACGCCCAATATGACCGCCTATGGGCGCAGACGGATGAAACCCTGGCCAATCCCAGATTTGCAGCCCTTTTTGATGAAGGCTGCACCAATTCGGTTCGTGTGGCCAGGTAATACCATCTGACGTGTTTTGTCGGGCGGGTGACTCCGGGTAGCCTGAGCGCAGGCAACGCGCCCTCAGAGGCTATGGGAGGACATATGGATACGAGGCCTGAAAACCCGCCACGCGCCATTGCGGGATTGTCCGCGTATCTGTCGCAGGGGCTTATCGGTCACGCGCATCTGGTGGACTCTCTTTTGATCGCGCTGCTGGAAGGTGGCCATCTTCTTGTAGAAGGTCCGCCCGGTCTGGCGAAGACTCGAGCGGTCAAATGGCTGTCTAACGCTGTCGAGGGCGGCTTTGCCCGCATTCAATGCACACCTGACCTGATGCCGTCCGATCTGACCGGAACACCGGTTTACCAGCCTCAGGAAGGCCGCTTTGAATTTGTTCCGGGGCCGGTGTTTCACACGCTGGTGCTGGTTGACGAGATCAACCGCGCGCCGCCAAAGGTGCAGTCCGCCTTGCTGGAGGCCATGGCAGAACATCAGGTTACGGTTGGAAATGAAACCTATGCCCTGCCGGATCCCTTTCTGGTCGTGGCGACCCAGAACCCCATTGAACACGACGGAACCTTTCCCTTGCCCGAGGCGCAGTTGGACAGGTTTCTGCTGCATGTCGTACTGACATTGCCGGATCTGGAAACGGAACGCGAAATCCTCGATCTGGTCATCGCCGAAACACGGAATGGGCCGCCGGTCGCGCAGCAGATGACGCTTGAAGAGCTGAAGATTGCCCGTGCCGAGGCGCAGTCGGTTCACGTCGCGCCAGAGCTGCGGGACTATATCGTCCGGCTTGTGCTTGCGACCCGTGAAGGCCCGTTTGCCGATTTCGTCGAGCACGCAGTCTCGCCGCGTGGGTCGTTGGCCCTGGCCTCGGCATCGCGCGCACGCGCCTATCTGCGCGGTCGGGATTTCGCCCTGCCTGAAGATGTCGCCGCCGTCGCGCCCGATGCGCTGGCCCACCGCATGGTGCTGACCTGGAGAGCCGTTGCAGATGGCAAAAAGCCGCGCGAGTTGGTGGCGGACATTCTGAATGCGGTCGAGCCGCTGTGACGGGGGTACTGGCACATGCGGGGGTTCGCCTGACGACCGAGGCTTTGATTGCATTGCGGCATATCGCGTTGACCGACCACGGCAACCCGACAATGACGGCCCTGCCCGGAGGATTTTTGACCCGAAAACGCGGGCAGGGCGTCGAGGTTGCAGATGTACGCGAATACGTGGACGGGGATGACATTCGTCATTTGGATCGCGGTACAACCGCCCGCACGGGGCGTTTGCATATCCGGCAGTTTCAGGAGGAACAGGATCGCGTCGCCCTGTTGGTTGCGGATTTTCGTGCGCCGATGTTCTGGGGCCTCCGACGGGCGTTTCTGTCAGTCGCTGCCGCCGAAGCCCTGACCCTGATCGGGTGGTTCATGGTTGAAAGCGGCGGCCGTGTTGGTCTGTTGGCGCTCACCACCGGCGCACCCGTCATCGTACCCTTGCGCGGAAAAACGCGCGGGATGCTGGATGTGATCGGTGGCATGGTTCAGGCCCACGCGCACAGTCTGACCGGGCTGCAAAAGGGTGAGGATGAAAGCTGGACACTGGAACAGGCACTTGTCGGCGTTGAGCGCCTGACGCCGACTGGCGCCGAGATTATCATCGCGTCTGGCTTCGATCAGCAGGGAGGCGGCTTTTCGGACGTGCTGGACCGGCTCGATCATCGCCGCAACCCCAGACTGTTGCTTGTGACCGAAAGCAAAGCGCATGAGATGCCCAAAGGCTGGTATCCGTTCCGCCTTTCTGATGGGCGGCAAAAGCGGGTCTATCTGGCCCAGGCAGAGCCTTCCGGTGAACTTGCGTTTCAGAAGGTCGCAACACATCCTGCGCTTGTCCTGAATGCCAGTGACCCGGTCGAACAAACCTCTCGTCGCATTTCGTCGGTTTTCGCGGCAAGATATGTGGCATGAGTGAGAAAGCACTCTCTGAAGCCACGATGTTGGCCAGCCTGCGGGATATCCATTTGCCCGCCGAGGCCGCAGGCGGGGCGGTCGCGGAATACGCGGCTGTTCTTGGTATCGCGGCGCTGGCCTCGGTCGGCTGTGTCGCCATCCTGCGGTTGCTGAGCATCAGGACCGCAGCAAACATACAGCTGGGCCCATCTGATCAGTCTGCCGAACAACCGGGGTGGTCCGTGGATCGCCGCAGGGTGGCTCTTTTGCACAAACTGCGCGCTCAGAATCCGAAGCGTTATGCAGAGTTGACGGGTGATCTTTACCAACCCGGCGGTGAACCGGATCTGGAGACCTTGCAAGAGGAGGTCGCGGGTCGTGTTTGAACTTGCTGATCCCTGGGTCTTGCTGGCGCTGCCATTGCCTCTTGTCATCATGCGTTTGGTCAAACCGCGGCCGGTTTTCGAGCGGGGGTTCCCAGTCCCGGACCGCATAGGCGGAATGCTTATGGCGGCCAGCCCACAGGTTAAGGCCAGGACCCGGGTTTTGGCGGACCTCCTGATTTTGTGGATCATTTGGGCGCTCACGATTTTTGCCCTGTCCGGTCCGCGCGAACTGCAACCCGTCAGCGCCTTGAAAGTGTCCGGACGGGACCTTGCGATTGTTCTGGATCTTTCGGGATCGATGGTGCGGGATGATTTTCATCTCGACGGGCGCCAGATCACCCGTTTGGAGGCGGTGACCCGCGTTGGATCCGAGTTCGCCCGACGCCGCGCCGGCGACCGGGTGGCCTTGATTGTTTTCGGGTCCGAAGCCTATTTCGCCACGCCTTTCACTTTCGATACCGAGGCTGTCGCGCGACGGATCCAAGAGGCCACGATCGGTATCTCGGGCCGTGCGACGAACATCTCCGATGGTCTGGGCCTTGCTTTGAAGCGCCTGGCCAACAGCCAGGCGGCGTCGCGGGTCGTCATTCTGTTGTCGGATGGGGTGAACAACGCGGGCGCCACGAACCCCGGTGGCGTGGCCGAACTGGCGGCCGAGATGGGGGTGCGGGTCCATACGATTGCTCTGGGTCCAAAAGACCTGCAAAGCGCCGAACCTGGTGAGCGCGGCGTCGTCGATGCGACGACCCTGCGCGCCATTGCCGAAATTTCCGGCGGCGAAGCATTTCGCGTCAAGACCACCGATGATCTTATTGAAGTGACACAGGCACTGGATCGGTTGGAGGCGACGGACAGCGCGGGCCTTACGGCCGAGGTCTACCGATCATTTTGGACCTGGCCCGCAGCAATGGCGGCCGCACTTGCCCTGTTGGCGGCGTGGAGGCAAGCGTGATGATTGAGCTGGATGTCACCCTGCTCAGACCGGTCTGGGGGCTTTTGCTGCCCGTCGTCTGCGGGGCAGGGTGGTGGTTGCTTTCCCGCGCCGGAGGGTTCGGAGCCTGGGACAAGATTACCGAACCGCAGCTTGTCCAGGCGATGGCCGCGATTGGCCGGATCGAAGGCGGCTCCTTTCCGCTCAAACCGGCCGCGTTGCTGCTGACCACCGGCATCATCGCAATTGCTCTGACCGGCCCGGCAATCGAACGGCGCGACGCGCAAACCTATCGCAATCTGGATGGCGTTTTGTTACTTGTGGATGCATCTGACAGCGTGGCGGAAGGCGACCGCTGGCCGCAAGTGCTGAGCATGGGGCGTTTGGGTGTCAGTGCGCTTGGGTCCCGCCCCGGCGGCATCATCGTATACGCGGGCGACGCCTATGTCGCCACGGATATGACAACCGATCACCGCCAATTGGGTCAAACGCTCTCGCTCATCGATGGGCAGACCGTTCCGGACAAGGGATCGCGACCCGAACGCGCACTGGCTTTGGCGTTGCAGCGGATGGAAGAGGCGGGCATCCTGGCCGGGGACGTCGTCTTGTTCACTGACGGGGACGGACTTGGAGCACCTTCTTTGCAGCAGGTCGCATCGCTTGCCTCACGAGGGGCACGTGTGTCTTTGGTTTCAGTTCACCCTCCGACTGCGCAAAGTCAAACCCATGCCGCGCTCGGCGGGGGTGCCGTCTTCACTTTGGACCAGTCAGATGATCTGGTCAATTGGCTGGCAGATGATGCCGCCACCCGCTTGAAACGGGCGGACTATCCGGTGCTGTTCTGGCACGATCTGGGACGGTACCTGTTGTTCTTCGCTCTGCTCCCCCTGCTGTTTTTGTTCTGGAGGGAAGAGGCATGAGGTGGTTCGCGATTGCAGGTGCCGCATGTATTGCTTTTGCCTTTGCGCTGGGTGGCGCTGCCCCCTTTGGCCGCGTCGCATTGGCAATCGGTCTGTATCCAATGGCTGCAAAGCTGTTTTCCGACCCTGACTGGCAAGGTGTTGCCTTCTACCGTGCCGGGGTTTTTGACAAAGCAGCCAGTGCTTTCGAGCACGCCGGGAACCAGTACAACCTTGGCAATGCTTACGCCCGGACCGGCCAATTGGCCGCCGCGCTGGAAGCCTATGATCGGGCCATGGCCAAAGGAAACCTGGATGCTCAGGCGAATTTCGATCTGCTGGCCGCTTTTTACGCGGGGCAGCAGATCGCCCCCGAGGCTTTGGGCCTTTTCCCCGAACGCAATTCCGGGCCCAAGGCCGAGAGTTTTGTCGCGCGCGGGAATGCGCGGGCGGCGGGAACCGGCAGTGAGGTCACGAACGCGAACACGATGCTGGGACTGGCGGAATTGGACAGCCGCGGGCAACTGGGCGTGCGCCGTATCTTTGATGACAAGTTTATGGTTGCCGATCTGCGCTGGCTCAATCAGCTGTCCGACGTTCCGGGTGAATTCATGGCGGCCCGGATCGCACACGAACACAAGCGCCGGGCAAAGCTTGGTCTTTCGCCGCCAAAAGCGGAGAACCCGGAATGAAGTGGCTGGTCTTGCTTCTTGTTGCACTTCCGATGCAGGTTTTGGCGCAGTCCAAAACAGTGCTGCCGTCCGAGGCGTCGATAGAGGTTACCATTGCAGACGACGCCCCCGTTCCGTTCACCCGCGAGATGGTGCTGTTGACGATCCGGGGTGTCTATCGTCGGCACATCACGCGCGAAGAACTGATCCAGCCCCACTTGGATGGGTTCAGCTGGGCGCAGCTGGGGCCGGACAGCTGGTCGGAAGAAAGGATCAATGGTCGGAAATACAAGGTGTTTACCCGACGTATGGCGATCTATCCTGTCGAGGCAGGCCAGCTTTCAATTGGTCCGTTTGTGCACAGGTTGACCCTGACAGACGAAAACGACGACTGGTTCGAACATGAGATTCAGTCAGAGCCGCTGACCATTCAGGTGGCGCAAGCCCCGGCGACGCAGGATTGGTGGTTTCCGGTTCGCAAGTTGCAGATTTCGGATCAGTGGTCGAATGCGCCGGATCAACTTGCACCGGGTGAGGGGGTCTTGCGCGTCATTCGACTGGAAGCCCTGGGCGCGACGCCCGAGATGATGCCGCCCATGCCTGAGTTGACCTCACCTTCGGCCCTGATCTTCGCGCACCCTGAGAAAAGGCTTGTCGAACTGACCCCGGAAGGGCCGGTCACCTATGCGTTCTGGCGCTGGACCATACGCCCTTCGAACGACACGTCCGGCATCGTTGAACCCCTTCAATTCAGTTACTTTGACACTGTGACCCGCGAAACCCGAGAGGTCATCATCTCGCCGCAGCGCATTGCCTACGGCACGGTTGTCCAAGAGGCAGGCCCCGACAGATCGGAGGAAGATGCCCCACCAGCAAAGCTGTTGGGTTGGCAAGGTGCCGCAATCGCCAGCGTTGTTTTTCTGGCCGGTTTGGTATTGGGCATGTCCGGTCACAAACTGGCCGCTTCAAGAGCACTGCAACGCTTTGATATTTTCGATCCGTTGGCCCGAGAATTGCGGCGCAGTGCCGGGGCTGGTCGCGCAGACAGGCTGCGGCAAGCGGCTTCTGCCATCCTGCTTCGCGACGGCCATTCATCCAGTCGACTCAAACACGTGCAAGATTTTGACAGGCAGTATTTCGATCCCAAGGCCGCAAAGCCTGATTTGAAGGAGTTTGCCAGAAGTTTCCTCAAGAATTAGGTCATCTGAGTCATCAAGCTTTTGTTATCTATGGTATCTTTCGCTAGTATCAAAACGAAACAGTTGAACTGATCTGGAAATGCTGTACTTTTCCTTTTGGAGGAGAAGCAATGCACATTGCGGGATGTCCTAAACCGGTGGACCAGGTGTCCAGCGTGCTTATCGTGGATGATCATCCGCTGTTCAGCGATGCGTTGGCCGCGGCGTTGCAGTTGAGCTTCGAGAACTGCCGAATTGAAAAAGCCAACACGCTGAAGCAGACAATCGAGATTCTTGGCGCAGGCTTCAAGCCCGATCTGATCATGTTCGATCTGAAATTGCCGGACGTGACGGGTATATCGGGTTTTCAGCAGCTGCGACAGCGCTGTCCGAATGCCCCGGTTCTGGTGATATCGTCCCTGGCATCCGGAGAGCTGGTAAGATCTTTGCTGGACCACGGTGCGATGGGATTTCTGCCGAAAGACACGCCGGCGCAAACCCTGAAACACGCCATTCAGGAGATCACCTCTGGGCGGAGATACGTACCCACCGAATACAGCCGGGTCGAAGAGCTGAAGCCCTCCGAAAGCACCGTCTACCAGTCCAGCCCCGAGCTTTCATCATTGACGCCGCAGCAGGTCAAGATTCTCAAGCTTATCTGCGTGGGCCAATCCAACAAGCAGATTGCCTATGAGCTGTCTTTGGCAGAAGCGACGGTCAAGGCGCATATCACCGCTTTGCTGCGCCGCCTTGGGGTGCGCAACCGGACCCAGGCCGCTGTTCTGGTCGACTCGGTTGTCGCCAGACAGTCGCGACACGAACCGGAGGTCAAATCCTTTCTTCAACACTAGGGGGGGCACATGCGGGATCTGGAGCATGAACCGAATTTCATTGCGATTGGCCGTTCCGATGATTTGGACCCGACGACCGCCGTTGAAGAAGCCTGCGCGGAAATCGATAGTCTGTCGTCCTGCTTTGTCCTGGCCTTCGTTCCCAGCACTCTTGATCCAGTGGAAGTGTCGCGTTGCCTGAACGAAAGACTTGCGGGTGTTCCTGTCTTCGGCTGCACCACCGCAGGACAAATCACGCGTTCGGGTTATGAATCGCATGCGCTTTTGCTGCTGGCCTTTCCGAAGTCCAACTTTCGATGCTCGTCCGTTTTGTTCGAATCGCTCAGGCCGCTCAATTCAACGGAAATCGCTGCCGCAGCCCAGCGACTGGCCGAAAGATTCCGCCACACGGCGGGGTGGAACAGGCTGGCACTGGTGTTTACGGATGGATTGTCCAAGCAGGAAGACTTGCTGGTCTCAACGCTGGAAACCGTTCTGGATGGATTGCCGATATTCGGCGGCTCTGCCGGGGATGGCCTTCAATATGAAGAGACGTTCGTTTTTCACGGTGGCAAGGCGCACAACAATGCTGCCGTCCTGTTGTTGATTGAAACCAACCTTGGTTTTCAGGGTATCGGCTTTGATCATTTCCTGCCCATCGGGTCCGAGATCATCATCACCGACGCCAACCCGGAAGAACGCGTGGTCTATGAGATCAACGGGGCGCCGGCGGCGCAGGAATATGCCCGACTGGTCGGGTGCGCGGCCGAAGATCTGTCGCCGCTGGTATTTGCGGAAAACCCGCTGCTTCTCAGGCAGAACCTCAATTACTACGTTCGTGCCATTCGTGAACCGATGGAGGGGGGATCCCTGTCTTTTCTCGCGGCGATCGATGACGGCCTGATCATGACACTGGGGCGCGGGAAGGAGATCATTGAAACGCTCGAAGCCGGGCTGAATGTGCGCGACAACACCGGAACCGCCCCGGATTTCATTCTTGGGTTCGACTGTATTCTGCGGAAACTCGAAATCGAACAGAAACAGTTGAGCAAACAGGTTTCGGATGTTCTGCAATCTCACCGGGTGGTTGGCTTCAACACCTACGGAGAACAGCAATCCGGCGTACATATGAACCAGACCTTTGTGGGGGTCGCTTTCTTTGAGCCCGAGAAGCGGGACCTGAGCTGACCATGCTGAATCCAGACGACCCGCCAGAGATCCAGATATCCAAACAGGCCAAGATCATCGACGCGCTGATGCGGCGCGCCAACCGCCAGAAAGATGTGGGTCCGTCCGCCTTCCTGGCGTTTCAGTCGGCGATAGAGTTGCAGCAGCAGGTGATGGAGCAGAGTCGCGATCTGGAACGCGCGACCACCGAACTTGAAAGCGCCAGGTACGAACGCGAACAAACCCGCAAGAGCCTCGTCAGGGCCTTGTCTTCCATGGAAGAAGGGTTCGCGCTGTTCACGGATGGCGAATTGAACCTGTGCAACGAGCTGTTTCAGGCGATATTCCCGGATATGTCTGACGTTGTCGGGCCCGGCCTCAGCCTGGGTCGGTTTTTTCTGTTGGTACAGAACAGTCCCGAATTCGTATCGTCCGACCACGGAATATCGAAAATGTTGGATACGCTTGAGCGCAATTGTCATACCGGGATGGTGTCCAGCGACGTGATCGAACTGCGTGGGGATCGTTGGTATCAGCTCAGCGCACAATACACGTCGCCTCAGAATGTGGTCATACTGCTGACCGATATCACATCCGTTGTTCGCAGGAACCGCGATGAGAAAGAAACCCTGATTGACCGTCAGGAGGACTACCTTCAGGCGGTTTTCCAAAACATGAGCTCAGGCGTTTGCACGTTTTCATCAGATACCAAGATCATGATGCACAACGCGCGGTTCCGGGAAATACTGAACCTGCCGCTATCCGTCTTGCAGGCAAACATGCCAGTGCAAACGCTTTTGGATCTGATGCGGACGCGTGGGCTGATCAAGGCCGATGATGAACTCAGGATCGGCAAGTGGCAACACGAGCTGAAAAGCCGCGGCTGGTTGCGCAAACGTGTGCGCGACGGATCAGACCGCGTATTGGACATTCAGGTCAACCAACTGCCGGATGGTGGTTTTCTGGTCGAACTGAAAGACGTGACGTTTGAAGCACGCGCGACCGAAACCCTGGAAAACCGGGTTATGGAACGCACGGCAGAGTTGACCCATGCCAACGCCAAGCTGGTTCAGGAATACGAAGAAAAAGCGCGGGTGGAAGAGGCGCTGCGGATCGCAAAGGAACGCGCCGAAGCTGCGGTTTCTTCCAAGACACGATTTCTTGCGGCAGCCAGCCACGACCTGCTTCAGCCGATCAATGCCGCAAAACTCATGATCTCGACCCTGCTGGAGATCACGCGTGAGACCGAGCTTCATGAGATGATGGAGCGGTTGGACGGTGCCTTTGGATCTGCTGAACAACTGCTGCACTCATTGCTGGATATTTCGCGGCTCGAAACTACCGATCCGGACACGGTTTCACCCACGGAAGTTAGCCTCGCTACGATGATTGCAGGGATACAGGGCGATCAAACGCTGGTGGCCGAGAACAAGAACGTGACGCTTGATGTGGTTCCGTGTTCGGAAATCGTGAAATCCGATCCGATCTATCTGTTGCGCTCGATCCAGAATCTGGTGGTGAATGCCATCCAGTATACCGAACCGGGCGGTCGGGTTCTGGTGGGGTGTCGCAGGCGCGGCAACAAGGTCATTTTGCAAGTCTGGGATACGGGTATCGGGATCGCACGCAAAGATCAGCAACGCGTGTTCGAGGAATTCACGCGGGCCGAAAACGTGCCACTGGGTTCCGGCATGGGCCTGGGTTTGTCCGTCGTGGACCGCGCCTGCCGGCTGTTGGGTCACAAGCTTTCGCTGCGGTCCAAACCTGGCGTTGGTTCAGTGTTCAGCATAGAAATGGACAGGGTCGAAACCGGGCCAAGCACCATCGAACCCTTGGATCTTCTGGCCAACACGGGCGACGTGCCGCTGGATTTCATCATTCTGGTGATCGAAAACGACCGTGATGTTCTGTTTGGGACAACGCAGTGGTTGGAACAGAACGGTGCCAGTGTTCTGCCGGCCCGGTCGCCGAAGGAAGCGATGCAATTCATAAAAGACATTGGCATGCCGCCGGATATCATTCTGGCCGACTATCAATTGGATGATGGGGAAACCGGTGTTCATGCAATTCACCGGATCCGAGAGATGACGCAGACCCAAGTTCCGGCAATCCTGATCACCGCTGATCGCAGTGAAGCCCTGCGCAAAGACGGATTGCGGCATGAGATTTCGGTTATGGCGAAACCAGTCAAACTGCCGCGGCTCCGGTCTTTGATCATCTGGAAGATTCAGAACGCTTTGCACACGCAACCGCTCAATACCGACAAAAGTCGGCGGTGACATGGGGCGATTAGCCCATACTCTCATCGCGGGGAGGACAAAACCATGAGAAGGCTTTTTTGCGGTATCGCCGTTTTGTTTCTGAGTTTGAATTCTGTTTCCGCGGCATCGGTCGATGCCGAGCAAGCCTATGATTTGCTGTTCCAAAATGGCGTTCTGGACACAATCGAACGTGACAAGGAATTGATTTATCAGCGTACCGTCACAAACCGGATAAGGCCCGACACGGCGGAACGTGATACCGGTCTTATCTCTCTGAGTTTTTCGGATGACGGGAACGAGATGGCCCATCTGGAATTCCGCCAAGACGACAAACACCGCGCCATGGGTGTTTTTCCGGCCAGCGTCGGCAATCCGATGATCATGGTTTTCTATGAAAGCGCCATCCGGGATATGGCCGAGTCCGCGGGAGGTAGCCCGTTTTACATCCGAAACCGTATCAAAGATGCGCTGGTTCAACCTGCCGAGATCGTCGAGGGCGAGGCGGCGATCGATGGCAGAACCATTCCCGTTCAGACCATTGTCCTGCGCCCATTCGCCGAGGATCCGAACCGCGACCGGATGCAAGGGTTCGCAGACCTGGTTCTTCGCGTCACGGTGTCGGACAAGGTTCCGGGCTGGTATCTGAGCCTCGTGGCGGAAGCTGTTTCCGAACGTGACGGCGCGGCTGTTTATCGATCGGAAATGCGGTTTGAAGGAATGCAGGAGGGGCGCGAATGAAAACGCCATGCCAATTTCGGGAACGCGGCCGCATGACCTTTGCAGCCCTGATCGCAGGCAGTCTGGTTGCGCCCATTGCAGCGTCTGCACAAAGCGTCGCGGATCGGCTCAATGACTACCCGACCGCGGCACGCGCGGATTACGTGTTTGCATGCATGGTCACCAACGGTCAAACCCGCGAGATGCTGGACAGGTGTTCATGCTCGATCGATTTGATCGCCTCGATCCTGCCGTATGAGCAATATGAACAGGCGGAAACTGTTCTGTCGATGCGTCGGGTCGGGGGAGAGCGCATGGCGTTTTTCAAAAGTGCGGTGCTGGCCGAAAACATGGTGGCCGACCTGCGCCGGGCGCAGGCTGAAGCCGAGGTTGTCTGTTTTCGATAAACGCAGTCTGGTCCGTCAGCTGGCCGCGGCTTTGGGCAGGTCTTTCTCGAACGTGTTGCCCTCGGTATCCGTTGCCTTGACCGTCAACATGGTCGAGCCGTTGTCGTTATAGGCAAAACGGAAAGCCGGGTTTTCCGAGATCGATATGCCACCATCCATCGTGAACAGCAACTCTTCCCCTTGCCAGACTTCGATATGGTCGATGAAATGCGCGGGGATGAACAGTTGTGTTACCTGATCGCGTTGCAGGCCGGAATAGTTCGGGTGACGGATCATGATCTGAGCTTCTCGACGCGGCGTGGAAATCTGCGCCTCTTGCCCAAAGCTGCGCAGCTTCATCTTGCCCATGGACGCCAATGCGACCTCAGGGTCTTTGCTGGCCGGTGCCGAACAGCCGCCCGATGCTTTGACAAACCGGCCGGTCATATGAAGCCCGTCAGGCGTTTCAGCGATCACGCGGACATTCGAATACTGGTTCACGCGGACTCGCATCTCGAAATCCAACTGACCCATAGCTGGTGAAAAGCTGAAGACGCCTGCGACCGGGGCCGGGTTTTCGTCGATCACGACAGTGGCAGCGGAAATCCGGGCATCGGGATCAAGCTGTTTCAAAACGATGGGCACCGTTGCGGCATCATGCGCCCGGTACGGGGCGTCGAGCGAAAGCAGCGTGTCCGCATTTCCGATCTGGGCCTCGCCCACGACATCGTATTGCAGGTCCTTCCAGGTTTCGCTGTCGACCAGCGGATTTTTGATTGGCTGCTCTGCCCATGCAGGCAGGGCTAGTGCAAGTGAAAGGATTGCTACGGGTGCTAGTGCTCTGGCCATGTTGTCTCCTCCGGCAACCGGTGGCCAAGAATGTGCCACAAAACGCAAGGAAAATATATGCCGACGAAAGGCGCGGTGGTTCTGGCAGAGATCTGTGCCAATGTTCCGGTCGGAGGGCTGCTATGTTTGAAGCCGTGATTTTGCTATGCGCTCAGGTTGCGACAGAGCCTTGCAGAGAACAGCTTTTGCCGGGTTATGAGGCCCGATCACAGGCTGAATGCGAGCAGAAGCTGAAAACAACTCCTCCGCTGCTTTCCGATTGGCGCAGCGGCGAGCCCTATTGCCAACACATTGGTCAGGCACTGGAATTTGAAGAAGCTGCGCCGGGTCTGTTCGTGCATCGCGGTTTGATAGCGGAACCCGACGCGGACAATCTGGGCGATGTGTCCAATATCGGATTTGTCATCGGCCAGGACAGTGTCGCGGTGATTGATACGGGAACGGCACCCTGGATAGGAGAGGCCGTCTGGCGGGCCATTCGGGCCGAGACGGACAAGCCAGTCAGTCACGTAATTGTGACCCACATGCATCCCGATCACACATTGGGAACAGAGCCTTTGGCCCTTTCAGGTGCACAGGTTGTCGGCCATGCGGGGCTGGAGAGAGCACTGCTGGACCGGTTGGGCAACTATGTCGAAAGCCTGAGCGCCGCGATCGGCGACAGTGCCTATGTGGGTGTCGGGCCGATTTCCGTCGACATCGCTGTTGAAACCACGGACGAGATCGACCTGGGTGGGCGCAAACTGATCCTGCGGGCCTGGCCCCGGGCACATACCGGGAATGACTTGACCGTCATGGATGCAAACACCGGCGTCATGTTCACCGGCGATCTGGTGTTTCACCGGCATACCCCGGCATTGGATGGTCAACTGATCGGCTGGCAACGCGTACTGAAACAGATGACCGGGCTTGACGTCACTCAAATCGTACCGGGCCATGGTGGGCCGATCCTGGCGTGGCCTGAAGGTGCCGAGGATATGATGCGCTATTTGAACGTGTTGGAAACAGACACGCGCGAAGCAATCGGCAGTGGTCAGCGACTGGGCGATGCGGTTGAAACGATCGCTCAGGAAGAAGCGGTGCACTGGGAATTGTTTGACGCCTACAACCCGCGCAATGCGACGGTCGCATTCACCGAACTTGAATGGGAATAGCCCTGTCAGCGAATAGCCCGATCCAGGTTTTTCGCGGCGCCCAGATTGGCCTGATCTGCGCCCCGAACGTCAATCAGCCGCGTTGCCGTCAAATCGGCATTCGTAAAATCGGCACCGGACAATGTAGCCCCTGTCAGGTCGGCCCCGCCCAATGTGGCCATCGACAAATCGGCATTTGTGAAATCTGCGTTGGGCAATTTGGCGAATTCCAGATCGGCGCGGGACATTTTCGCGTCAGTGAAATCCACGTCCGATCCACGAGCCGAGGACAGGACGCCGCGCATAAGCCCCATGGATTGGTTGCGCATGTCGGCCGAAAAATCCGCCCCTTTGAATACAGCCCGGTTCAGTTTGGCCTTGGTAAAATCGGCGGCTGTTCGGGCGTTTGTGAAATCCGTATCGCTCAGATCCGCTTGGCTGAGCTGGGTCTGGAACAGCTCGGCCCCGACAAGCGATGCACCTGAAAGGTTGGCGCCGATCATCCAGGACTGGCTGAGAATCGCGCCGTCCAGAGTGGATCCCGACAAATTGGCGCCGTTCAAAGACGTCGCTCGCAGGATCGCATTGCTGAAATCCAACCCGGACAAGTCGAGATTGTTCAGCCAGACCCGGGTGAAATCTGCGGGGGCGTCGGCCGTAGCAGCCGCAAGCCGGGCAACAACGTCGGCGCGGGTCATTTGCGCCTGGGTCATCTTGGGCAGAGTCATGTCAACGCCGCTGAGCGGGGACTGGCCAAGGGCCGAGAGGGGCGACAGCGTCAGAAAGACGATCAGTAGGTGTTTCATGTTTCCCTCCTTGCCAAGAGGCCGCTGCATTAACCTTGATCTGAGGTCAACTGTTGCAGCATTTGCGAAATCGCAAACAGGCGTCGCTCGATGATTTGCGGTGTTTCGCACAGATAGGTGATCGAGCGTTGACGGTCAGAGTAGATCAGCTGGTCCCAATCCAGCTGCTCCTCAAGGGCGTCGATGCGGTCATAATCAGGCGGGTCGGATGACAGGGCCTGCTCCATTTCCACCCGGGCCAGATCAATCTTTTCCGCCATATCGATCTGCTTCAGCGAAAACTCTCCGATCCCCGCGATGATGTGCTTGCGTCTTTTGGACAAGGTGTCAAAGACGCGCTGGAACACCTGACCCAGAATATCCGGATCGCCGTTGTGACGCGCGGCAAACTCTGCAACCTGGGGCCGCAGGTCTTCCAGGTCGATCCGCCTCAGCGCCAACAGGCCAGCAATTTCATCGATGTCGGCACTGTCTTCGGTGGTTTCGCTGTCAGGGACCTGGTACGGCCACATGAGGCCCAGCGACAGGTCCTCGACCTTGCGTTGGATGCACGGCCAGGTTGGGTCGGAAAAATCCGCTGCCAGGCTCGGGCCAACCGCGCCGAGCCAGGCCAGAGCCATAAGTGTTAGCTTGCCGTTAGACATCGCAGCTCTCCTCCACGCGGACATCACGGACATCATGCATGGAATCTGCGCACGAAGTCCATTCAACCCAATACACACCATTGTCTTAATTGTTTGAACATGGCGCTCGCCCTCATACTCGACCCGAGTTGCCGGACTATGGTTGATTCCGGTGCCATGGGAGGAAAGACAGAGATGAGAACACGCGCGGCGGTTGCTGTGGCGGCAGGCCAACCCTTGGAAATCATGGAGGTTGAACTGGATGGCCCGAAAGCAGGTGAAGTCCTGATCGAGGTCAAAGCGACCGGTCTTTGTCATACGGATGAGTTCACTCGTTCAGGTGATGACCCTGAAGGGATTTTTCCGGCAATTCTGGGTCATGAAGGCGCCGGAGTGGTTCTGGAAGTAGGGGAAGGTGTTACCAGCCTTGAGGTTGGAGACCACGTGATCCCTCTTTACACCCCCGAATGCCGTGAATGCGAGTATTGTCTGAATCCCAAGACAAACCTGTGTCAGAAAGTACGTGCCACGCAGGGTGCGGGCTTGCTGCCGGATGGGACGACCCGGTTCAGCATGCTGGACGGGACACCCATCCATCACTACATGGGCTGTTCGACGTTTGCCAATCACACCGTTGTGCCCGAGATTGCGTTGGCCAAGGTGCGCAAGGACGCGCCGTTTGACAAGATTTGCTACATCGGCTGTGGAGTCACCACCGGCATCGGGGCCGTTATCAACACGGCCAAGGTCGAAATTGGTTCACGCTGCGTGGTCTTTGGTCTGGGCGGAATTGGCCTGAATGTCATTCAAGGCTGTCGCATGGCGGGCTGTGACCAGATCGTTGGTGTCGACCTGAATGACGGCAAGGCCGAAATGGCGACTCATTTCGGAATGACCGATTTCGTGAATCCCTCGAAAGTCAGCGGCGATATCGTGGCACATCTGGTCGAACTGACCGGCGGTGGCGCGGATTATACCTTTGACGCGACCGGCAATGTCGGCGTGATGCGAACCGCTTTGGAATGCGCGCACAAAGGTTGGGGAGAAAGCATCATCATCGGTGTGGCACCTGCTGGCGCCGAGATTTCAACGCGCCCGTTCCAGCTGGTCACCGGCCGGTCATGGCGCGGAACCGCGTTCGGCGGTGCCAAGGGCCGGACGGATGTTCCGAAGATCGTTGATTGGTACATGGCCGGGAAGATCGAGATCGACCCCATGATCACGCACAAGCTGACACTTGATGAAATCAACCACGGCTTTGACCTGATGCACCAGGGTAAATCGATCCGCGCGGTCGTGGAGTACTGACATGGGTCTGAAAACCATCTCGCAAAATCGCAGTTTCGGAGGGGAGCAGACCGTGTACTCCCACTCGTCCGAGACCTGTGATTGCGAGATGACCTTTGCCATCTACCTGCCGCCTCAGGCCAAATCCGGGCCGGTGCCGGTGTTGTGGTACTTGTCCGGCCTGACCTGCACCCATGAAAACGCGATGACCAAGGGCGGATTTCAGGAGGCGGCGGCGGATTACGGTGTCGCGGTTGTGTTTCCCGATACATCCCCGCGTGGCGAGAATGTTGCCGACGATGACGCTTATGATCTGGGGCAGGGGGCCGGATTCTACGTGAACGCCACACGGGACCCATGGCGGGCCCATTTCAGAATGTATGACTACATCGTCGACGAGCTTCGCGGAATTGTTCTGAAGAACTTCCCGGTGCAGGATCGTCACGGGATCACAGGCCATTCCATGGGTGGACATGGTGCGATTACGATCGCGATACGCAACGCCGACAAATTCGGGTCTCTTTCAGCATTTGCGCCGATTGCGCACCCGACGCGGTCGGATTGGGGCCGTAAACAGCTTAGCAGCTATCTGGGTGACGACGAAAACACCTGGGTCGAACATGACGCCACCCTGCTGCTGGAAGAACACGGCTGGAAAGGTGACCTGCTGATCGATCAGGGCGCGGATGATCAGTTTCTTGATCTGCTCAAACCCGAAGCACTGGCCAATATGATGGCCAAGCGCCGCCAGCCCGGACAGATCAGAATCCAAGAAGGGTATGACCACTCGTACTTCTTCGTGAACAGTTTTGCCCGCGACCATGTCGAATGGCACGCGGAACGTCTCAGCCAATGAAAACAGCAAGGAAAGATTGATAGTGATCAGAACGGTATTCGCAGCAACCTGCTTCATGCTTTTCCCCGCCTTTGCAAGCGCCGAAGGCGATCCCGAAGCGGGCGAAAAAGTCTTTCGCAAGTGCAAGGCCTGCCATGCGGTGGGCGAAGGGGCTGAAAACAAGGTGGGGCCGGTGCTGAACGGTATTGTTGGACGTCAGGCCGCAAGCGTCGAAGGATTTGGCTATTCACCGGTGTTGATTTCGCTGTCCGAAGAAGGGCTGGTCTGGACACCCGAAGAACTGGACGTGTTTCTGACGAAACCGCGCGACTATGCGAAGGGGATCAAGATGACCTTCGCCGGGCTGAGAAAAGAGGACGATCGAGCGAACATCATCGCATATCTTGCGACCTTTGAGGACAACGGGTCGTAGGAGATCGCATTGCTCTCCCACCTAAGCGACCGGAAAACCGTCGGTCGGGGCGAGCATCAACAGACACCGTAATCCGACCTGGGTGAGGTGTTGCAATGCAGAGAGAGAGATCGCTGCACGAAAGGGAGGAGATTGAATGAAAAATCTATCGCTTTGGACCTCCGGGATTGCCATTGCACTGGCCACCGCGGCCTATGCAAATGACGACCTGGTTGCCCAGATGGAGAACGCGAAACAATGGGCGATCCAGACGGGTGACTACAAAAATCAGCGCTATTCCGAACTGGATCAGATCAACGCAGACAATGTAGGTGATCTGCAAGTGGCGTGGACCTTCTCGACCGGTGTTCTGCGTGGGCACGAGGGTTCGCCGCTGGTTATTGGCGACATGATGTATGTCCACACGCCGTTCCCGAACATTGTCTATGCTCTGGATCTGGCAAACGAAGGCAAAATTGTCTGGAAATATGAGCCCAAGCAGGACCCGGACGTGATTCCGGTCATGTGCTGTGACACGGTGAACCGCGGTGTGGCTTATGCGGATGGCAAGATCTTCCTGCATCAGGCCGACACCAAGGTTGTGGCGCTTGATGCCAAGTCCGGGGATGTCGTCTGGGAAGTTCAGAATGGTGACCCGGCGATTGGCGAAACCAACACAGCCACGGTGTTGCCTATCAAGGACAAGGTCATTGTCGGTATCTCGGGTGGCGAATTCGGTGTGCGCGGGTCGGTTACGGCCTATGACATGAACTCGGGCGAGCTGGTCTGGCGGGCCTATTCCATGGGGCCGGATTCGGACATTCTTGTTGATCCGGAAAAGACCACCCATCTGGGTAAGCCGGTTGGCGCGGACTCGGGTACAAACACCTGGGAAGGCGATCAGTGGAAGATCGGCGGCGGCACCACATGGGGCTGGTATTCCGCGGATCTGGACGAGAACCTGATGTACTATGGCACCGGGAACCCATCGACCTGGAACCCGGCGCAGCGCCCGGGCGACAACCGCTGGTCCATGACCATCATGGCGCGTGACATCGACACCGGCGTGGCAAGATGGTTCTACCAGATGACGCCGCATGATGAATGGGACTATGACGGCATCAATGAAATGATCCTTACGGAACAGGAAATTGATGGCGAGCAGCGCAAACTGCTGACCCATTTCGACCGCAACGGTCTTGGTTACACCATGGACCGCGTGACGGGCGAGCTGCTGGTGGCCGAAAAATTCGACCCGGTTGTGAACTGGACAACTGGCGTCGACATGGATCCCAACAGCGAAACCTATGGCCGCCCGGCCGTGGTCGCGCAGTATTCGACGGAACAGAACGGCGAGGACGTGAACTCGACCGGTATCTGCCCGGCGGCTTTGGGCACCAAGGACCAACAGCCTGCGGCCTATTCGCCGAAGACTCAGTTGATGTATGTGCCAACCAACCATGTCTGCATGGATTATGAGCCGTTCCGCGTGTCCTATACCGCTGGTCAGCCCTATGTGGGTGCAACTCTGGCGATGTATCCGGCACCCGACAGCCATGGTGGCATGGGCAACTTCATTGCCTGGGACAACACTGATGGAAGCATCAAGTGGTCACTGCCCGAGCAGTTCTCGGTCTGGTCCGGTGCGCTGGCGACAGCGGGTGACGTTGTCTTCTATGGAACGCTCGAAGGGTATCTGAAGGCGGTTCATGCTGAAACAGGGGAAGAACTGTACAAGTTCAAAACGCCCTCTGGCATCATCGGCAACGTGATGACGTACGAGCAAGGTGGCAAGCAGTATATCGGCATTCTGTCCGGTGTCGGTGGTTGGGCCGGTATCGGTCTGGCGGCTGGTTTGACCAACCCGAATGACGGTCTGGGCGCCGTGGGTGGCTATGCCGCACTCAGCGACTATACCGCGCTGGGCGGTCAGCTGACCGTGTTCGCATTGCCGAACTAAGCCAAAGATCCGGCCGGCGCGGTTCAATCGGACTGCGCCGGTTTTCACTTGAAAAGAAACGAGCGTTCCATGAACCATTCTGTACGTCTTCTGGCATCAATTATTGCATCTTGCCTTCCTGTTGCCGCGATTGCCGACAATCTGGCAGTCGCGTATTCCGAAGATGGACGGTATTACACCGAAGACGATATCCCGACATTCAACGTGGCCGAGGATGGAACCGTAGACTGGATGACATTTTCGGGCTTCCGGCGCTATCACGCGGAATGCCATGTCTGTCACGGCCCGGATGGCGAGGGCTCGACCTATGCGCCGGCTCTGAAAGAGTCTGCGCTGGAAATGGATTATTACGACTTCGTTGATGTCGTCACCAATGGCCGCCAGGTGGTGAACGCCGCTGAAAACTCGGTAATGCCGGGATTTGGCGACAACCCGAATGTGATGTGCTTTCTGGATGACATCTATGTATACTTGAAGGCTCATGGGTCGGGTGCGATCCCGCGTGGCCGCCCGCCCAAGAAAGAGGCGAAATCTGACGTGATCCGCGAGGATGAAGATGCGTGTATGGGCTAAGGCCTGCCTGCCGGTTTTCGGACTTTGCGTCTGGCTTTGTCAGGCAGTGCCCGTGTCGGCGCAGACTTCTGACCTGGTTTCAAGAACGGCTTTTCGCGTCTGTGCGGATCCGGCCAACAAACCCATGTCATCCGAGGACGGATCGGGATTTGAAAACAAACTGGCCGAATTGATTGCCGCAAAGCTGGAACTGCCCGTGCAATATGTCTGGTTTCCGCAGGCGACGGGCTTCATACGGAACACGCTGGCCGCCAAACGATGCGATGTGGTGATCGGCTATGCGCAAGGTCATGAGCTGGTGCAGAACACCAACCACTACTATACGTCCGCCTATGCGCTGATCGTGCCGATGGACAGTGATCTGGCCCGGGTGGACATGTTGAACGATCCGATGCTCAAGGGGAAACGGATCGGGATCGTGGCGGGTACACCGCCTGCGGCTCATATGGCGCGGAACGGGCTGATCGGGCAAGCCAAGCCTTATAACCTGTTCGTTGACCGACGTGTGGAAAGCCCGGCCATCGACATGCTGGATGATCTGCAATCGGGTGAGATCGATGCGGCCATTCTTTGGGGCCCGCTGGGCGGGCCGTTGGTCACGGCAGACTATCCTGATTTCAAGGTGATCCCGCTGGTCAAGGAAGAGCTGCCGCCGCGTCTGTTTTACCGCATCACCATGGGCGTGCGTAAGGGTGAGAAGGTTTGGCAGCGGCAGTTGAACTCGCTGATCCGCCGCAATCAGGATGAGATCAATGCTGTGTTGGCCGAGGCCGGTGTTCCACTTGTGAATGATCTGGGGACCGAGGTTCTGGACCTATCGCAATGATGCGGGCAGCGGTGGCAATTGCGTTGATTTCGACCGCCGCAACAGCGCAGACAGTACCCGAACCAAGTGATTATCGCATGGATTACTACCGCGCGCCGGTGCCGGATCAGATAACCGGCGGGACGGTCATCGGCCCGGAAGAGGCATACGGCCTGTGGCAGGAACAAAGCGTCGCGTTCATCGACGTTTTGCCGCAGCCGCCCAAACCCGCCAATCTGCCTGAAGGCACGATCTGGCGCGACAAGCCGCGTGACAGCATTCCGGGATCACTCTGGTTGCCAAATGTCGGCTATGGCGCAATTGCCGATGTTACGGCAGACTATTTTCGAACCGGTCTAGAGGCCAGCACCAATGGCGATATCAACCACGGTGTCGTGTTCTTTTGCCTGGAAGATTGCTGGATGAGCTGGAATGCCGCCCGACGCGCAATCGAATGGGGATACACAAAAGTCTACTGGTTTCCGGAAGGTACCGACGGCTGGGCCTTGTGGGGCTATCCACTGGAACGGATAAAGCCAGCCCCGGGCCAACCCGTTGCCGGAGGCGGGTGATCTAAAAACCCGCCAGTTTTTTGTGTAAATGACTGACCGTACCGTCCGTATCCGTCATGGTCACATCGACCGCTTGCGCCCTGCTTGGAACGGAAATGCCAACCCTTGGATTTTCGGACAGAGAAATCGAGCCCGTCATCTGGACATACCCGGCGCCATCAAGATCGATATCCACGGTCTCTACATATCGCATCGGGATGAACAGCAGGGAAATCTGATCCATCTGCATTCCGGAATGCGACGGATGATCAATGTTCAGATCCATCTTGTTGGCCCGGCCCGCACCCAGGTTTGACAATCGTGTCCGCGTGTTCAGCGCAGGGACTCGGCCGACCAGTTCGGCCTCCATCGTGCCAAGGTTTGCCAGGGCCAGTTCCGGATCGGTCCCGGGAGGCGCCGCGCAGGCGCCAAGGCCCGAGGTTTTGACGAAAGTTTCTGACACCCAAAGGCGGCCATCGGTGGTTTCGGCGATGACATGCATCGGGGTCGGGCCGTTCACGCGCATGGTCACGTCGAAGTAGAAACTCGGCAGTGGCTCGTCCAGCTCGAACACGGCAGAAACCGGCATCGGGTTTTCATCCAGCACCAATGTCACCTTGGCCACTTTTGCCCCCCGAGGGGCTAGGACCTGAGCCGCCAGTTGAGCCCGCGCGTCATCGGGTGTGCGGTAAGGTGCATCAATCGCGATCAACGCATCTCCGTTCTGCATCGGTCTGTCGCCATAAAGCAGCGCTCGGACATTTTCCCATGCCTCGTTGGATGCCCAAACCGGGGCTGCCAACATGCTGAACAGGGCCGCAATCAGGTGAGATGCTTTCATTGTTGTCCTCCTTGCAGGAACCTGCCAAAGGCACGTGGTCCATCACAGGTTTCTAGTGTTTCTACCACCGACAGGGCCTGTGGGTCCACGATGCTGACGGTGTTGTCGAACCAGTTTGCGATGACCACCAGATCTTCGCCCGCCGTCGCATCAATGCCTTCGGGGTATTCTCCAACATCAATCACGCCCTCATGTTCGAGCGTCTCCAGAGATATGACGCTGAGCGTATTGGCATATTGGTTCGTGACGAACGCCCGACCTTGGGCGAAGGTGATGCCATAAGGGCGTTCCCCGACCGGGACCGTTGCGGTGATGGCGCCGGTTTCCGCATCGACCACGCTGACATCATTGCTGCCGACATTGCCGATGAACAGACGCCCATCGGGGGCAAAACGCAGCCCGAAGGGGCGTGATCCAACCGGGCTGCGGTGCAGAGGCTGAAGAGTGTCGGCATCGAAAACCGACACCTGGTCCGCGTCCTTGTCGGCCGACGCCAGAAAGCGCCCGTCTTTCGACATCGCAATACCCGCCGGGGCGGCTCCGGTGGGCAACTCGGATTGAACTTTCAGAGTTTCACTGTCCAGCACCCAAAGTCGGGCGTTGTACCAATCCGAGACAAAAACCCGCCCGCGATCCTGATCCAGAGCGATACCAATCGGCCCCCCTTCTAGCGTGACTTGCGCGATCGTTTCACCGGTCTCGGCGGACAAACGCCTTACCATTTTGCTGTCCGGGGACACGGTGAACAGCGTTTCATCCAGACCAACCGCCACACCCGCCGGCTTGCCAGGTAGGGGCCAGCGGGCCGTTTCCTGCATCCGTGCAAGATCTATCCGGCTCAGTTCTTCACCGTTCTGACAGGTGATGAATGCTGTCTGTGCCAGTGCCGGGCTGCCAGAGAGCGCCAAAAACAACATCAGCAGGTGGCTAACTTGCCGCACCGAACCGCTCGATCAACGCGTCGAGACCCGCCTGATAGACGCCGGTCACGGCGGCAATGGCGGCTTCGTCATTCAACTCGGCCGGAGGATCGTTGTTTGGATACCCGCGATAGAAGGCACCGCGCCATTCGATGATCGAACCACCTCCGTCGCGCGGTTTTACCGTCAGATGCGACGAATAGTTGGTGACAGGCAGCACCTCTACCGCGACCTCGGTGATCCGGTAGGAGTAGCTCATTTTCTCTGCGCTGTACTTGTACAGAATTTCATTGATCGTCGGCCCGCCTTCCTGACCAAGTGTCAGCAATCGGGTCGCATCAATCGCGTTGCCGCCGTTTCCTTCGGTCGCAAACACAGCAGGATGCCACGACATGTCATCGAAGTTTCCGACAACGGCCCAGACTTCCTCTGGCGAGGCTGCGACCTCGGCAGTCAGCGTGACTTTCTGCCGGGTGGGTCCGTGGGCCCAAACCGGACCCGGCACCAGCAGAGCGGTGGTTGCGGCAAGAAGAAATCGTCGATTCATTCCATGTCCTCCCTGAATGCGCAGAGCTTTGGCACACGCCGCGCGCTTGCGGCGTTTCTTTTGTCAGACCTGACGTGCGAGCGCACGTTGACGGTCACCCGTCACACCCCCTGAAAAATCGGCGGGTGTCGCGGGAAACCGCAGCAAGATCAACCATATACGCGCATTCTTATAAAATAAGAATCGAGCTTAATGATGAAGCTGATAGGCTTTGTTTTACAACACGGCCAAAAGTATTGGTTCCGTTTTTCGGGGCGTTATGCCCCGAATATTTCAACCTGAACTCTGACTTTCAGGCAACGGGAGGACATCTTGAGCATTCGCCTGCTGCCGCTGCTTGCGGCGCTTCTTTGGTGTGCATCCGCGATGACCGCGGCGGCGCTCGATGTGAAGGCTGCGGTGCTGCGGATCGACTATCCGTCGCTTCTGCCGATCTCGCGTTATGATTTGAAACCGGACGATCTGGGGTTTGCCGGTGCGGCGCTTGGGGATGAGGATAACGGAACCACGGGCGGATTTCTGGGACATACCTACGAGACCATAACGATGGCCGTTCCGCCGGAAGAGGCTGACGCCGCAATGGACCAGATCCTTGCCGGAGGCGTGCGCCTGATCGTCCTTTTGGCCAAGGCACCGGACATGTTGCGCCTGACGGACAAGGCGGCAGATTCCGGGGCGCTTGTTTTCAACGTGTCCGCGCCTGATGTCGATCTTCGCGACGCAAACTGCCGGGGCAACCTGCTTCATATCGCCCCGTCCCGCGCCATGAACGCCGATGCGGTTGCTCAGTTTGCCGTCTGGAAGAAATGGGGCGACTGGTTCCTGTTGGCCGGATCCAACCCCGAGGATGTCAAGCTCGCCGACGCGTATCGCCGTGCAGCGAACAAGTTCGGCGCGAAGATTGCCGAAGATCGGACCTTTGCGGATACCGGGGGATCTCGTAGAACGGATTCCGGTCATGTTCTTGTTCAGCGCCAATTGCCATTGGACACGCAAGATGCGCGAGACCATGACGTCGTGATTGCCGCGGACGAAACCGACTATTTTGCGCGCTATCTGTCCTATCACCTTTGGACCCCACGCCCCGTGATGGGTTCAGGCGGCTTGCGTCCGACGACGTTTCACGGCGCACATGAGGCATGGGGCGCGACCCAGTTCCAGACCCGTTTCGAGGATCTGACAGGCCGCTATGTCCGCCCCGAGGACTACAACGCCTGGCTTGCACTGCGCGTAATCGGCGAGGCCGTGACCCGCGCCAGCACCGCCGAACCGGAAGGTGTGCGCGATTATGCCCTTTCTGACCAGTTCGAACTTGCCGCATTCAAAGGACAGAAAGTGACATTCCGCGATTGGAACGGGCAGTTGCGTCAGCCGATCCTTCTGTATGACGGGTCGATCACTGTCAGCGTCAGCCCGCAAGAGGGGTTTCTGCACCAGGTCTCGCCGCTCGATACGATGGGGTTGGATCGGGCGGAATCCAGCTGTCGCGCATTTGAGTAACCGGAGGTATTGATGAAACGACTATTGCTGACCGTTGCCTGTGCTGCGCTGACCGCCGGTCCCGTGTTCGCGGGCAAGGCTTTTGTCTCGAACGAGCGGGGCAACACCATTACCGTGGTTGATACCGAAACCTGGGAGGTGATCACCGAATTTCCAGGCGGCAACCGACCGCGTGGGATCACCGTCAGCCCGGATGGCGGCACGCTGTATGTCTGTGCCTCGGATGACAATATCATCCGGGTGTTTGATACACAGACCTATGAGGAACTTCCCAGTTTGCCCTCTGGTCCGGACCCCGAGCTTTTCATTCTCGAACCCTCGGGCAAGCGGCTCTATATCGCCAATGAAGACGACAATCTGGTGACGGTCACAGACACCGAAACCCGCACCGTTCTGGCCGAAATTCCGGTAGGTGTCGAACCCGAAGGCATGGGAATGAGTCCCGACGCCAAATTCGTGGTCAACACGTCCGAGACCACCAACATGGCGCATTTCATTTCCACCGAGGACTATTCCATCAAGCATAATGTCCTGGTCGACCAGCGCCCGCGCTATGCCCAGTATACAGCGGATGGAACGCGCCTGTTCGTGACATCGGAAATCGGTGGAACCGTCACGGTCATGGACATTGCAGAAGACGGAACGCCGACGGTTGTCGGCAAAATTAGCTTTGAAGTAGCGGGCGTGCAGCCGGAATGGTTGCAGCCCGTTGGTGCCAAGGTGACTTCGGACGGCAAACGCCTGTTCGTTGCTTTGGGGCCTGCAAACCGGGTCGCCGTTGTTGACGCGCAAAGCCTTGAAGTTCTGGACTATATACTGGTGGGGCAGCGGGTCTGGCAGTTGGATTTTACGCCGGACGAAAAATACCTGCTGACCACAAATGGTAATTCAAACGACATCACAATCATTGATGTGGCCGCAGAGAAAGCCATCAAGTCAGTACAGGTCGGTCAACAGCCCTGGGGCGTGGTGACCATTGACTGAAGTTCTGGGAGGGACGGGAATGAAGAAACTAGTGATTGCAGCGATGGTTGCGGCGTTGGGTGGGCCAGTATCGGCGGCGCCGCTGTGTGACGATCTGGGATTTGCCGGGCTTCTGGCGAAATGCAACCGTGGGGAAACCATCAAGCTGACGCTTGCTTCGGGGCAACCCCTGGGTGAAGACGTGGTTCTGCAATCCGGCGCGTATTACAAGCTTGAGATCACCGCTGATGGGTCAGCGGAACTGGCCATCGAGGGGCCATCGTTCTTTCGCGCGATCTGGATGAACGAGATCGTGATCAACAAGATCGAGATCCGTCCGATGGCGGTGGACAGCATCGAGTTTGACAAGGCCGGCGTGGCTGAATTGTCGTTCATCGCAATCAAACCCGGCAGTCATGAAATTCGCATCCCCGGGTCCACCGGCGAAACGCAACGCATCACGGTTAGTATTCAATAGAGAAGGGATAGGTACATGAAAAATATGGGAATTTTGATAACCGTCGGGCTTCTCGCGGCCCCGGCTTTCGCCGACGACATTGACGCGGAAACGGTGGAAAAGATCGAAGCCTATCTTGCCTCTGTCGAGTGCCAGATGGATCCGGATGATATCGAGGTTGAAGACGATGGCTATGATCTGGATGACGTCATCTGCAAGGGCGGCAACCAGTTCGATATCAAGCTGGACAAGGATTTGAATGAAGTCAGCCGAAAGGCGGAATAGCGAATAAAAGGGATCGGGTCATGACCAAACTTCTTGCCGCCTGCCTTGCACTTGCACTCAGTTCGGGGGCTTTGGCAGCCGAGACCCTGCCGACCATTCGCGCGGCCGTACTCAAGATCGGAACGGTGAATTGGGAACTGGAGACCATTCGCCGGAACGGCTTGGATCGGAAACATGGCTTTGTCCTTGATGTTCAACCATTTGCCGACAATGGCGCAACGCGTATCGCGGTCGAGGGGGATGAGGCTGATTTGGCGGTTGCTGACTGGATTTGGGTTGCTCGTCAAAGGGCTGCCGGCAAGGACTATGTGTTCATCCCTTATTCCAAAGCCGTGGGCGGCGTGGTTGTGCCCGCTGACAGCCCGGCAACCAGTTTGAAGGATTTGGCGGGCGGCAAGATCGGCATCGCGGGTGGTCCGCTGGATAAATCCTGGCTGATTTTGCGCGCCTATGCAGCAAAAGAATACGGGATGGACTTGAAAGCCGACACCGAACAGGTGTTTGGTGCGCCCCCGCTGATCTTCAAATCTGCTTTGAACGGTGACTATGCCGGCGCGATCAATTTCTGGCATTTTCTGGCCAAGATGAAAGCGTCCGGCATGAAAGAGCTGATCTCGGTTGAGGATGCTGGGCAGGCTTTGGGGCTCGACACGAATACACCCCTGTTGGGTTATTACCTGAAACAGAGTTTTCTGAACGAACACCCCGACCTTGCGCAAAGCCTGTTTGCCGCCAGCCGCGACGCCAAGGACCTGCTGGCCAATTCGCCCGAGGCATGGGAGGCGATCAGACCGCGGATGAACGTCAAGTCTGATGCACAGTTTGAACAACTCAGGCTCGATTGGATCGCCGGTATTCCCGATCGTCGCCCGGTCGATGCGGTCGCGGCCAACAAGATGCTGGAACTTATGGCCGAATTGGGCGGGGCTGAGCTGGTGGGCGCTGCGACGACAGTGCCACAGGGTCTTTTTGCTGACGTGGAATAGGATCAGATGCAAAACGCGCGCCTCACGCCGCTTTTGTCCATCGCAGGCCTTGTGGCGTTGTGGATTGTTGCGGCGTCGCTGACCGCAGACCCTCAGATTCTGCCGCAACCCTGGGACCTGATCCCCCGGTTTCAGCAAGAACTTGCGTCAGGCGAATTGCTGCGCAGCCTTGGTGCGACACTGTTACGTGTGATCTGGGCCTTCGTGTTGGCGATGACATTGGGAACGATCATTGGACTGGCCATGGGGCGATCGGATGCGCTGAACCGCTGGCTTGATCCATGGCTGGTTGTCTTCCTGAATCTGCCCGCGTTGGTTCTGATCGTGCTGTGCTATCTCTGGATCGGGCTGACCGAGGCTGCGGCGATCACCGCGGTGACGCTGAACAAAATTCCCAATGTCGCGACGATCCTCCGAGAGGGCGGCAGGGCGCTGAGCCCGGATCTGGATGCGTTGGCACGGGTCTACCGGATGCCGTGGCAAAGGCGACAGCGCCATGTGATCCTGCCGCAGCTTGCGCCGTTTATCGCTGCTGCTGCACGGTCCGGGCTTTCTTTGATCTGGAAGATCGTGCTCGTGGTCGAGTTTCTTGGGCGCTCATCCGGTGTCGGGTTTCAAATCCACTTGTATTTTCAGCTGTTTGATGTGGCAATGGTGCTGGTCTATGCGTTTTCGTTCATTGCCGTCATGCTGGTTGTCGAATGGCTGGTTCTTCAACCCTTGGAGCGGAACGCTCGACGGTGGAGAACTGCATGATCCGAATTGACATCCGGAAGAAGCGCTTTGAACACCACGCCGTCCTGGGCCCCATTGCATTTGACATTGCCGCCGGGGAAACGGTCGCGCTGACCGGTCCATCGGGCATTGGAAAGACGACGCTGCTGCGATTGGTGGCAGGCATTGACCCGGATTTCGAAGGCCAGATCGTGCGGCCGGATCGACTGGCCATTGTGTTTCAGGAACCCACTTTGCTGCCATGGCGTTCGGCTATCGACAATCTGACCCTGATTCATGGCGACCTGTCGCAGGCTGAGGCCGACGCCGCGCTAACTGACGTGGGTTTGGACGGAAAGGGAGATTTGTTTCCCGGCCAGTTGTCACTGGGTCAGCAGCGCCGGCTTTCTCTGGCGCGCGCCTTTGCCGGGAAGCCCGAGTTTCTGATTATGGACGAGCCCTTTGTATCACTGGATTCCGAAACGGCCGAGACGATGCTGACCCTGACCGAGGACCTCATCGCGCGGCATCGCCCGGCGACCCTGTTCGTGACGCATTCCCAACCCGAAGCACAGCGTCTTTCCGACCGGATCCTGAACCTGGTAGCCGGGCCAGACGGGGCCGTTCTGGGTTAGGGTCATTCCGCAGGCTCTCTCGCGGCACCGGGTGCGGTTCGATATATGAAGGGCGCATCCGCTTTGGCGGCATGTTCGTTTGCCTGGTTTTGCAGGGTCTGATGATGGGGTGATTTGATGCAAACCGGATCGGTGGCAGCTGCGTCTCCGATAACGGCCATGGCCTGACAGCGGCAGCCGCCAAAATCAATGGTTTTGCGTTCGCAGGTTTTGCACGGGTCCGACATCCAATCCGTGCCGCGATAGGCATTGAACGCGCTGCCATGGAACCAGATATCCGCAAGCGGTGTGTCCTGTACCCGGTCAAATGTCAGATGCGGGATGGACTGTGCCGCATGGCAAGGCAGAACCTGACCGTCTGGCGCCACGTTCAGCCCGGTTGTGCCCCAGCCGCCCATACATCGCTTGGGATAGTCATCATGATAGTCCGCCGGAACATAATCAATGACCAGTTGTCCCCTGAGGTTCTTCCTGGCCTCGGCCACCTGTCGCGTCACCAGTTGCGCCTGTTCCCGCGTCGGCATCAAGGCATCCCTGTTCCGCAAGGCCCAGCCGTGGAACTGTACCGTTGCAACCTCGATCCGTCGTGCTCCCATTTCGCGCGCCAGTTCCAGCGCCTGCGGCAGCTGGTGGGCATTGTGACGGTGCAGCACGAAGTTCAGGGTCAGCGGAAACCCGATCTTCTTGATCCATTCGACCGTTTTCATCTTGCGGTCAAACCCACCCCGATAGCCGCCTACCTTATCCGCCATCGCGGCGTCAGTGCCCTGAAGAGAAAGCTGGATATGGTCCAGGCCGACGTCGTCCAGTTCATGCAGGCGTCGCTCGGACAGGCCGATCGCCGACGTGATCAGGTTGGTATACAACCCGGCCTCACGCGCGGCATTGACCAGCGCAACCAGATCGCGGCGGGATGCGGGCTCTCCACCTGACAGATGCAATTGCAAGACACCAAGCGCCGCCGCCTCCTTGAAAATACGTGCCCATGTTTCAGTATCCATTTCACTGTCGAGTTTGGCCATTTCGACTGGGTTGGAGCAATAAGGGCAGGACAATGGGCATCGATGCGTCAGCTCGGCCAGCATGGCAATTGGGGGAGGGGGTTTTACCTGCATCAGACGACATCCAGAAAACGACGCACCCGAAGGGCATCCAGAAACCCCGAGCTGTCTTCGACAATCTGTTCTTCCGGGGCGTTGTATTTCCTGGACAGGCTTGCGGTGATCTGACCAAAGCTGCGTTGGCCGTCTACTTCGCTCAGAATTGCATGTCCGATCTGATCCAACGTCACGGCCCGTTCAGGTGCCAGCAGTACCCATTGTTCCCGCACGGAATCGTACTGGATGCGGACACCACGTGGAAGCAAGGGGACCTGCTGCGCCAACATCACGATGCCTGCCGCATCCGTAAACCGGTGTCCGGCTTCCACGCCCCCGGCGGAATTCGGGCAGGTTCGACATAGGCGCCCCACAGGGCATCCAGCTGCGACCAGAGGACATCGGTCTTGAATATCAGTGCCTTGGCTGCCGCGTCCTGTTTTTCTGCGGTGTCGGCATGATCCAATACCCATGCCAGACCAAAGGCCACATCCTTGGGGGCTTCTTTCAGGCGGTTGCGGAAATAGGCAAGTGAGCTGTCATCCGCAAAATCGTAATGCCGAAGCAGGCCTTCGATCCTGTTGGCGTGAATCTTGGGAGCAAACAGTTCAGTGAGTGAGGCCGCAACCGCTTCCAGCAACGACTTTTCGCGGACGTATCGCACGTAAGCATCCACCGCAAATCTGGTGGCAGGCAACACGCCGTCACAGGAGGCGACATAGTCCGGATCCAGGCCGACCGCTTCGGCCAGCCGCAACCAGCGCCGGATACCACCTTCGTTGTCTTCCGTGCCGTCATGATCTTCGATCCGGGACCGCCAGGCTCGGCGCAGCGCCGGATCTTCTACACGCGACATGAAGGCGGCGTCCTTCATCGGGATGGAATGCTGATAGTAGTAGCGGTTGATCACCCAGGCCCGCACTTCGTCAGGCGTGCATTGACCACCGTGCAGGCGATGATGAAACGGATGCAGGTCGTGGTAACGCTCGGCTCCGATCTGACGAAGCCGGGCCTCGAACTCTTTGCGGCTTTGGGTCATAGCGTTATCTCCATGCCATCCTGGCCTATCGTCCAGCCTTTGGCCCGTGCCCGAGCGTTCTCGGCGCTGTCGGGGCGCAGAACCGGATTGGTGTTGTTCATGTGGATGAACACTTTCCGGCCGATTTTCATATCGGCGAAACCTGCGATCGATCCATCGGGGCCGTCCATCGACATATGGCCCATGCGCTTGCCCGTTTTCTGACCCAGCCCGGCCTGCACCATTTCCGTGTCGTGCCAAAGCGTGCCGTCGAAAAACAAAAGATCGGCCTCGTCAAGGCGGGCGCGCAACTCGGGCGTCAATGCGGCACAGCCCGGTATGTAATACGCCGTCTTCCCCTGCGCGCTCAGTGCCACCCCGACGGTTTGTTCGCCAACCAATTCGGTTTCGACATGTTCCCCTTCAAGATACAGAGGCACTTTGCCGGGCACCGGGAACAAAGTTGCCTGCAAGCCGGGAACCAGATCGAACGTCTGATTCAACGAGATCGGCGCACGTGTCACGACCGAGGCGTTCAAGGCGTCGAATATCGGGTTCTGCGCAAGAACATCCTGAATGCTTTGGGTTGCAAACAGCGTAAATGGCTGCATCTCGCGCAGCGTCAGCAAGCCAGCCACATGGTCTATGTCGCCATTCGTCACCAGCACCGATTGAATCGGTACCTCTCGTAACCCGGTCGGATACAGGACGGGCGTTTTGCCAAGCTGCGTTCGAATATCCGGAGATGCGTTCAGGATGGCCCAGTTGTGGCCATCGGGTGACACCGCGAGTGATGATTGCGTCTGCGCCGGAATATGTCCGCTTCGGGCCAGATTGCAGTTTTCACATCCGCAATTCCATTGCGGAAGGCCGCCGCCAGCAGCGGCCCCAAGTATTATTGCGCGCAACGTCATCTATTGTTGGCGCCTGCGGCTGATCAGATCAGGCCGCCGCCGCGCTCATCGTCATGATCGGGGCCGTACATGTTGATTTCCATGCCGCATTCGATTTCGCGAATAACAGGTCTGTTCCAAGCCATATCAGGGTCCTCCTCCTGGGGTGTGCTGATATTCAATGTGGCAGGACTTGCCGGTTGGCGCGACTCTTAATTAATAAGTATGAATTAGACTTTGGTCGGTACTCAGGTGTCATCCGACAACGGGGCGACCCCCTGTATGCAAAACCCCTGGTTGCGTATGGTTTTGATTTCAAACCCAAAATCATCCAATCCCAATTTCTTTCTCAGATATCCGATGTAGACGTCCACCACGTTTTCGTTACTGGACCCGTCCTGTGACCAGAGCGTGTCAAACAGCTCTCCTCGGGATATTGGCGATCCGGCCTTGCTGTTGAGCAGCGTGAGCAGTTCGAATTCACGTTCGGTGAGAGCAATGCTTGTCTCGCGGATTGAAAGTGTTCTGTCCCGCGACGACAGGCGCGCGGGGTCCGGGCGCTGAGAGAGCACGCGTTGTTCCTGTACTTGCAACCGGGCGACAAGCTCATCAAAGCTGAACGGCTTCACGACATAATCATCGGCCCCGGCTTCCAGCCCGGCGGCGCGGTGATCGACATCAGAGAGGGCCGACAACATCAGGATCGGGATTCCGACCCCGGCACGGCGCGCGGCCCGGACCAGTTCGACACCGCTATCCGTTCCCAGCATCACATCTACAATCGCACCTGAGAATGCACCACTTTTCAACCGCTCCAACCCTTGGTCGGCGCGGTTTTCAGCCTCGGCTGAGTAGCCGTGCAGCGAAAGGCCCCGGACAAGGGCCGACGTGATTCTGGGGTCGTCATCTATGATCAGCAGTCTGGAGACCATTTTCTATGCCTCTGCCAGCGGTAATCGAATGCAGACATTTGTACCGGCATTTGACCCCAGGGCGTTTTCACGTGGAACCGGGCTTGCAACCGAAATGGTTCCTTCATGGGCCTCGACGACCCACCTTGCCAGCGCCAGCCCGACACCGAAACCCTGACTGTTTGCCGCCCCTCCCTGAACAAACCGCTCGAAGATCCGGGTTTGGGCGCCGTGGGGAATTCCGGGGCCGTTATCCGTCAGCTGTATTTGAACGTCACCGTCAACCGATTGACCCGACAGCAGCAACGCCTTCCCGTCCCGCGCATGTCGGATCGCGTTGCGTATCAGACTGAGCAGGACCTGACGTATCCAGTTCAGGTCACAGTGTAACGCACAATCCGGGAAGTCGCCCGTTTCAAGCTGCATGTCGGCGCCGTCGATTTCAGGTTGAATGTCGCTCACAACTGTTTGCATCAGATCGCATAGTGCAACTTTGGTTGGTTCCAGAGCCAGCTCACCGGTTTCGGATCGGGCGACGCGCAGCAAATCATCGATTCTCTGGTTCAGTTTTGCGGCGCTGCTTTCGATCGTTGCCAACGTCTCTGGTGCGGTCTGAATATCCCTCTGGCCTATCTGAGCTTCCATCATGATGACGGTCAGCGGTGTGCGCAGTTCGTGGCTGACATCAGCAAAAAAGCGGCGCCGGTTTTCGTCGATCTTGGACAGGGATTCATTTGCAGCGCTCAGTTCCCGGGTTCGCTGGGCAATGGTCTCGTTCAACCGGGTCCATTCTGCGTCAACCTCGGCCTGGCGTTTTCTCAATGCAGCCGCCATTCGGTTGGTCTCGCCATATAACTGGCCGATCTCGTCATTGCGGGTTTGCGGCAGAGAAACTGCGAATTCGGATTGGCCGACCTGAACCGCCGCATTGCGCAGCCGATCCAGACGAGAGAACTGCGGCCGCACCAGACCAAAGTAGAACCACGCCGTGCTGAGCAAGGCGAACAGTGCCAGTGTCAGTGCCACCCAGGTCAGAACCCAGCGGGTCCTTTCGATCCCGGCCAATACGGAATTTCGAAACAGAACCTCGGTATTCACCGCCTGGCTGAGCAGAGGATCAAACGCCGACGCAAACGAGTCGACATAGGCGCGCAGCTGGGCCTGATCGGCTTCTGCGTCGGCTAGCCCTTCCAGCGTGCTGGCCAGCAGCGCCTCCATTCTGGCCAGACCCAGGGATTGGGTTCCGTAACGCGATTGTTCGTCTAGCCCCAGAGATCGAACCGCGGCCACGGCATCTTCCACATCAGAGCGAAGCTGTAGAAACGTTGTCGCAATCTGGTCTCGGATCGGGGACAGGCGATCAAGTCGAGACTCGACTGTTTGGCCGGTCTGTATCGACTCGGTTGCGATCACAAGGAATGTGGCGGCCTGGGTCGACAGAGCGGCATAGCGTGCCATACGGGTTTCTGACGCCAGCGCGGTTTCCAGACGGCTGGCGACGTTCTGCATCCCGAAATAAAGGGTCGCGGCCGCCAGCAGCGTGCCGGATCCAAGCACCACGGCGCCAAGGCCCAACCGGGTTTTCAGAAGCAGACTGCGCTTTGCGCTTTGGGGCGCGGCCGTCATGATTTCCGCCTCATCAGGCCTCGAGCCGGATCATACCCCCAAACGGCGATCGCACTCAGTATCGCGGTTGACGCCAGAACCCACAGCAGGGCCCCCCAGTTGATCTGCAAGTAAAGCAGAAACCGGATCAACTCGACCACATGCGTGAAAGGATTGAGCGCACAGATATCACGCAGCAACGGCGAGCTTTCAGCCATTTTCCACAGCGGATAGAGGGCGGAGGACAGGAAGAACATCGGGAAGATGACAAAGTTCATCACCCCGGCGAAATTCTCCAGCTGCCTGATGAAACTGGACAGCACCAACCCCAGCGCGCCCAGCATCAGACCGCCCAGAACCAATCCCGGAAGAACAGCGACATATCCGGGCAACGGCAGGACTATGCCGAACAATGCGGCCAGTGCGAGAAACGTATAGACTTGCAGGATGGATATCGCGGTTGATCCCAGCAGACGGCAGAACAACAGCCACCAGCGTGGGAACGAGCTGGTCAGCAGCAGGCGCATCGAGCCCATCTCGCGGTCATAGACAAGGCTGAGCGAGCTTTGCATCCCATTGAACAACAGAACCATCGCGCACAGGCCGGGGACGATATAGGTCTCGTAAGTGATATAGGTCTGATAGGGTGGAATGATCGACAGGCCGAGGGCCGCACGAAACCCTGCTGCGAAGATCAAAAGCCAGACCATTGGCCGGACCAGAGCTGCGAGAAATCGTTCGCGTTGATGGATGAAACGCAGAAACTCGCGTCCGATGATGGCGCGGGCGACTCCCAGGAAACCGTTCATGTCGGGACCTCGGTTCGGGACAGGAACCAATCGGACAATTTTTGATCCCCCCGCAGGCGGCCCACCTGCCCACTGGCAAGAATCTGACCGCGATGAAGAACCAGCAGCTGGTCGTCGTCGCGCATTTCATCTGTCAGATGCGTGGCCCACAAGATGCACAGCCCCTGTTCCGCCAGGTCGTGCACATGGTCGGTTATCGCGTGCCGTGCCGCGGCATCAAGCCCAACGGTCGGCTCGTCCAACAGCAACACCGAAGGGTCGTGCAGCAGGGCACGCGCCAGCTCCATCCGGCGGCGATGACCGCCATTGAGATCGCGTACACGTTCCCCGGCACGTTCCCGCATGTTCAGCTGATCCAGCGCCGCGTCGATACGGCCAGGGACCTCGGATCGTGGTAGCCCATGCAGAGCTGCGAAATAGGACATGTTCTGGCGCACCGTCAAACCCAGATCCAGTGTCGGTTGCTGAAAGACCACGCCAAGCTTTGCCAGCGCCTTGCGCGGGGATTGGCGCAGATCATGGCCTGCGACCGTGATTTCACCGTCCGGCGCCACAAGCAATCGCGTGAGCAACGACACCAGTGTCGATTTCCCGGCCCCATTCGGACCGAGCAGACCGCAGAACGTCCCCGCCGACACGTCAAAAGAGACAGCATCCAAAGCCGTCTTGGCGCCATAATGAAAGCTCAGGTCGCGTACGGCGAGACCAGGATCGGTTTCCGCCGAGGGGCGCGCGTCTGACATTCTTCCTCCGTCCCGAACCATGGTTCTTGACAGCAGCTTGCATCGTCGGGCCGCGTTTCTCAACCTTCCAGTCCGAGGCTGGACCACGACTTAAGTATGTGAAGGTTCACGGATTTGATGGGATTGTCCGAAGGATCCGTCGCCAAGTTCGGCCAGCCAGGATTGTCCGGGGACGGCGGGCCTGATTGGCGGGAACAACCCGTTTTGCGGTCACCGCTCTTCAGTTTGCATTCAGCAAAAACGATCTGAACTCTTTGAAGGCGGGGGATCTGCTGAATGAGGGTGTGAATTTGGCCACCATTGCGCGGGGCAGCTTCAACGAGGCCGAAAACGGGCGAACCAGGTCGCCATTGTCCAGCAAGTTCTGAACCAGAACTTCGTGCGCCATCAACACGCCGCCGCCATGACGCGCCTCCTCCAGCGCGACGGAATACAACGAGTGCACGGTTCCCGTCTTCGGTACACGTGGGCCATCTGGTTGGCTGTTCAGCCAATTGTCCCAATCATCTGCCCATGCCCCGTCATGGAGAAGTGTTTCCTTCGAAAGATCCGAAACAGAATTCAATCTGTTCGCGACCGAAGGGGCGCAAACCGGGAAAATCACATCTTCGGCTATTTTGATTTCGTTGATGCCGATCGGTTCACCGGAAAAAAACAAAGTCATGTCAAATGGTTCGCGCGCAAGGTTTGGCGGCGTTTCAAGGGCCACGACAGACACGGACAAATCCGGGGCAATTCGCCTAAGCGTTCCAAGCCGCGGGGCCAGCCACAACTGCGCGATCGATGGCAACGCAGCAACTTTGACCTTCCGAGGCAAGGCCTTGCTTCGAAGTTCCTGCACGGCCATTCCCAATTGATCAAACGCCTGGGTGAACCCGGGCAAAAGCTCTTCGGCAAGCGCCGTCATCTCGACCCCTCGGGCATTTCGAACAAAAAGTTGGGTGCCGGCCCAGGCTTCCAGGGTCTTGACGTGCTGAGTTATCGCGCCCGGAGTAACGGATAGCTCGTCTGCCGCCGCGGCAAAACTGCCCAGCCGAGCCGCTGCTTCAAATGCTCGGAGGGCATTGAGATGTGGACCTTTCGGGCGACGAGGAGAAAGTGACATCACTTGAGCCTTAGTTTTTCTGCGGCAAATAAATAGCAATACTGATTTGCTTCGGCCAGTGGAACTCTGAAATTCTGGAGAAAACGTAATCGCATCGGAGGAGCCCGGATGTCGCGGCACTTTGAAAACTCAGTCGGGATGACCGACCCCGTGGTCGCAGAAGCTCTTGCAAACGAGAAAAAGCGTCAGCAGCATCAAATTGAGCTGATCGCGTCCGAAAACATCGTCAGCCGCGCGGTTTTGGATGCCCTCGGACATGAAATGACCAACAAGACGCTTGAGGGATACCCGGGAAACCGGTTCCACGGGGGTGGTCAGTTCGTCGACGTCGTCGAGCAGGCGGCAATCGACCGCGCCAAGGAACTGTTCGGGTGCGACTATGCCAACGTTCAGCCTCATTCCGGCAGCCAGGCGAACCTTGCTGTTTTCTTTCTGCTGCTCAAGCCGGGCGACAGGGTCTTGTCGCTGGATCTGGCCGCCGGCGGTCACCTGAGTCACGGTCTGAAGGCCAACCTGTCGGGGCGCTGGTTCGAACCGCATCATTATGGTGTCGATGCCGAATCCGAGGTCATTGACTGCGATGCGCTGGAAAAACTGGCCGAGGAAATCCAGCCAAAGCTGCTGATTGCGGGTGGGTCTGCCTATCCGCGCGAAATCGAGTTCGAGCGCATGGGACAAATTGCCAGGAAGGTCGGCGCGCATTTTCACGTGGATATGGCTCATATTGCCGGGCTGGTCGCCGCGGGCGTGCACCCTTCGCCTTTTCCGCACGCGGACATTGTGACGTGCACCACGACAAAAACACTGCGTGGTCCTCGTGGCGGGCTGATCCTCACCAACAACAAGGACTGGTTCAAGACGCTGCAATCTGCGGTTTTCCCCGGCGTTCAGGGCTCGATCCACAGCCAGGTTCTGGCGGCCAAAGCGGTTTGCCTTGCCGAAGCGCTTACGGATGAATTCAAGGACTACGGCGCGCAGGTCAAAGCCAACGCCGCCAAACTTGCAGAAACCTTGCAGTCCCGGGGGTTGCGTATCGTGTCCGGAGGTACTGACACGCATCTGGTGCTCGTGGACCTCAGCCCCAAGGGTATCACAGGCAAACGTGCCGAGGTCGTTCTGGAAAAGGCCAATATTACGACCAACAAAAACGCGATTCCCAATGACAGCACGCGACCGCCGGAATGGGTTGGATTGCGCTTGGGCGTGAGCGCGGCAACGACCCGCGGAATGAAAGAAGCCGAGTTCGACCAGTTGGCAAACGTCATTGCGGATTTGATCGAAGCTGAGGCCGGGGATGATACCGGCGCGACCATTCTGCGCTGCAAAGCTTCGGTCGCCGCGTTGTGCAAATCGTTCCCCATCTACCCGGCGTAGTCACTGCGTGCCCGGTGGCAGGGTCCATTGACCGCTCTGGACCACTGGTGTGAGGGTGTCACCGCGGCGGCCATGGCTACGCGTGCCTGATCGGGTGTTTGGGCTGTACCCTGTTTGCAAATTTTGGCATATTCGTGCAGTCCGAAGCCAAAGGGCCGGCCAATGCTCGCACCCGAACGCCACGCCATTATACTGGAAGAAGTCTCGCGCCAGCCTGCGGTCTCGATCCGCTCGCTGACTGAACGGCTTGGTGTATCCCGGGAAACCGTGCGCAAGGATATTGAACAGTTGGCGCTGGAGAACAAGCTTCATCAGGTGCGGGGCGGCGCGACCAGTATTCGCAGGCGGGAACCTCCGATGGCCGACCGGGCTCAAACCAACCCGCAAGGCAAAGAGCGGATCGGAGCCTATGTGGCAAGCGTGATCCCGGACGGGGCCAGCGTGATAATCGACAGTGGGTCAACGACAGTGGCGGCGGCGCAGGCTCTGGCGGCTGTGCGGCAAAACCTTACCATATATACCAATGATTTGACGATTGCATCAGTGTTGGCGTCGGCGGCCGCCGAAGTCACGATGCTGGGCGGGCGGCTGGATTTTTCAGTGAATGCCACATTGGGTTTGGACACGCTCGACCACCTGTCGCGATACAATGCGGAATATGCGTTGATCGGGGTCGGCGGTGTGAGCTCTCGGGCATTGTTTACGGACTTCTCGCTGGAAGGCGCCAACCTGCGTCATATGATGATGCAGCGGGCGCAGCGGCCGCTGATCCTGGCTGATGGCAGCAAGTTCGACGTGGTTGGTCCGATCGTGATGAAACCGCTGCCGGTGAAAGCGACATTGGTGGTGGATGAGGAGTTGCCAGACAGCATAGCTGGCGCGCTGCAAAGCCAACCCGTGGATATTGTGAAGGCATAACGCAAAAACAGGAAAACAATTGCCAAAATTTGCAAAGTGCAAATAGGGTGAAGGGAAATCCGAATCCCTGAGTACGGAGCGAGCCGATGGCTGATACCAGACTTCCACGCTGCGCGACATGTCATTGTCGGAGGCGGCATCATTGGCTGCGCGGTTGCGTATCATCAGACCGGAAAGGGGCATCGCGACGTGCTGCTTTTTGAGCATGGGCAACTGAGCCGTGGCATCACATGGTGTGCGGCTGGTCTGGTTGGCCAATTGTGCAGCCAGCCCGCGATGACCAACCTGATCCGCCGCTCGCCGGGGTTGCATTGCCCAGCGGGTTTGAGCCCCCTAAACCGTTGCCGCCGCAATACAGGTCAAGCTTTGGTCGAGCCGCTGCATGCGCGCGCAAAAAGCGCTCTGAAAGCCGAATTGTGACGCAAGACAAGTTTTCAGCTCAATTCGTCGGGCCACAATGACAATACAGGCAGTTCTCATCGTATTGACCGCAGCCGTGTTGCACGCGCTCTGGAATGCGGTTGTCAAAGGCGCGCCCGACAAAGCGGTTGTTTTGGGGTTGGTGGCGCTTGGCCACGCCGTGCCTGCGCTGATTGCGTTGCCTTTTATCGGCTTGCCGGTTTGGGCGGCGCTTCCCTTCATCATCGGCTCGACCCTGATCCACTGGGGGTACTATTGGTTTCTCAACACCGCGTACAAGCATGGGGATCTGTCGGTGGTGTACCCGATCTCACGCGGGATGACGCCAATCCTGGTCACGGTGGGTGCCATTCTTTTCGCGGGTGAGTTTCTGCCGCCGATCGCGTGGGTCGGTATCGTCTGCATTTCGGCTGGGATTGGGTGCCTGTCCCTGGCCGGGCTGGGCCGAAACACAAGCTGGGTCGCCGTGGCGGCGGCGTTTGGCACGGGTCTGATGATAGCGTCCTATTCGATTGTGGATGGTATTGGTATCCGGCTGTCCGGGAACGTACTGGGATACATTGCGGCATTGTTCGTTGCCGAAATACTTGTTGCCGGGTTTATCTTTGCGACCAGATGGCAGCGTTTCGTCGCACTGCCCAGGCGTTATGTCTGGGCGGGTCTGACAGGCGGCGTCATCTCTGGCCTGGCGTATGGGCTGGTGCTGTATGCCAAGACCATTGCGCCCTTGGGCGTGGTATCCGCGCTTAGGGAAAGTTCGGTTATCTTTGCGTCGCTTATTGGTGTGATGTGGTTCGGCGAGGGGCCAAAGTCCAACAGGCTTCTTGCAGCGATCATTGTCGCGATCGGGATAGGACTGCTTGCGATGACACGTTGAGCGTTTTGCGCCACCGCAAGAAAGTCTGAAGAATTCAGCGCCTTTTACATGCCCTGATGTTCTGTTGATCGTTCTGATCCAGTTCCGCAATGATCTACCGGGACGGGCGGTTTCCATCTATAAGTAATGCTTATGACATCGAAGATATAATCGATTTTTATTGGCGTTTTTATCTGTCAAACTGCTGTCAAACAATCGGTGCACAATAATCGAGTTCGAACGCCGCGCAAGAATGGCGAAAACAACATAATTACCAACAGAGGATCACAATGAAACACAAATCATCATTTCTCGCAGCTCTGACTATAGGTGCGCTAACGGCAACGGTTGCGGCATCGGAAACGGAATTGACAGTTTATACCGCAGTCGAGGCGGAAGACTTGGCGCGGTACGCCGAGACGTTCAATCAAAGCCACCCTGATATCAAGATCAATTGGGTTCGCGACTCGACCGGGATCATTACGGCGAAATTGTTGGCAGAGCGTGATAATCCTCAGGCAGACGTTGTTTGGGGCCTGGCCGCCACGTCGCTGCTGCTGCTGAAGTCAGAAGGTATGTTGGAACCTTATGCGCCGGCCGGTGTGGAAAAGCTGGACAAAAAATTTGTTGATGGCGACAACCCCCCTGCCTGGGTCGGCATGGACGCCTGGGTTGCTGCCGTCTGCTACAATACAGTCGAGGCAGAGAAAGCCGGGCTGACCCCGCCGACATCCTGGAAGGATCTCACCGACCCGATGTACAAAGATCAGGTGATCATGCCCAATCCGAATTCATCGGGCACCGGGTTCCTTGACGTGTCCAGCTGGTTGCAGATGTTCGGTGAAGAAGGTGGTTGGGAATACATGGATGCGCTGCACGAGAACATCGCGCGGTACACCCATTCAGGTTCAAAACCCTGCAAACTGGCCGCGGCAGGCGAAATCCCGATTGGCATCTCCTTCGCGTTCCGCGGAGCAAAATCCAAAGCCGACGGCGCGCCGCTTGAGATCATCGTGCCTTCTGAGGGCGTGGGCTGGGACATGGAAGCCACCGCAATTGTCGCCGGTACCGCAAATCTGGAGGCTGCGCAGAAGCTGGTGGACTTCACCGTCACCAAAGAGGCCAACGAGATGTACAACACCGGCTATGCCGTCGTGGCCTATCCGGGCGTTGCGAAACCGGTTGAGCACTTCCCAGACGGTCTTCTGGATGCAATGATCGAAAATGATTTTGAGTTTGCCGCCAACAATCGCGCGGCAATCCTGAAGGAATGGCAGGCTCGCTATGACGGAAAGTCGGAAGCGAAGTAACCCCTTTGGCAGGAGAGGCTTTCGTGCCTCTCCTGCGCACCAGTCTCTTGTTCCCCTACAAACAACTTACTCACCCGGATTCAACCGGCCAGGATCGGCCGTGCCCGAGGTGCAGATGTGAGGACCTCTCCCGTGCTTCAGAAAACACCACCCGGTGAACTGTATCTCAGCATCCAGAATTTGTGGAAAGCGTTCGGAAGCTTTCTGGCGCTCAAGGACATCTCTTTGGAAATCAATGAAGGGGAATTTGTCTGTTTTCTCGGCCCGTCCGGGTGCGGCAAGACCACTCTTTTGCGGGCGATTGCCGGATTGGATTTGCAGACAAAGGGTACGGTCATGCAGGATGGCAAGGACGTATCCAATCTGCCCCCGTCCGAGAGGGATTTCGGGATCGTGTTTCAGTCCTACGCTCTGTTCCCGAACCTGACGATTGAAAAGAACATCGCCTTTGGCCTTGAAAACACCGGCCGCAGCAAATCGGATATCGCTGTTCGGGTAAACGAACTCTTGAACCTGGTTGGTCTGCCGGATCAGGGCAAGAAATATCCGGCGCAATTGTCAGGTGGGCAGCAGCAACGGATTGCACTGGCGCGTGCCATAGCAACCAACCCCGGACTTTTGCTGCTGGACGAACCCCTGTCGGCGCTGGACGCCAAAGTGCGCGTTCATCTGCGGCATGAGATCAAGGAGTTGCAGCGCAAGCTGGGTGTGACCACCGTAATGGTGACCCACGATCAGGAAGAAGCGCTGGCCATGGCAGACCGGATCGTGGTCATGAATCACGGGGTAATCGAACAGGTGGGGCCTCCTACCGAAATCTACCGGGAACCGGCCAACCTGTTCGTTGCCGATTTTATCGGTGAAATGAACCAGATCCGGTCGCAGGTCACGAAAGGCGGACGATTGAGCGTCGGGGAAAAGACCTTTGCCTGCCTCAGTCACAAGTTCAACGATGGAACCCCGATCATCGCGGCCATTCGACCCGAAGACATCATCCCTCATGAAGCTGGTTACCTCGACACGGGCGGCAATCGGAACTGCATAGAGGTGACGCTTGATGAGATGGAGTTCCTGGGTTCGTTCTGGCGCTGCCGATTGCACAACGAGAGGTTCGGATCATCGGAACTGATCGCGGATTTCTCGATCAACGCCGTGCGTCGTCTGGAACTGGAAGAAGGGCGCAGCATGGTGATTGAGCTCCCCGAGAACCGCCTTATGGCGTTTGACGTGCCGGAGGCTGAGGCATGAGCTCGGTTTCTACCAATCAGGACAGCCTGCCTGTCGGGCCGGACATCAAGCCCAAGCTCAGCCGTGATGATATCCTGATGCGCGGCAGCATGATGGTAATCGCGCTGTATCTGGTCGTGACACTGGCGTTGCCGCTTTACACGATGCTGTCCAAGTCGTTTTCGACCTATCGGATAGAGCTGTCCCAGTACGAGTTTCAGGTAAGTGACGACGCGGGCGTCTTTGATGGAACGATCCTGTCGGCTGACGAGTTGAACAGGCAATTGGGGGTCTTTTCCGACACTGATCTGGTGACCGGTTCCGACGGGCGTTTGCCTGTGACCGGACTCTTCCCCGATTTCAGCTTTCGCAGCCCGGTCATGTACAAGATCCGCAACACGACGGATACCGGGCGCTTTCTTGTCGGGTCGACTTTGAATGAAGGCACCGATTGGGTCGAGCTTGATTCCAACACGTTCCGCCGGGTGCAATTGCGGCCGGTCCAGTCGCGAGGGCTGGACAATTTCATCAACTACTTCTCGACACCGGCACTGTTCAATTCGATCAAGAACTCGCTTTGGATCTCGGTTGTCAGCACCATCGTGACGGTGACACTGGCGTTTTGGTTCGCCTATGCGCTGAACCGAAGCTGCATGCGGTTCAAAGGTGTTTTTCGCCTCATTGCGATGGCACCGATCCTGGTTCCGTCGCTCTTGCCGGGCATCGCGTTGGTCTACCTGTTCGGCAATCAGGGCATGATCAAGGAGTTGCTGTTTGGTGCCAGTATATACGGCCCCATCGGCATCGTGATCGGATCGGTTTTCTTTACCTTTCCGCACGCATTCCTGATCATATCGACCGCCCTCGCGATATCTGACGCGCGCCTGTATGAAGCTGCGGCCAGCTTGCGGTCGACGCCATGGCGGACCTTCTGGACCGTAACGATACCCGGGGCCCGCTATGGCCTGATCTCGGCGGCCTTTGTCGTGTTCAATCTGGTGATCACCGACTTCGGACTGCCAAAGGTCATTGGCGGTCAATTCAACGTGCTTGCCGTGGATATCTACAAACAGGTGATCGGCCAGCAGAACTTTGAAATGGGCGCCGTGGTATCCGTGGTTCTGGTCATCCCGGCCATTCTGGCTTTTGCCATCGATCGAATGGTTCAGTCCAAGCAGGTTGCGCTGCTTTCGGCGCGTTCCGTGCCATATCAGGCGACGCCAAACCCGAAAGCTGACCGCATATTCCTGATCTATTGCAGCCTGATCGGCCTGTTCATCGTTGGTCTTCTGGCAGTGTGTCAGTTTGCGGCGCTGATCAAGTTCTGGCCCTACGACCTGAGTCTGAGCCTCAAGAACTATCAGTTCAACAGAATGGACGGCGGCGGCTGGGGGTCGTATTTCAACTCGATCAGACTGGCGTTGCTGACGGCAGTCATCGGCACGACCGTCGTGTTCTTCGGGGCCTATCTGGTGGAAAAATCGAACGGGTTCAGAACCGGCCGGTCGATTTTCCAGATGTTCGCGATGCTGCCCATGGCGATCCCGGGCATGGTATTGGGGCTGTCCTACATCTTCTTCTTCAACAACCCGTCCAATCCGCTGAACGGGATTTACGGCACGATGGCGATTTTGGTGATTTGCACTGTGACGCATTTCTACACCGTATCGCACCTGACGGCCGTCACCGCGCTCAAGCAAATGGACAGGGAATTTGAGTCGGTGTCTGCCTCGCTCAAACAACCGACGATGAAGCTGTTTGCACGGGTAACGGTTCCGGTTTGCCTGCCAGCGGTGTTGGACATCTCGATCTATCTGTTCGTCAACGCGATGACGACCGTGTCGGCAGTGGTGTTTCTTTATTCTCCCAAAACGACGCTGGCCTCTATCGCGGTGCTGAACATGGATGATGCCGGGGATATAGCACCGGCGGCAGCAATGGGTATGATGATCTTTTACACCAACGCTGCTGCCCGGATCGTTCACCTGATTGCTTCAAAAGGCATTCTCAAGCGCACTCAGGCTTGGCGAAGCAGGTAGCCAAAGGAACCCTGCCCCCGCCGGTCAGGTATCGGCGGGGGGGCTTTTTTCTTCCAGCGCGCGCTGGGCGAAGTCCATGAAGGCTCGGATGATCTTTACGTTGCGCCGTTGCGAAAGCGAAATCATGCTTTCACCCATTTGCAACTTCACGCCTTTCAGCTTGATTTGCCGCAACCGATCATCATGCCCATACTCTGCTTCAGAGACAAATCCGATGCCTGCGCCCGAGGCCACAAGCTCGCGAACGGCCTCGCGCCCTTCCGCAACGATTGCAGGATTCAACGCGATACCGCGCCTTTCGGCTTCTTCTTCCAGTTTCTGACGTGTTTTTGACCCGTGCTCTCTGAAAACCAGCGGCAGATCGGCCAGTTCTCCCAAAGAAAGCGAAGGTTTGGATGCCAAAAGCATGCCTTGCGCAGCGAAGGCCACGATTTCAGTGGACCCCAGATTCAACACATCCATATCCTTGCCAGGGGACAGGCTGCCGACAACGCCGATCTCTGCATTGTACGACCGAAGTTCTTCCAGAATTTCTTCGGTGTTTCCGGATCGAACGGTGATCGTGATTTTTGGGTATTTCTTTTGAAACGACCCCAGGAAAGACGTCATGTGATGCGCTGAATCGGCGATGATCCGCAATTCTCCGTCGATCACGGCCTTGGTTTCCGAGAGGTAGTCCTCGATCTGATCTTCGATCTCGAAATACTGTTTTGTGAACCGGTAAAGCTGTTCCCCTTCAGGGGTGAGGTTCACGCGTTTTCGTTCGCGCTGAAACAACAGCAGGTCGTGTTCCTGTTCCAGCTTTCGAACCTGTTCGGAAATCGCCGGCTGCGTCAGAAAAAGTGCCTCGGCCGCGCGGGAAAACCCGCCATGTCTGGCCACGTAATGAAAGGCTTTGAGCTGGCTGTGCCGCATCACCGGTCCCCAATGATTTGTGCATAGGCTGCACTTATAATTAGATTGATATTTGCAATTTCACATATAGCAACCGTTGCTGCAATGGTGTTTGTGAAAACGCTGTTCTGGAGCCCGGTAATGACGCCTTCCCATCCAAAAATCGAGCAACCGCGCCTCGGCGAACCATACCTTTTGACACCCGGCCCTTTGACAACGTCCTACGCCGTGAAAGAGGCCATGCTGAAGGACTGGGGAAGCTGGGACGACGACTTTCGCGCCATGACAAGAGAGCTGCGGTCAAGCCTGCTGGACCTGCTTGGTGACGGCGCCGACGCGTTCGATTGCGTGCCAATGCAAGGCAGCGGATCGTTCTCGGTCGAAGCAATGCTGGCATCCTTCATCCCACCGGTAGGAAAGGCGCTGGTACTGGCCAACGGCGCCTATGGGCAGCGTTCTGCGCAGACGCTACAGTATCTGGGGCGGGACCATATCGTGCTGGACAAGGGCGATTACCTGCCGCCACGGGGCGACGAGGTTGCGCGCATTCTCGCGGATGACCCGGCCATCACGCATGTTGTTGCCATTCACTGCGAAACCAGCTCGGGTATCTTGAACCCTGTCGAGGAAATATCCCAAGCCACATATGCAGCCGGACGCAAGCTGTTGATCGACTCGATGTCTGCCTTTGGCGCGATCGAACTCAGGCCCTCGGATATTCGATATGAAGCCATGGTGTCTTCGGCCAACAAGTGCATCGAGGGCGTTCCCGGCTTTGGCTTCATTGTGGCGCGCAAGAGCGAGCTGGAAGCCGCAAAGGGCAACAGTCATTCCCTGTCTCTGGATGTGCACGCCCAGTGGGCGCACATGAACAAGACCGGTCAGTGGCGCTTTACCCCGCCGACGCACGTGGTCGCGGCCTTCATCGAAGCGCTTCGGGCGCATGCCGCTGAAGGCGGTGTTGCCGGCCGCGGCGCACGGTACACCCGCAACCGGGACGTCATGGTTTCGGGCATGCGCGAACTGGGTTTCGAAACGCTGCTGGACAATCGTTGGCTCAGCCCGATCATCGTCACGTTCTTCTGCCCCGCCGATGAGAGGTTCGTATTCGATCAGTTCTACAATCTGATGAAGGACAAAGGGTTCATCATCTACCCGGGCAAGCTGACCGTCGTCGACAGTTTCCGCGTCGGATGTATCGGTCAGATGGATGAAGACGTCATGCGTAAGGTTGTGAACGCAGCAAAGGAGTCCCTGGAAGAAATGGGCGTGACAAGCGCCGCTCCTCCTCTTCGGGCACTGGAAGAACGCGCCAAGCTGGCCGCTTAAACATCAAGGAAAATACAGATGACCATTCAAACCCCTGTCGAAGCAAATGAGCGCGTCTATCCGACGCCGAAGGTGCCCGCCATAGCCATCTGCCTTGATGGATGCGAGCCGGAATACCTCGATGTCGCGATTGCGAAAGGGCTGATGCCCAACCTCAAGCGGATCCGGGAAGAGGGCACGGACCGGCTGGCACATTCCGTTATCCCCTCGTTCACCAACCCCAACAATCTTTCGATTGCCACCGGGCGTCCGCCAATCGTGCATGGAATCTGCGGCAACTACCTCATCGACCCGGACAGTGGTGAAGAGGTGATGATGAATGATGTCCGTTTCCTGCGTGCGCCGACCATTTTTTCCCAGTTCTACGACGCGGGTTTCCGTGTGGCGATGGTGACCGCCAAGGACAAGCTGCGCGCGCTGCTGGGTGCCGGGCTGAAATTTGACGAAGGCAGGGCGGTTGCCTTTTCTTCCGAACGGTCGGGCGAAACGACGCTGGCGGAACACGGCATCGACAACGCCAGCAAATGGCTGGGCATGGACGTCCCCGAGGTTTACTCGGCAGAGCTTTCCGAATTTGTCTTTGCCGCTGGCGTCAAGCTGCTGAAAGAGTTCAAGCCCGACGTGATGTATTTGTCGACCACCGACTATATTCAGCACAAGTTTGCACCCGATCAAAAAGGCGCGCTGGATTTCTATGCCATGTTTGACCGGTATCTGGGCGAACTGGATGAACTGGGTGCGGCCATCGTGGTGACGGCGGATCACGGCATGAAGCCCAAGCATCTGGCGGATGGATCCCCCTCGGTGGTGTACGTGCAGGACCTGATGGACGAATGGCTGGGCAAGGATGCGGCGCGGGTCATCCTTCCGATTACCGATCCATACGTCGTGCATCATGGCGCGTTGGGTTCCTTCGCAACCGCCTATTTGCCTGATGGAGCAGACCGGGACGACATCATCGGCAAGCTCAAGGCGACCAACGGCATTACGCATGTGCTGACCAAGGCCGAAGCGATCGAGCAATTCGAATTGCCGGGCGACCGCATTGGCGACATCGTGATGGTTTCCGGCGAAAACATCTGCATCGGCACGTCCGAGCATCGCCATGATCTGGCAGCGCTCAAAGAACCGTTGCGCAGCCATGGCGGTTTGACCGAACAGGAAGTTCCCTTCATCGTGAACCGCGTCATCGACCTGCCGAACCAACCGGTGCTGCGCAATTTCGATGCCTTCTTTTACGCAACAACAGCGGCGGCACAGTAAGCTATGAAAGATCAGACCATGTCGAAAATCGAAGTACGCAACGAGGGAATGCGGATCGGTGGCGAGATTGTCTTTACCGACGAGACCGTTCCCGTTCTCTACCCGTACACCAATGAAGTTGTGGGCCACGTACCAGCCGGTACAGCCGAACATGCGCGCCGGGCTTTTGAGATTGCGGCGAATTACAAACCCAAGCTGACCCGATACGAGCGCAGCCAAATCCTGCAACGGGCAGGCGAGTTGATCGGCGAAAAGCGCGACTATCTTGCGAAATGGCTGACGCTGGAGTTGGGGATCTGTCACCAGCATGCGATCTACGAAACCAAGCGCGCGCAGGACGTGTATCAATTCGCGGCGGCCGAGGCACTGAAGGATGATGGTGAGATCTTTTCCTGCGACCTGACCCACAACGGCAAGGCCCGCAAGATTTTCACCACCCGAGAGCCGGTGAAAGCTATCAGTGCGATCACGCCGTTCAATCACCCGCTGAACATGGTCAGCCACAAGATCGCGCCGTCGATTGCCACCAACAATTGCATGGTTTGCAAGCCGACTGAGCTGACGCCGCTGACCGCATTGACACTGGCTGACATTCTTTATGAGGCCGGCTTGCCGCCCGAGATGTTTCAGGTCGTGACCGGCTGGCCCGGTGACATTGGCGACGAGATGATCACCAATGAACACATCGATATCATCACCTTTACCGGTGGTGTGCCAGTGGGCAAGATGATTGCCGAAAAGGGCGTCTACAAGCGTCAGGCGCTGGAACTTGGCGGCAACGACCCTCTGATCGTTCTGAATGACCTCAGTGAGGCCGATCTGGACAAGGCGGCGACCATTGCCGTGGCGGGGGCTACCGGAAACTCCGGTCAGCGTTGCACGGCGGTCAAGCGCATACTCGTGCAGGAAAGTGTGGCCGACAAGTTTGTGCCGCTGGTTCTTGAGAAGGCGAAGAAGATCAAGTTCGGCGATCCGCAGGACCCGGAAACCGAACTGGGATGCGTGATCCATGACAAGGCCGCCGAGATTTTTGAAAACCGCGTTCTTCAGGCTGAAAAAGAGGGTGCTGAAATTCTGTACCACCCCGGTCGTCAGGGGGCGCTGCTGCCGCCTATCGTGGTCGACAAGGTGCCCCATGACAGCGAACTGGTGATGGAGGAAACCTTTGGCCCCATCGTGCCGATCGTTCGCGTACCGGACAACGACGAAGAGGTGATGGCAATTTCAAACGGTACCGAGTTCGGCCTGTCTTCGGGTGTCTGCACAAACGATCTGAACCGGGCGATTGCCTTTATCAACGGGTTGAACGTCGGCACCTGCAACATCTGGGAACAGCCGGGTTACCGCATTGAAATGTCGCCCTTTGGCGGCATCAAGGACAGTGGAAACGGGGTGAAGGAAGGCGTCATCGAAGCGATGAAGTTTTTCACCAACGTCAAAACCTATTCGCTGCCGTGGCCTAACTGAGTCTGGTGCCCTTATCCCTTTTGCGGAAAGGGCAACACAGTTCCTCCCTGGTACTGGCGGGCCTTGCGGGGTCCGCATCTTTTGATGACGGCAATGAGGAGCGGACATGCCACAGATTGTCCATACTGAAGGGGAATCAAACACGTCCGAGGCGCGCAAGGCGTGGCTGCGAAAGTCCATGGGACCGAAGTCAACGCCATTGCTCAAACGCGATGCGAACGTGTTCCTGCATCAATCTTTGTCTTCACCCTGCGTCAGCACCATTGCAAAGGCCGAAGGGATCTGGATCGAGGACATCGAGGGTCGCCGGTACATGGATTTCCATGGCAATTCGGTGCACCATATCGGGTATGGCCATCCCCGTTTGGTTGCCGCCATTAAGGCACAGCTTGACGATCTGCCCTTTGCGCCCCGCCGCTTCACCAATGATCCGGCGGTGGAACTGGCCGAGAAACTGGCACAGATCGTGCCTGGTGATCTGGGCAAAATGCTTTTTACCACCGGCGGATCCGACGCCAACGAGGTCGCCCTCAAGATTGCGCGCGCCGCTACCGGCCGGTTCAAAACGATCAGCTTCTGGGATGCTTTCCATGGCGCGGGGTTCGGTGCTGCAAGCGTCGGCGGAGAGGCGACCTTTCGCAGTCATATCGCGGGGCCCCTTTTGTCCGGTACCGAACATGTCGCCCCCTTTGCCTGCTATCGATGCCCATACAATCATGCGGGCCCAGAAACCTGCGGGCTGGCCTGTGCAAAAATGGTCGAATTTGTTCTGGAGCGTGAAGGAGACGTGGCGGCAGTCATAGCGGAACCGATGCGCGCCGTGCCCTATGTCCCGCCGCCGGGGTTCTGGAAGACGGTGCGCGAGGCATGCAACCGTCACGGGGCGCTGTTGATCATGGATGAAATTCCGACGGGCCTTGGCAAGACGGGAAGGATGTTCGCCTTTGAGCATGACGAGATCATCCCGGACATCGTGACACTTGGGAAAGCGCTTGGCGGCGGCATCCTGCCCATCGCGGCCTGTGTCGCCCGCAAACAGCTGGATGTCTGCGGAGATTTTGCCATCGGGCATTACACGCACGAAAAGAACCCGGTCACCGCCCGGGCTGCTTTGACGACGATCCAGATCATCGAAGACGAAGGCCTGGTTCGCCGGTCAGCGGAACTGGGGGAACATGCCATTGCTCGCTTGATGGATGAACTTCAGAACGTTCCGATTGTCGGTGACATCCGGGGACGGGGCCTGATGTTCGGGATTGAAATCGTGGATGATCGCGCCGACAAAACGCCGGGGAACGCGAGCGCCGAACGGATCTACTATGCCTGCCTCGAGGCCGGTCTGAGCTATAAGATCAGCCAGGGGTGCGTTCTGACATTGTCACCGCCGCTGACCATCTCGCGTTTGGAGTTGGACCGCGCAATCGACATCGTAATTGCCGCAATCAAGGCCGAGAGTTGACGCCCCTTACCGATCTCGTGTCACAATGGGATCAGGGGCCGCGCCTTTCCGGGGCCCTTTGGCCAGGTTCATGGGTGACGGATGTTCCGTCAAAGCGCGGACAAGTGGTTGCGGTGAAGCACACAGGAGTTTACGCCTTGTAGGCCAAAATGGGATATATCCCTTCCCAATCGCGGTCGGTAACATGAACAATACAACGCGCTGCGACAAGCTGGGCCAAAAAGAATAACGGGGTAGAGTATGGCAATTGTCAGCTTCCTTATCAGCCTTGCCGGGGCCACGATGCTGCTGCTTTACGCGGTTCGTATGGTGCGAACCGGGATCGAGCGCAGCTATGGCGCGTCGTTCCAGCGGGTAATGACCCAACAGCGCAGTTACCTTCAGGCCTCGGTGGTCGGGTTGACGATGGCGGTCGTGCTGCAAAGCTCGGCGGCTGTTGCTCTGTTGACCTCGGGATTTGCGGCCAGTGGAATGCTCAGTTTTCCTGCCGGCCTTGCGATTGTACTTGGTGGCGATCTGGGTTCGGCACTTATCATCCAGATCCTTTCGTTCCGGCTGGACTGGCTTGTTCCTATGCTGTTGGCGGTTGGGGGGTATCTGTTCGTAAAGACCGAAGCCAAGAAGACGCGGCAGCTGGGGCGCATCCTGATGGGTGTGGCCTTTATCCTGATCTCGCTTCGGTTCCTTCGCGAGGCGATGGATCCCATTCGGGACAGCGCGTTTCTGCCCGCGGTGGCGGATTATCTGGCGCGCGATTACATCACCGCGTTTTTGGTCGGGGGCGCCTTGGCTTTCATCATGCATTCCTCGGTGGCGGCCATCCTCATGTGTGTGACCCTTGTTCAGATCGGAGCGATCCCGTTTGCCGCCGGGATGTCTTTGGTATTTGGCGCGAATTTCGGCTCTGCCTTCATTCCGGTCTGGCTCACCCGTGCCATGCCAGTCCAGGCCCGGCGCATTCCCTATGCCAACCTGGCATTGCGTGGCAGTTGGGCCTTGCTGAGTTTGTTTGCGGCCAACATGGCTCTGCGGACCGGGTTGTTAGGAGACCCGCAAGGCGGGCAGATGCTGGTCAATGTGCATGTTTTGTTCAACCTGTCACTGCTGCTTCTGGCCTTGCCATTTTGCGGGAAGTTGAAAGATCTGTTCGAAAGGTTCTTGCCGGATCAGAAGCAAGAACTGGTTCCGCAACCGGCACGACCGGCCAGCGCATTGGACATAGGCAATGTGGCCAATCCCAGCCAGGCCCTGCCAAGCCTCAAGCGAGAGCTGCTGCGGATGAGCGACCTTGTCGAAACCATGTTCCGGCCTTGTCTGGAATTGTATCGCAGTGGCGACAAACAACAGATTCGAGCGGTGCAAGCCATCGACGAGGACGTGAACAATTGCCTGTCCGGGATCAGGGCATTCGTTTCGGCGATTCCACCGGATGTATACGAAAAAAAGGATGAAAAATCCGCGCGCGACCTTATGGAATTCGCTATCCGGCTGGAGACGGCCGGTGATGTCGTGGCCAAACGCTTGACCGTGTTGGCGGGTGAAATGCGGGCCAAAGGCTCGAGCTTTTCGCAGGAAGGCTGGTCGGAACTTGTTCAGATGCACGAGGGCATTCTGGCCAACATGAAGCTGGCATCAAACGTGCTTATCTCGGACGATCTGGAAAGCGCGCGCCTGCTGAGCCTTGAGAAGACCGAAATCAAACGGGTGGAACGTGAAAGCCGTAAACGACATCTGCGCCGATTGCAGCACGGGTCACGCGAGAGTTTCGAAACCAGTGATATTCATCTTGAGACCTTGCGGGCGTTCCGGGAGTTCAACAGCCATATCGCATCTATTGCGTACCCGGTGCTGTACCAGAATGGCCAGCTTCTCGAGACGCGGCTGATCGACGAAATTGCGAAATAGCCGGAAGGTTCTCTGACAAAAATCTGAAAAAGAAAAGGAACGATGCTACACTCGGGATGACGGCAGCGAACAGGAGCCGGACCCGATGCAAGCCCGGGAAAAGAAAACAGGAAAAACGAAATTCGAAGCAAAAAAGTGGCCTCAGTTTCGAAACTCGGTTTTGAGGCTGTTCGGCGTCGAGGAAAGCGTCCGTCCAAGGCGCGGGGCAGGAGATCACCTCGATTCCGGTGAACCGGTTCGTTCCACAGTCGAGGCCAGTTCTTCGGGGGCCCGATCGAACAGACCAGAGCGCGGCGCAGAAGGCGGAATCCAAAACGTTGCGGTCGAAAAGGCAACCACGTTTTACCTGCCTTGATGATGAAGCCGGCGACGGTTTTTTGGGGGCGTTCCCAAACCTGATCCGGGAAAAAACCAATGAACGGCGACGCCGTGGGGTTTCGCGGGCCTCATCGTCGCTTCGGAACCTGTTCGAATGGATCTTTCGCTTGGTGCGTTCAAAGTTTTGCAACAAAGCCGATACCAGACGGCAAGTACCCCCGGGAACCGATATCAAAAGGAAGGTATGGGCAGGGCGTTGCTGCGTTTGATTTCGCGCAGAACGACATTTGTTTGCGCGCTTTCTACCGCCGGCAGGCGAAACAGGAATTCTTCCAGGAAAACGTTGTAAGCCCCGATATCTTTGCAGATCACCCGCATGTGGTAGTCCGCCTGCCCGGTCGTTGCGTAGCATTCCATGACTTCCGGGCGCTTCTCGATCGCTGCGATGAACTGCTCCAGATGTTCCGGATTGTGCCGGGTCAGATGAACATGCACCTGGGCCTGAAACGAAAGCCCGGCGTGTTCAGGCGACAATTCGGCCCGGTACTGCGAAATCAGGCCGGCCTCTTCAAACGCGCGGACTCGACGCCAGCAGGCAGAAGATGACATGCCCACCCGTTCAGCAAGGTCAGCGTTTGAGATGCGGCAATCATTCTGAAGCAGCGCGAGAAGTTGGCAGTCACGTGAGTCGAGAAGCATCCGAGAAAAATACCCCATATCGCGACAAAAGAAGAGAGGATTTTTCAAAAATATCCGGAAATGGCGGGAAGGTAGAACAGATTCCTCAGAAAATTCCGGTAAAATACCCAGAAAAGGCGAGGCATCCATGACTGACCAGTCCCTGAAATTCGATACTTACGCCCTGTCGGACCGATACAAGGCCTCGGAGGGTCGTGTTTTCCTGACGGGAACGCAAGCTCTGGTGCGCATCATGTTGGACCAGGCCCGCAGGGACGCAGCAGCAGGAAACAACACGGCCGGGTTCATTTCCGGATATCGGGGGTCCCCCCTTGGTGGTCTGGATCTGGAGCTGTGGCGAGCGAAAGAGGAAACCGAGGCGGCCAGGATCACATTCATGCCTGCTGTAAACGAAGACCTCGGCGCCACAGCGGTTCTTGGTGCCCAGCAGGCCTCGCTTGATCCCGATTGTGAGGTCGAGGGCGTGTTTTCGATGTGGTACGGGAAGGGCCCCGGAGTTGACCGTTCAGGGGACGCGCTGCGCCATGGCAATGCCTATGGCTCGTCGCCGAAAGGCGGGGTTCTGGTTGTCGCGGGTGACGATCATGGCTGTGTGTCTTCTTCAATGCCGCATCAGTCCGACGTCGCCTTCATGACCTGGTTCATGCCAACGCTGAATCCGGCCAACGTGGCTGAATACCTGGAATTCGGTGAATACGGGATCGCGCTGAGCCGGTATTCAGGCACCTGGGTCGGGTTCAAGGCGATTTCGGAAACCGTGGAAAGCGGGCAATCCGTGCAGTTGAGACCGGACCGTGCATTTACCATGCCGGAAATAGATCTGCCGTCGGGCGGCTTGCACGTGCGCAGCGCCGATTTGCCAAGCCCGGCCATCGAGACGCGGATCGAACACAAGTTGCGGGCGGTCGAGGCTTTTGTCGAAGCCAACCCGATCGACCGGCGCATCTATGATATCAAGGATGCCCCATTCGGGATTGTCACAACGGGCAAAAGCCATCTGGACCTGATGGAAGTGCTGCGTCTTCTGGGGCTGGACGAAAGCGGATGCCGCCGTTTGGGCATCGACATCTACAAGGTCGGGATGGTTTGGCCTTTGGCACGGCGCGATGCGCTGTCTTTTGTCCGTGGCAAAAAAGAGGTTCTGGTCGTCGAGGAAAAACGCGGGATCATCGAGAGCCAGTTCAAGGAATATTTCTATGACTGGCCGGGGGACAAACCCGAAAAGATGGTCGGAAAACACCGCGCAGCAGGCGATCCGTTGATTCCCTGGACCGGAGAGTTGAGCCCGTTGAACCTGATTCCGGTCGTTGCAGAGCGACTCAACCGTTTTTTTCCGGAAGAGGGATTCCTGGAAAAGGCGAAGGCGCTGACGGACGAACCGCCATCCGTGCTTAATGTTCCAGGTGCGGTCAGGGCTCCGTACTTTTGCTCGGGTTGCCCCCACAACACATCCACCAAAGTCCCGGATGGAAGCACGGCTGCGTCAGGCATCGGCTGTCACGTGATGGCAAGTTGGATGAATCGCAACACGGTCGGTTATGCGCAGATGGGCGGCGAGGGTGTGCCGCATGTTGTTGCCTCGAAATTCAATGGCAACAAACATATCTTTCAAAACCTTGGCGAGGGTACCTGGTATCATTCCGGGTCGCTTGCCATTCGCCAGGCCGTGGCGGCGGGCACGAACATCACCTACAAGATCCTTTACAATGACGCAGTGGCAATGACGGGGGGGCAGCCTGTTGATGGCCCTATCAGCGTTTCCGGGATCGCCCAGACCTGTCGCGCAGAAGGTGTGGACCGGATCGCCTTGGTTTCAGACGATATAACAAAGTTCGATTCCGGCGATTTTCCGGCACGAACCAGCTTTCACCCCCGGGAAGAGATGGATGCCGTGCAGCGCGAGCTGCGTGACATCCAAGGTGTTACGGTTTTGATCTACGAGCAGACCTGCGCCACCGAGAAACGTCGTCGCCGCAAGCGTGGCAAAACAGAAGACCCCAAGCGGTTTGCGTTCATCAACCCCGCGGTGTGCGAAGGCTGCGGCGATTGCTCTGTCGAAAGCAACTGTCTGAGTATTGAACCATTGGAAACCCCATTGGGCCGCAAGCGAAAGGTCAACCTGAACTCGTGCAACAAGGACTATTCCTGCCTGAACGGGTTTTGCCCCAGTTTCATTACGGTGGAAGGGGCGATGCGGCGAAAAGAACCCAAGCAGAAACTGGATATCCCGTCGCTTCTTGCCAAGGTTCCCGACCCGCAGCTTCCTGACCTGCACGCGCCGTACGATCTTTTGGTCGGTGGGGTCGGTGGTACCGGTGTCGTAACGGTGGGCGCCGTTCTGACGATGGCGGCGCATTTGGAAGGCAAAGGCGCCAGCGTGCTGGATTTCACCGGGTTCGCCCAGAAATTCGGTACGGTTGTCGGCTATGTTCGCATTGCCCGTACGCCCGACGAAATCAATCAGGTCCGAATTGAGGCCAAAAGCGCCAATGCCGTCATTGGGTGTGACGTGGTCGTGTCTTCGGCGCCCAAAGCCTCGGTTCACTATCGCAAGGGCACAAAAGTCGTGCTGAACCGTGCGGAAATGCCAACAGGCGATCTTGTTCTGCGCCGCGATGCCCAGCTCAAGGTCGATGAACGAGAAGCGTTGATACGCCGGACCGTCGGCGAAGAAAACGTTTTCGGTTTGGATGCAAACCAATTGGCCGTGGATTTGCTGGGGGATTCGGTCTTTGCCAATACCTTGCTGTTTGGTGTCGCATGGCAGTTGGGGAACATTCCGATCAGTGAAGTTGCGATCAAACAGGCGATCAAGCTCAATGGAACCGCGGTCGAGGCCAACATAAGGGCCTTTGATCTCGGGCGGGTGATCGCAGCAAACCCACAGATGCTGAATGCGAAGGAAAAGAGCTTCTCGCAAGAATCGGCGCAGCAGATAATCGATTACCGGTCCGACGAATTGGCGACCTATCACGATGACGCTTATGCGCAACAGTACCGGGATCGCCTGGCCCGTCTGTCCGCAGCACTGCCTGACCAGATTCGCGAGGAAGCGCTTTCGCTTGCGGCAAAATCCCTGTTTCGCCTCATGGCAATCAAGGACGAATACGAGGTTGCCCGGTTGCTGACATCGCGACAATTCGAGAAACAACTGCGGTCCGAGTTCGAAGGGGATTTTCGGATCAAATACCACCTCGCCCCTCCGGTTTTAGGTGGTCAGAAGGATGCACGCGGGCGACCGCGCAAGCGAAGCTATGGTGGTTGGGTGACCCCCGTTCTGAGGCTCCTTTCGCGTGCACGCAGGCTTCGCGGCGGCTGGCTTGATCCGTTCCGGTTTTCAAGGGACCGCAAGCTTGAAAACGAAACCCTGGCCTGGTTTCTGGGTGTCCTGGATCGCGTCGAAGACACGGACCTCGAGGCGGAAACCTGCCTGAAAATCCTGTCAGCCCCGCTGGATATCCGCGGCTTTGGCCCGGTGCGCGAAGCTGCAACACAAACCGTACGCGCGGATGTAGATGCCATGCTGAACGTGATCGGAGAACAGCGAAGGGATGCGCAGGGCGCCGCGTCTCAAAAGGCCTGAGTGCTTTTTCCGGAACCTGTCCGGAAACGCGGATTTCAGGCGGGGCTGAACGGATCTGAACCCCCGCACATCCCAATGAAATGGGCTGCTGTCTGCGTAATGGCGCGACATAATTCTGATCACGTTCGGACGCCACCGGCAGCGGCGCGACGCCGCCACCGGATAGACGGATGTGGGTAACCCTTCGTCACGGGCATTGCGTTGGCAGAGGCTGTCTTGCTCTGGGTTGACGAGCAAGGGACCTGTGGGTGCTTTTCACCCAGCCGGCTTTCGGTGTCTCCGACCCCTGCGATCAGACCCTTGCTTTTTCAAAGGCGGCCCAGGCGGTTTCGAATGCTTCGAAATCAAACGTGGGCTCGCGGGCTGCGTCCAGAACAATACGTTCTGTCGCCAAAAGCTTTTGGATTGCACCTTCCAATTGATCGACGACATCATTCGGTATGACCAATGCGCCATGACGATCGGCGTGAACCAGATCACCGGGCTCAACTGTCAGACCAAAAACCGAAACCTGAGTGTCAATCTCGCGGATGTGGACGAAACCGTGGCTCGGTCCGATGGAACCAGCGACAACCGGGAACCCTTGGGGCAAATCCCCCAGATCCCGCATGACACCATTGGTCAGAGCACCCGACATGCCGAAACCCTTGTGAACCGTCGTATTGATCTCACCCCAATAAGCGCCGATGCATTCGGGATAATCCAGATCCTCGACAACGGCGATTGAAGGGCCCGGTGCCTCGGCCATGTACTTGTAATAGGCCATACGTCGGGCTTTGATGACTTCGGGCGGCTCGGTCGGGGGATTGACTGCAGCGATCTTGGCAGTGCGCGCATAGCCGACGATGGCAGGCCCTTCGGGGGCCGAGCTTAGCATGGTGCCACGCGTGAACCTGTCGAACCCACGCCTGCCCTGTGCCACCTCGATGGCATTGCAGACAGTTGGCGTATCGACCTTGCGAAGCAAAGACAAAAGGGACGGTGTCATGTGTCCTCCAGCCAGCGGGACAGCGCCGCTGTTGTTTTTTCAGGTTGTTCCAATGTCGGGAGATGGCCCGCGTCGCCGATGATCTCAAGCGCGCTTCGTGGCAGCAGGTCATGCATAAGTCGGTGGCGTTCAACAGGGCAAAGCCGATCTTCGCGCCCACACAAAACCAGAACCCTTCCGGTATAAGCCGTCAGAGTCTTGCTTTGGTCCGGTCGGTTCATAAGTGCCTTGGACTGACGTATGAAAACGTCAGGGCCCAGGTCGGTGGCCATTGCCATGCACAGATCCAGGACCGCCCCCCGGTTCGGTCCGTCAGCCAGATAACCGGGCTTCATCTCGTCACGCATCACGGTCCTCAGCTGGCCGTTGCGCACGGCGGACATCTGCGGCGTTCGACGCGCTTTTACCTCTGGCGTTTCAGCCAGTGGATTGGTGTCAAGCAAAGCCAGACGCGAAACACGTTCGGGGGCTTGGCGCGTGACTTCCATCGCCACGATACCCCCCATGGACAGCCCGGCCAGCGCGAAGACCGGTGGCGCATTTCCAAGGATATCCCGGGCCATGGCCTCTATGCTGTCGTGATGAGACAACGGAAAGGTCATCACGGGCATTCTGCCCGACAGAGCATTAATCTGGGGGCCAAAAAGCCGGGCATCACACATCATGCCCGGCAACAAAATCAGAGGTTTCATGCCGAGGCCAGCTTTGCCCCTTCGGACAACGCCGCCAGCTTGGCATAGGCGATCTGGGGATCGACGGCGCCGAATCCCGCAAAAGTGCCAAAGCCGCAATCGCTGCCCGCGATCACCCGGTCCGGCCCCACGATTTCCGTGAACCGGTCAATCCGTTGGGCCACAAGTTCGGGATGTTCGACGAAATTGGTCGTGGTGTCGACCACGCCGGGCACCAGAACCTTGTCATCGGGAATCTCGGCCTTGCGGTCCCGGAACACTGTCCATTCATGGGCATGCCGCGGATTGGACGTTTCGAACAGGACATAGCGCGACTTGGTCGCCATCAGGGTGCTGAAGACCTTGTCCATGGCGATGTCACAGCAATGCGGGCCTTCGTAGTTGCCCCAGCATATATGTACCCGTACGCGATCCTGCGGGACGTTCTGAAGCGCGTGGTTCAGGGCCTCGACATGCATGTTAGCAATCTTGATGAACTCATCGTCCGACAGGTCGGTGAACAGCATGTGGCGCGACAAGGCGAGATCGGGGCAATCCAGTTGCAGGTCCAAACCGGCGGCGACGATGGTTTCGTATTCGTCCTTCATCGCGTCGGCCAATGCAGCTAGGTAGGCCTCGCGCGTTGGGTAGAAATCATTCTGCAAAAACAGCGAGATCACTCCGGGAGACGCTGCATTCATGAAACCGCGCTCGGCCCCGTGCCGCGCCATGGCCGCCTTGAGGTTGGCGATGTCCTTTTGCAACTCGCCTTGCCCTTTTGATCGCACCTCACCCGTGCACATCGGCCTTGCGTATTGTGGCGTACCGCCGTCATCGGCCAGTCTTTGCAGAAAGCCGGGGAACATTTTCAAGTCTGCCGGCGCGTTACGAGGGCTGTCGCCCGAAAACCCGGTGTAGCGATCCTTGACATAGGTCGCATAGGAGATTTTCGAAGTTTCGCCGTCGCTGACGATATCAACACCGGCTTCGACCTGTTTGCGCACCGTTTCGGCCACGGCGTTGGCCATGCAGGCATCAAAGGCGCCTGTGTCATAGGGTTCATCGTTTTCGCGGGCAAAAATAAAATCCACGACGTCCTGCGTTCGGGGCAGAGAGCCAACATGTGTTGTTTTTACGGTCATGGGGACCTCCTTAAATTTTTCGTGCCATCAGGATCGTGTGGCTTTGGGCTTCTGGGTCCTCGGCCAGGTATCCGGTCATTTGCAGCCCGTTTTCTTCGAGACACCCAGCGTAACCGGCCGGGGACAGCGAGGCGTGGTAGACAAGCTCTGATCCGACTGTGCCGCTGACCTCTCCGGCACGAGGTCCGACGGTCAGCATGAGCATTCCCTTGGGCCGCAAATGGCGCGCCATCCGGGCGATACAGTCTTTCTGCTCATCCGCCGTAAGGTGGAAAAAGCTGTTCCAGGCGATGATGCCGTCGAACTGTTGATCCAGTTCAAAGTTCCGCATATCTGCGTTGCGCCAGTCCCCATCGGGCCAACGGTCGCGTGCAATGGCAAGCATTGCGTCGGAAAAATCGATACCCGTGACGTCAAACCCTTCGGCCATGAACCAACGTGCGATGGGGTCGCCCGAACCACAGCCCAGGTCTAATACGCGGTCACCCGGTTTCAGGCTGGCCGTGAAGCGCGCCAGCCAGCGCGCTTCGAACAGGGCCTTGGAACGGCGCCTGTCATATTCGGTGGCCTGCCGTTCATAAACCGCGTGGGTGTCATTCGGGTCCGCGTTCATCCTGTCCAGGTCGCTCCTGCCGGGTCATCGGTTGCGGTGATGCGGTACAGGCCCGCCTGTCCGGTCATCGACGGTTGAATGCCGTAGGTTTCGCCGGGAAGAACCAAGGCCGTGTCGCCCACCGAGATTGTTGTCTCGTACCCGTCGATCGCAACACGCCAGTGACCGCTGGCCGGCATCAGAACCACTGGTTTCTCGGCAGCGATCGGTTGCGTCACCGCGGACCCGCGCCCCAGAAAATCGACCTCGAATCCGGGTTTGTCCTTGATCAACGCGTTTTCGCCAATCACCTTCGCGGGCTTATTGGCCGACAACGCCATCAGATCCCAATACCGCGCAACGTATTTGCCAACCACGTCCTCGACAGGAACTTCGGGATAGCTTTTCAGTTGTTCTTCGGTCAGCACAGGCATCGGGCGGACATTGTGGGGCAGGTCCTGGCCCAGTTTGGAGTCGTACAGAACGCCATTGTCGCCCAGCATCAGACCATGTGCCTGCGCATCTTCGATCACCTGAGGCGCCCATGTGACGCCGCCGCCCGCATCGTCTCCGCCCAGGATCGACATGATCATTCCGTAATCCTGTCCGACATTCTCAAAGCCCCGGAAAATCCCGGTTGGAATGTTGAAGATGTCTCCTTCCTCGGCGATGAATTCCCCGGCCGTGCCATAGCGGCCCCAGAAAAACCGCCAACGACCCTTGGCAACGAAAAAGACCTCGGCCGTGGTGTGGCTGTGCAGTGAGTTGCGGCATTTCGGCGGCTGCCCGGCCGCTCCGATGTTGAAGCCGATCTTGTCGGAGATGTGGACATGCTGGTCCGGAGATTCCGAGACGCCGCCGCCGATTATCGTGAAATTCTCTTTCTGATCGCTGCCGGGAGTATGGGCATCGATGAAAGCGGTTTTACAGGGTTGAAGCTCGCCATAGCGGACGATGCGGGAAGGGATGGGCGATTTTGTCATGACGTAGGATCCGATATTACGTTTTTGGAAAGAAAGCTCGTGTGCCCAAACAGGACACGCCCTTGCTTTCCGGGCGGGCGCAGGTTCAGTCGCCGCGCCCTCAGGCTTTGACGGTACATATGGAAACGCCGAATGGCCCGCGGCTCGGACAGACCGCCCGACAGGATGCGATATGAGACCGGGCGGCCCACTCAGACCTCGCCGTTCTGCAACAGGATCTGCTTCCAGACCGAGGTTTCATCGAACAGGGTGTATTCACGGCGCAACTGCGGCTGCCCCGTTATAAGCGCGCCGAATTCAGCGTGGCTGATCCCGAGGACATAAACCTGTGCACCAGTCGGCGCCCCGAACACACCCCAGCCGTCATGCTTGCCCCAAAGGCTCCAGCGAATGGCCGCGCGCGGAGGCATATCAGGGTCATCTCGCCCGATCTGATGCTCGATCTTGAATTCTGCATTCGGAAAACTCGCCCGCAGACCCATCCAGAAACGGTCGACGGCATCCCGGCCATGCCCTGTTACGCCGCCCACATATTCTGACTGAACAGCGCGGTCATATTCTGAACCGATCACGCCCATATCTGCGTTCATGATCCGCGTCAGAATGTCGGCGTAGCGCTTCCCCCATTCATTCTCGTTGCCGCGACCTTTGTAGGGACCAGGCTGATCGATTTCGGGGGTCAGGGGTTTGACGCAGTTTTCCTTGCCGCCTTCCCGGGCAATCAGATCGGCGGCGTATTCCTTGGGATCCCAGCCCATCTGGCGCACAATCGCGCCCTGATCGCGGATCAGCCATTCATCGTTGATCTGATTGTCGATGGCGTGGCAATCCGCAAGAATCCGGTAACGCAGCTTGGTGCCGGTGGGCTTGCCATAGACGCCCTCGGCCAAATGCGTGGCCGTTGAAATGATGCGGTGAGAGCTCAGCATGCCCTTTTCCGGCGTGCCGGACCAGATCACGTCTTCGCCCAGAAGCTGCCGGTCCGGAAACTCGGCCAGCGTTGCCATGGTTGCGCCGATCACACTCTGATTGCCCAACACCACCGAACCGGGTGAACGGACCACGATGTCATCGCTGTAATACTCATGCAGCGTGGCGATCCCCCGGTCTTCCCAGATCTCCTTGGTGATGCCGATGATGTAATCCGGAAAATCACGGAATTTCGGATCGAAGCCTTTCATGTCTCTGTCCTTTGTGGGGCCCATCCCTTGGGCAATCGAGCCGATGTGCGCACGATCAGCGGCCCATCAATGGCGACTTTGCGCGGTTCGGCTTTCGCCGGGGTGTCGATATGTTCGAAAAGGGCGGCAACGGTTTCGGCCACCATAAGGTTGGCCCGCTGCCGGATCGTCGTCAAATTGTAAGCTGGCCAACCGGCCGGCGGCACGTCGTCATAGCCCACGACCGAGACATCCTCGGGGACGCGCAGGCCAAGTTCAAAACGGATCACATCCATCGCCGCCAATGCCATGTGATCATTGGCCACAAATACGGCATCCGGCCGTCGTTCAGGGGCGACATCGAACATCCGACGGGCTGCTGTACGGGCGTTTTCCGTGTGAAACTCCCCTACTTCGTGTGCAAACAGTTCCTGCCCGGCCTCGGCCAGTGCGGCGCGATACCCGGCTTCGCGGTCCCGCTGCGTCGAGGCCCCTTGCCAACCTGCGATATAGGCAATCCGTTGGTGCCCACCGGCTAGCAGAAATTCCGCGACTTTGCGGCCCCCGGCATAGTTGTCGGACGTGACCGTGGTGATGCCCTCGATGTCCTGGCTGCGGTTGAACAGCACCACTGGCACCCCGGCCTGTTGGCAGCGCATGGCGATATCCGACGACATGGGCACCGAGGCCAGGATGACGCCATCCACCTGGTAATCGAGAATCTCTTCCATCACATCGTCGATGTTCCCGGCCGATCGTGAGGCCATGAAGATCAGCACGTGATAGCCTTGCTCCTGAAGGGCGTTTGACAGCTTCTCGAGCGCTTCCGGATAAAAATAGTTATCAAGGTAGCCCACCACCAAACCGATAATCCGGCTTTTCCCGGACACCATGGCGCGGGCCAGAACGTTTGGACGATAGCCCAGTTCAGCGGCGGCTTTGCGCACTTTCTCCTCGGTCTTTTTACTGACCGAGGCGCCGGGCGTGAATACGCGGCTGACGGCGGACTGGCTGACACCCGCCAGTTGGGCGACCTGAAGGGATGTAACTTTTTCCGCCATCAATCTGCCGTCCAACCCCCGTCAATCAACATCGAAGTACCGGTGACCAGAGCAGAGGCGTCTGACGCGAGATACCGCACCGCGCCCATGATGTCTTCGACCTCTCCGACCCGGTTCAGCTTGATCTTTTCCATGATCCACGCGGCACGTTCAGGATTGTCGAATGTGGATTGGGTCAGCGGCGTTCTGATGAAAGTCGGGCAGACAGTGTTGATCCGAATGCCTTGTTTGCCCCATTCGATGGCCATGGATTTGACCATGCCTTCCAGCCCATGTTTGGTCGCACAGTAAAGCGCCCGGTCGACCCCGCCGACATGCCCCATCTGGCTGGAGATGTGGATGATCGATCCCGGCTTTGCTGCCTTGATCAAAGCGCGGGCGGCGTAGGCGGACAGGAAATAGGCGGAACGCAAATTGACATTGGTGACAATATCGAAGTCATCGGGCGTGGTTTCGATGGCCGGGCTGTGGCGTGCGATCCCCGCCGAATTCACCACGATATCAAAGCAGCGCGATGCAAAAAGCTGTTCCAATGCGCGCAGATCACCCTGATCCATCACAAGCGCTTCGGCAGACCATCCCTTCTCTTTCAGAGCGGATACTGTCTCATTCAACCGATCCGCCCCTCTGGCCGCGCAAACAACATGTGCACCCGCCTCGGCCAAAGCCACTGCACAGCCCTGACCTATGCCAGACGAGGCTCCGGTAACGAGGGCGGATTTCCCGTTCAGGGAAAACGAAGGGGTGCGTGGCAATTCCGTCATCAGCTCATTCCATCCGGTATTTCAATGCGGCCCATATTCCGGGCCTTGTTGAATTCCCGCAGGCGGGCAAAAACGTCAACGCCAAGCTGCCGGTAGGCATCCAGCAAATCAACCAGCACCCAGTTTTCCCGGATCCTGCCGTTTTCCAAACGCCAGAAATCGAGGCTGCGCATGGTGATCTTCTTGCCTGACGGAGCGATGCCCATCCAGCCATCATCGGTGACGGTCTGGATCATGTTGGGCCAGCCCGTCACGGCCGCGTAATCCCCATCCCCGAAAAAGTGATAGGTGATGTCGTCCACGAACTGCCCGCGATCCGGCATTCCGTTCAGGAACGGGATCTGGTGCCAGTTGCGGAACCCTGCATACCCGCGCCCGGTGCCGATGCCCGAAGGGCCGTACCAGTTCATGCGGGGGTGCCAGAACCGCTCCATCTCCATCACTTCGGGGCCACCTTGGGACGGGTGTTTCTTGAGATGCTCCAGCATGTCGATGATGTGCTGGCAGGTCCGTTTGCCCTTGGCTTCATCATAAGGGCCGGGGACAAACCCGTCCTGGGTGGCAGGGCCGGGGACGTGCCATTCACGGCCCAGACTTGGCGCCATCGGCCAGGCATTTGCCTGCATCATGACTTCGGGGATGTCCCACAGGGCCTGCATCTCGACGATCTTGCCGTTTTCGAAGCGGTAGAATTCATGAAACCGCATCGTAACCTGATGACCCGTCGGTGGGATGTCCAGCCAGGGGGCGGTGAAAACACCGGTGTAATAGCCACCACATCCGATCCAATCTGCGCCGAACTCATCCGGGCCGGCCATGACGATATAATCCCGCCGTTCAAGATCGGGCCAGGCCGCCAGCAAGTCTTTGTAGCCAGTGTCATAGAAAGCATCACTGCCGATGCTGTCCCCAAAGGGATGACACAGACGGAACACGGCATCCGGTGACGTGATATCCGCGAAAGCCCGACGTACATCCGCCTCATTGAAATCGTACATCGCAGCCCTGAGCGGTTCGATCAGGGCTTTGTGATGCGTGTGTTTGTCACTCATTCAGCAGCGTCCCGGTAAGGCGCCGGCGCACCGTAGGGAACATTGATTCCGCCATATCGGCGCACACGAAGGTTGCACTGTTCAGCGTGACCAACGAACCCTTCGAGCATGCACAGGCGCGATCCATACTCGCCGATCAGCGTTGCGGCCTCATCGGTCAGAACCTTTTGATAGCTGTGCGTCTTCAGGTATTTACCAACCCAAAGACCACCCGTGTATCGCCCGGCCTTTTTGGTCGGCAGCGTGTGGTTGGTGCCAATCACCTTGTCCCCGTTCGAAACATTGGTGCGCGGCCCAAGGAACAACGCCCCATAGCAGGTCATGTTTTCAAGGAACCAGTCGTCTCGGTCGGTCATCACCTGCACATGTTCCGAGGCGATGTCATCGGCCACTTGCAGCATCTCATCATAGGTGTCGCAAACGATCACTTCGCCGTATTCTTCCCAAGACACCTTTGCGGTATCCGCGGTTGGCAGGATGCCCAGCAGCCGGTCGACCTCGGTCATGGTGTCATTGGCCAGATTGCGTGAGTTGGTCAGCAGAACGCAGGGGCTGTTGTATCCATGCTCGGCCTGCCCCAGAAGATCGGTTGCGCACAGTTCAGCATCTGCGGCGGTCTCGTCGGCAATGACCATCGTTTCGGTCGGCCCTGCAAAAAGATCGATCCCGACACGACCGAACAACTGACGTTTGGCTTCCGCGACAAAGGCGTTGCCGGGGCCAACAAGCATGTGAACCGGATCGATTGTTTCGGTGCCCAATGCCATGGCCCCGATGGCCTGAATGCCGCCCATGACATAGATCTCATGCGCGCCACCCAGGTGCATGGCGGCAATTACCGCTGCATTGGGTTTGCCCTGAAACGGGGGCGTGCAGGCGATGATGCGCGGAACACCGGCGACCGAGGCGGTCGCCACCGACATATGCGCCGAGGCGACCATCGGGAACTTGCCGCCCGGAACGTAGCATCCAACCGATTGCACCGGGATGTTCTTATGCCCCAGAATGACGCCGGGCAGGGTTTCGACCTCGATGTCCAGCATTGAATCCCGCTGCGCCTGCGCAAAGTTGCGCACCTGTTCCTGCGCGAACTTGATATCGGCCAGCTCACGATCGGACAATTGCCCGATCAGGTCATCAATTTCCCGCTGGCTCAGGCGGAACGAGGCTGGCGAGTAGTTGTCGAACTTCTCACTCAACGCACGCACTGCGGCATCCCCACGGGTTTCGATGTCTTTCAGTGTCGCTTCAACCACGGCGCGGGTCTTGGCATCATCCTCTGCCCGATCCGCATCGGATTTGCCGCGTTTAAGATACTCGATTGCCATCTTTCCAATCCTCAGTTTTCCGGCCGGGGCGGAGTCTTCTCGCCCCGGTCAAATGCTTCCCAGCCTTCGCCGTTGAACAGGTCCACGCCCAGCTGAGCCGCAACGTGGGCAAAGTCGACATTCACCCAGTTGTCGACGATCTTGCCGTCGACCACTTTCCAGAAGTCCATGTACCTGATCTCGACACGCCTGCCCGTGGGGGCGATGCCCAGAAACTCGCCGGAATGCGTGGCTTCCTGACGGCCAAACGCGGCGGCCCATTCACCCATGTAAAGGCGCGCTTCGTCAACGCAGACCTTATCCGAAAACGCGGCTTGAAACGGGCGCTGCCAATTGTCCTGAAACTCTTGCAGGCCGGTCTTGGTGCCGCAGCCCTGATTGCCCATCCAGCGAAAACCTTCGGCGAAGAATTCACCGATGTCATCGATGCGGTGGTCATTCAGACCATCCACCATTGTTTCGATCACGCGGCGCGTGTCGTCGGTTTTGCTCATGTCCGTGTCGCGGGTCAGAACCGCTTGTTCGGGACGGGAACCTTTCATCTTTCTATCCTTTCAGGTTGCCGAGGGAAGGGATTGGGACGTGCGGCCCCAATGCTCAGAAAGTCCCTTGGCATCCTGTTCAGCGCCGGGTGGCGCGACATGGCGTTATGTCGGGCGTTCTTGCTCATCAGCCTTTCACCGCCCCGGCTGTCAGACCGCTGACGATCTGGCGTTGGAAAATCAGGACAAGGAAGATCAGTGGCGCGGTGATCGACACGGCAGCGGCAACCGCAACGACCTGATCGGTTGTCGTGGTCTCGCGGTTGAACATGCCGACGATGGCGGGAACCATGGTCTGGTTCTGCGCATCAAGCAGCAGCGCGGTGACCAGAAAATCGTTGTACGCCAGCAGGAAGCTGAACAGCCCTGTGGTTATGACACCCGGCCACATCACCGGCATGATGACACGGCGGAAGGCCTGAAAGTGGCTGCACCCATCCACGCGGGCGGCCTCGTCCAATTCGGCCGGGATGTTCTGGAAGAACGAGCGTAGCATCCAGATCGTGAAGGGCTGATTGATCGCGACCAGCACCGCGATCACAGCGAAGGGTTTGCCGTACAGGGTTGGTGCGTTTTCCCCCAGGATCGGGCTGAGCCATTCGGCCGAATTGATGAAAACCGGCAGATAGCCCGCCACCAGAACCGAATGTGGCAGGGCTCGGAACACCAGTGCAACGATCAGGATCCAGAAGGCCAAAGTCGACCCTGACCGGGCCAGACCGTAGCCTGCCAACGTGCCCACGGTCAGCGACACGGTCACCACGCCCGTTGTGACAATCAGCGAATTCTTGAAGTTGTTCGAAAAGCCCCGGTCGATCCAGACGGTTTTGTAATGCTCGGTCGTCAGACCAAGCACATCCCGTCCCAGCGGGCCAAACAGCGGGTTCAACACGTTCAGGAGTGCAGGCAGGACGACGAAGAACACCAGCAGGAAACCCACCAGCACGGCCAGCACACCGATCAGCCAGCCGAACCATTCCTGTCCGGGTTTGCTGTAGGACCTGACCATTGAAGGTAACGTTCGGGTCGCCACGAGGATCGTGCCCCAGATGACCGCGATGCCCAGAATGATATCCAGCAGTGACAAGCCCTTTCCGACGCTCAGCGTGGCCGGCCCGAAGATCACGTTCAGCGCGTTGCCGTCGAACGCATCGACGGGTGATTTGAAGCTCATCACCACGATCCAGAAGATCGGGAAGGCCGCGATCAGGCACCAGAGCGCAAGGAAGATGTTCGAGGTCAACCGCAGGCTGAAGGGCTGGCGAAGCGCACGCGAGGACATGTCAGTGACCTCCTTTATGGTCGCGCCACGTACGGCGCAGCGGCAGGATAAGCAGGATGACGACACCGATCATGGTCAGCATCGAGTTGGCGGACGCCCGGCTGATCGACCGGTTGCCGGCCTGATCCGGCGTCAGATAGTCGAAGGTCAGCCATTGCAGCGAGATGACGTAGCCCTGGCTTGAAAAACCGACGATCTCTTCGAACACGCGGTAGCTGTCCATCAGGTGGATCATCGACACGAAGATGATCAGCGGCATCAGGTGTGGAATGACGATGTATTTCAGGCGCTGCCATCGGGTCGCACCGTCAATCACGGCACTTTCCAGGCTGTCCTGATTGACCGTTTGCAGCCCGGCATAGAAGACAATGGCGGCAAAGGGTGCCACGTGCCAGACGCGGTAGAGCATCATCAGTAACTCGATGGTCCAGGCTTGGGCGAACAAGGCGATGTCCCGGTTCAGCCACCATTCCATCATAGCGGTCAGGATACCGTCGCCCCGAAACAGCCAGTTGATCGACAGCACACCGATCACGGGTGTGATGATGAAGGGCAGCAGGGACACAAAGATCACAGGCCCGCGGATGGACCGCGCGGCATTGTTTATCAGGATTGCTATTCCAAGCCCGCACCCGACCACCAGCGGCAGAGTGATCAAGGTGAAGGTCAGGGTGAACCGAAGCGCCTTCCAGAAGTTGATCGTAGACAGCACATGCCAACTGCCGTCGCTTATGGCGCGCCATGCGCGTTCAGGCTCCAACACGTTGCGATAGCTTTGCAAGCCGACATATTGGGTTTGGGTAATGACCTCGCCATGTTCGTCGAGCTTTGGCTGCGAAACCATCTCGGTCACGCAGGTCTGCGTCAGGAAACCGGGCGTGCAGGTTTCCTTTTCGACAGTCTCATAGATCGGCTGGGTGACATAGAAACTCTGCTTGAACACGCTGATCAACGGGAACGCGATGAAGAGAAGCATCATAAAGACAGAGGGGCCGACAAACGCGGCAAATGTCCGGTAATTCATGGCTCTGCCTTTCTCATGACTCTCGAGGGGAAGGGGCGGGAGGGCCGTAGCCCTCCCACGGGAGGATCAGTTGCTGATCAGACCTGCTTCTTTCGCGGCAGTGATGTAATCCGCCTCGATATCGGCCAGCGTTGTCTGAGCATCCTTGGCGCCGGTCAGGTAGTCGGCCAGACCGTTGCCCAGGGCAGTGTGCATGATGCCCATCGGGCCAGATGCCGGGTACGCCTTTGCACCCGCTTCAGCCGAAGCTGCTGCTCCTGCCGCCAAAGCACCCGCTGAATAGGCAGGGCTCAGCCAAACAGCGACGTCGTTGTTTGCGCTGACCATCTCGCTGTCCATGCCCTCAAGCGCGACGCGGAATGCGGCATCTGCTTCTTCGTCGCTCATGTTCGACGCCAGAACGATGCCATCCCACCAGATGGTGGTTGCCGGCGCTGCCGAACCCATAGGAGCGGCTGCCATGGTGACTTTGCCAACGACCTGGCTTTCGGCCTCGTCATTCATCGCGGCTGCACGGCTGGCCCAAAGGTTCGCCATGGCGATCTTGCCCTGCTGGAACTGTTGCTGAACATAGGTCGAGTCAGAAACCAGATATTCCGGATCCATGTACTCGGTCATGGCTTTCAATGTCTCAAGTGCCGCAACGCCCTGTTCGTTGTTGATCGCGGGCATGTTGCCATCGCCAAAGAACGAGCCGCCTTCGCCAAGGTACATGTTGACGAATTCCTGGCCGAGGTTCCAACCGGTCTTGAACGTCCCACCAATGGGATAGTCCATGACACCGGCTTCCTTGATCTTGGCAGCCGCGGCCAAGACGTCATCATAGGTTTTTGGTTCTTCGATGCCCAGTTCAGCCAGAACATCATCGCGATACATCAGGTGCTGCGCATTCACCATCATCGCAATGGCCATGGTCTTGCCATCGACCTTGATCAACTGGTTGGGCAGCAAATCCTGACCGTATTTTTCAACCAGATCATCCAGCGGGCGGATCGTGCCTGCGTTCAGCAACGGCACCAGGGTCGCGTTCGATACACCGCCAATCTGATAAAGTGCGGGATCCGCAGCAAATGCTTCGGGTTGCTTTTCGCGGAATTCCTGATCCAGCGATGCGCTGAAATTGCCGCATTCTGCCATCGCATCGGTGACCGCCTTCCAGGCTTCAAAACCGGCGGACAGTGATTTTAGCGGCACATAGTTTTCAAAGGCGCAATCTGCCCACGCGCCGGTGGCGGCGATGGACATGGCACCGGCCATGAGGATCGTCTTGAGTTTCATAGGTTTCTCCCTGTCAGGATCGGTCCGTCGTCGACGTCCGGACCGGCGTTATGCCCTTGCGGGCCGTTTGTGGGGTCAGCCCCCGATCCGCGCACCGCTTCCAGCTTCGAAGAGGTGACAGATTTCCGTCGGCACCGAGAACGAGACCGTTTCGCCAATCTCGGCGCGGAATGCTTTGTCTGCTTTCACCGAAACCAGAGCTCCGCCGACCCGAACCGAGATCATGGTCGCGTCGCCCAGCAATTCCAGCGTATAGATCGGAGCGGTGATCTGACCTTTGCCATCGGCAAGGCTGGCATCTTCGGCCCTGAAGCCCAGTGTCATTGGGCCATCCGGTGCGTCCACAGCAATTTCGACATGCTCGGCGCGGAATATTCCGCCGGCAACTTCGCCATCCATCAAATTCATTGCAGGTGAACCGATGAAGCTGGCGACGAACGTATTCGCGGGACGGTCATAGATTTCGGTCGGGCTTCCGACCTGCTGAACCACGCCCTGTTTCATCACGACGACGCGGTCGGCAAGGGTCATGGCCTCGATCTGGTCGTGGGTGACGTAAATGGTGGTGACGGCCAGCTCATGGCTCAGGTTCTTGATCTGGGCCCGGGTGGAAACCCGCAGCTTGGCGTCCAGATTGGACAACGGCTCGTCCATCAGGAACACGTTGGGTTCGCGAACGATGGCACGCGCAAGTGCCACACGCTGTCTCTGACCACCCGACAACTCGGCTGGCTTGCGATGCAGAAAATCGTCCAGTTCAACCATCGCGCTGGCGCGGCGCACTTTTTCGTCGTGGGTTGCCGGGTCGATACCACGCACTTTCAGCGGAAAGCGGATGTTCTCGTAAACGTTCATGTTGGGATACAGAGCGTAGCTTTGGAACACCATCGCCACGTCGCGGTCCTTGGGCTCCAGATCATTGATCACGTTGCCGTCGACAAGGATTTCGCCCTCCGTCACGTCTTCAAGGCCGGCAATCATGCGCATGGTGGTTGTCTTGCCGCAGCCGGATGGGCCAAGCAGCACCAGAAACTCGCGATCTGCAATCGTCAGGTCGAACTTGTGAACCCCAACGAATGAGCCCCATCGCTTGCCGACGTTCCGCAATTGAATTTCCGCCATGGTGCCCCCTGCAAGGAATCGTTTTGCATACGTTTGCAAAACTGTAATTCGCATGTATCAAATCAGGCAAGACTTTTTTGCATACGTATGCAAAAATGGCGGGGGAAATCCGACTCAATCTGGCTTCACGCCGCTCGCAAAACTATGACTACAATGGTAAAACCGTGAACTTTCAGACAGAAAAAAAACTGGTCTCTGCGTTTCACACCGCACTGGACTCCGCCACAGTGACGGAAACTCCGAAGGTGATGAGCCAATTCTGCGCTTCGGATTTGAGGTGGCGCGGCTTTCACCCGTTCAACGAAATCAACGGCGCCGAACAGGTTGCCCGGCAATTCTGGCAACCGCTGAAGGGCAGCCTTGCTCACGTGCAGAACCGAGTGGATATTCTGTTTGCGGGGCAAAACGCGTTGCGCAAGGAAACCGACGTTTGGGTTGTTGCCATGGGCCATCTGATGGGGCTGTTCGACCGACCGTGGCTGGGTATTCGCCCGACCGGCAAGATGGCATTCCTGCGCTATTGCGCGTTCTACAAGGTGGCCGGCGGCAGAATTGTCGAAACGGCGATGTATTTCGACATCCCGCACCTGATGGTCCAGGCTGGCCAGAACCCGTTCCCGCCCCAGACCGCGGCACATCTGGTGCAGCCCGGACCGAGGTCCCATGATGGTTTGCTGCTTGATGAGCAACCCGCAGACGAAGGCGAAAAGACGCTGGCGGTCATCAACGCGATGATTGCGGATCTGGGTCGTTGGGACAGCGGACTGTCGCTGGAAGAAGAATTGGCGCGAACGTGGCATCAGGACATGATCTGGTGGGGCCCCGAAGGAATTGGCGCGACCTACACGATAGAACGCTATGCCAGGCAACACTCTGGCCCGTTTCGCGCCGCCTTCACGGACCGGTCAAAGACCAATCACGTCTGCCGTCTGGCCGAAGGGCATTACGGTGGCTTCTTTGGATGGCCCAACTTCACTGCCACACCCACAGGGGGTTTCATGGGGATGCCAGCCACCGGCAAACCCGGCGAATTCAGGGTGATCGATATCTATCGCCGCGTCGAAGACAAGCTGGCCGAAAACTGGATCTTCATCGACTTGCTGCATTTCTGGAAAGGGCAGGGTGTGGATATTCTGGCGCGCACCACCGGGATCGAAGCATCATGAAGATAGATGCGCATCACCACCTGTGGGACCTTTCCGCCGTGCACTACCCCTGGCTTACAGAGAAAGGTATCGTTCGGTTTTTCGGCGATCCGTCTTCCATCCAGCGGGACTATTTGCTGCCGGAGTTTCGCGCGGACGCCGAAGCCATGGGGTTCGGCGCTTCGGTTCACATTCAGGTCGGCGCCGCTGACCCTTGGGCCGAGGCGCAGTGGGTACAATCCGTTGCCGACCAGTTCCCGGACTGGCCGTTGGTGCAGGTGGCATTCTGCGATCTGACATCGGATGATCTGGATGCACAGCTCGACCGTCTTCAAACCCTGCCTTCAGTGCGTGGCGTTCGTCAGATAATTGGCCGGGCTCCGGGTGAAGACGCGCTTTCAGGGACCAACGTCCTGCTGCAAGACCCAAAATTCTTGGAAGGTCTTGTGAATCTGGGTGCGCGCGGTCTTTCCTTTGATCTTCAACTGCTGCCTGAGCTGATGGGGCAAACCGCGAATGTCCTTGCACAGGCTCCGGAGACCCGGATCGCTCTTTGCCACGCAGGGTCACCATACGACCGGACTCCGCAAGGGTTGCGACGGTGGGCAGATGAATTGACGGCCTTGTCAAACCTGCCACATGTCTTTTGCAAACTCTCCGGCCTGGGAATGTTCGACCACAACTGGAACGCTGAAAGTGTCTCGCCGATCGTTTCAACTTGCCTGTCCCAGTTTGGCGCCGATCGCTGCATGTTCGGATCGAATTTCCCGGTCGACAGCCTTACTTCGACCTACACGGAAGCCGTTTCCCGGCATGAGAAACTCATCCCGGGGTCGATGCTGGACGACGTCTTTCGCGGTACGTCAGAACGTTTCTATCGCATTGAATAGCGACGGTCGTGACAACTGGACTCCCTGCACCGGTTTTCTGAGACGGCTTGGCAATCCCGGCGCGCAGGCTCAGAGGCTGACCGGCGGGCCCGCAGGTTCATGTCACCTGTTTCCTTTGATCATCCATTCCCATCGAACACAGAATCGGGCTGTTTCTTTGGCGAGACTGGAATGTCGACTTGTCCGACAGTCCGGACCAATTGGTCAGGATCAGGCTTTGTGCGACGGCTCCGCCCAGCGTGGTGCCGGGACCGGTCACAATGAACAGATCCGGTGCGAACTCATGCGCGGCTTGCGCTATGGCATGGGTGAAATCATAAGTTTCGGTCACTTGGTGGCCCAATGTGTAATCCCAAAGCGCATTCGGGTCGCACGCTCCGGGCCACCATATCCGGCCGCGACCGTCGATCAGGGGCAGGTCCGGTTGCCGAAACAGGCCAGCGCCCAGTTGCGTGCGGCCCTGCGCCGAGACCGGAGCCTGAAGATGCGAATGGAACCCGGCATGGTTGGCCAGTCGCATGGGAAAACGTTCCTGAACCACCGGTACGGCCTTTTCGAACGCGGCCAAACCGGCGTCATCGCCTGCAAGCACCAACATGCCGCCCAGATCAATCGACAGCGTCAGCGTTGCATCGGTTCGGTCAATGTCATCCACCAAGGCAAGCAGCTCTGCCTTGCGGACCCGGTCAGGATGCCAGTCGGAATCCATGAAGGGATAGATCAATTGGCCGCCGATCATGTTTTCCTGCATCAGAGTGCCCATGGTGTTGACCACCTCGAACCCTCCTTCGGCTGACAGCGCACCGCCGCAGGCCAGCGCCGAATACCAGCCCATCGAATTCCCCGTCACCGCAACCACTTCGATTTTGTCAGGGTTGATGGCGCGGAAATCGCCCAGAGTAGCGGCATAGATCAAAGCAGATGCATTGTCGCCGCGCGTGTGCTTGGCAATGGAATATCGGGCGGCACCGTCCAGTTCGCTGAGGGTATCTTGTCCCCGCGCGCGCCGCATGTCATCAAAGCGCCGCAGCAGGGCCTTGTCGCTGAATTGCCGGCTCAAGATACCCAGTTCGGGTTTGTTGTAAGTACCCCGGCCAGGGCAGATGACGACGGCAGTCTGTTTGGCGGAACTCATGTGCCGGCCTCCATCAAGGATCGCGCGGCGGCTTCGATACTGTCTTTCGATGGCATGGTTGCAGCATAGGCCGGGCCTGTTGCGATAAAGCTGTCTTCGGCGGTAATACGAGCCAGCGGCACATCGGTGGTTTCGTGGAAATGCGCCATCAAAGCTTCGGCCACGCCGCCATGGTGGCGGGTTTCGTCGACGATCAGGATGCGTTTGGCCCCGGTTACGGCCCGTGTCAGTGCCGCTTTGGGCAAAGGGGACAACCAGCGCATATCGATGATCCGTGTCTTGATCCCGTCGGCCTGCAAGGCCGTGCGCGCCTGATGGCTGAGATAGACGCCATTTCCAAAGGTGACGATGGCCAGATCGTCACCGTCACCGTCCACGCCCACCTCGCCGAAGCCGATCCTTTCAGAAGGATCGGGATAGGTTTGCATCCAGCGGCCATCCCCGGCCTCGTGCAGGTCCCGCATCGGGTAGAGCGCGATGGGTTCGAGGAAGACGACCAGCCGCTGTTCTTCACGCGCGAGGCGCACGCATTCACGCAGCATCCGCGCGGTGTCGGCACCGTTCGACGGGCAGGCCAGGATCAGGCCCGGAATGTCGCGCAATACAGCGACCGAGTTGTCGTTGTGGAAATGTCCCCCAAACCCTTTTTGATACCCCAGCCCGGCAATGCGCACGACCATCGGGTTGGTGTATTGACCATTCGAGAAAAAGGGCAGGGTGGCGGCCTCACCACGCAGCTGATCCTCGGCATTGTGAAGATACGCCAGAAACTGGATTTCCGGCATTGGCGTGAACCCGTTCTGAGCCATGCCGATCGCCAGGCCCAGGATCGACTGTTCGTCCAGCAACGTATCGATCATCCGGTCAGGGCCAAACCGTGTTTGCAGCTTTTGGGTCACGCCGTAAACGCCGCCTTTGCGCCCTACATCTTCGCCCATCATGACGATCTCGCCATGTTCCAGCATCAGATCGGTCAGGGCCCAGTTGATCAATCGCGACATGATCTGCGGTTCGGAATGGGCCTTGAGATCTCCGCCGAACACCTCGGCCCGACGCTCGGGGGTTGGGCCGTTGGTCGGTGGGCAGGGGCGTGCGGGCGGGATCAGGCTGGCCATCACCTCTTTTGCGTTTTGCAGGCGCGGGCGTGTGATGGCCTGATCGGCCACGCGGGCGACCCGGGCGCAGGTATCATTGTAGACGCTCAGCGCCTGGTCCGGGCTCATCGCGCCGCACTGATCCAGCAGGCGCACGGAATGCAGCAGCGGGTCGTTGGCCTCTTCGGCCTCAACCTCGGCCTTTGGCATATAGGTGGTTGGCATATCGGCCCCGGCGTGACCGTACAAACGAACAGTCCGAACATGCAGGAAGGCGGGTTTCTTTCGGCTGCGCACATAGTCGGCCGCCTGTTGCGCGACGCGGTAGGTGTCGAACAAATCCAACCCGTCGCACGAGAAATACTTCAGGCCCGGACGGTTGGCGAAAGTGGCCGCGATCCAGCCTTTCGGCGTTTTGGTCGAGATGCCGATCCCGTTGTCTTCGCAGCAGAACATCAGGGGCAGAGGCACAGATTGAAAGGACGTCCACTGCGCCGTGTTGAACGCGCCCTGTGCGGTGGAGTGGTTGGCCGAGGCATCCCCGAAGGAACAAAATACGATGGCATCCTCGGGCATGTCTGCATGCTCAGGGCGATGACGCCGTGCAGCGGCGACGGCATATGCCGCGCCGACCGCTTTGGGAAGATGGCTGGCGATGGTCGAGGTCTGCGGCGGAATGCACAGCGCTTTCGATCCCAGAACCTTGTGACGCCCGCCACTGATCGGGTCCTCGGAAGACGAGGCAAAGGACAGCAGAATATCCCATGTCGGGCTTTGGCCCGGCACCTGATCCGAGCGGGCAATCTGAAAGGCCGCATCGCGGTAGTGCAGAAAGGCCGGATCGGTCGGGCGCAGGGCTGCGGCAACGGCCGCCATGCCCTCATGTCCGGACGACCCGATTGTATAGAACCCCTGACCGGCCTTCTGCATCGCGCGGCTTTGCCGGTCCAGCGCCCGGCTCAGGCATTGCGCCCTGTAGAGCGCGACGGCTTCATGACCGCTCAGCGGTCCGGCCGGTGCGGACCCTTCGGGAAAGTCCCGCGCCGCAACACGGCGCAGGAAATTGTCATGCACGATTGCGGCGCGATCCATGTCTGATGTCCTTAGGCGAAGGCTTGCAGACCTGTCTGCGCACGGCCCAGGATCAGGGCGTGCACATCATGGGTGCCTTCATAGGTGTTGACGGTTTCAAGGTTCACCATGTGACGGATCACGTGAAAGTCCTGACTGATCCCGTTGCCACCATGCATGTCGCGGGCATGACGGGCGATCTCAAGCGCCTTGCCGCAATTGTTCCGTTTGATCAGGCTGACCATCTCGGGCGCGGCGCGGGCCTCGTCCATCAGGCGACCCACGCGCAGCGCGGCTTGCAGGCCCAGCGTGATCTCGGTCTGCATGTTGGCAAGCTTCAGCTGGAACAGTTGTGTCTGCGCCAGCGGACGTCCGAACTGTTTGCGGTCCAGCCCGTATTGCCGGGCCGCGTGCCAGCACGCCTCGGCGGCCCCCATCGACCCCCAGGCAATGCCGTACCTCGCACGGTTCAGACAGCCGAACGGGCCCTTCAGACCTTCGACATTGGGCAGCAGGGCGTCTTCGCCGACCTCGACATTGTTCATCACGATCTCACCGGTGATCGAGGCGCGCAGAGACAGCTTGCCTTCGATCTTGGGGGCCGACAATCCCGCCGTTCCCTTATCCAGAACAAAGCCCTTGATCTTGCCGCCATGCGCCTCGGACTTGGCCCAAACGACGAACACATCGGCGATCGGGGCGTTCGAGATCCACATTTTGGACCCGTTCAGCACATAGCCGCCCTCGGTTTTCCTTGCGACGGTCTTCATCGAACCGGGGTCGGAACCGGCATCGGGTTCCGTCAGCCCGAAGCAGCCGATAAATTCGCCGGTTGCCAGTTTGGGCAGGTACTTCTGGCGCTGCTCTTCGGTGCCGTATGCGTAAATCGGATACATCACCAGACTGGACTGCACCGACATCATCGAGCGATAGCCGCTGTCCACACGCTCGACCTCGCGCGCGACCAGGCCATAGGTCACATAGCTGGACCCAATGCCGCCATATTCCTCGGGGATGGTTGTCCCCAGCAAACCCATCTCACCCATCTCGCGAAAGATGGCCGGGTCGGTTTCTTCATTGGCAAACGCGGCAGTTACCCGAGGCAGCAGCTTGTCCTGCGCGTAGGCATGTGCAGCGTCACGAACCATGCGTTCGTCTTCGGCCAACTGGTCTTCCATCAGGAACGGGTCGTCCCAGGTGAAGGGGCCAAGGTGCGGGGCGGATTGAGGTTTCATGCAAGTTTCCTTTCCACAGCGGTTTTCAGACGTGCAAGGCCCGCTGCAATTGTATCTTCGGCATAAGCGAACGACAGGCGAAAATGGCCCGGCATCCCAAAGGCGCGGCCGGGCACCAGGGCAACGCCGGCATCTTCCAGCAACCACGTGCAGAATTCCGCGTCGCTGTCAAATGGCCCGCCTTGTTCCTTCAGCAGGCCAGCGCAGGACGGAAAGGCATAAAACGCCCCGTCCGGGGTGGAACAGCGCAGCCCGGGCACGGCATTCAACCCGTCGACGACCAGATCGCGGCGCGCGACAAACAGGGCGCGACGCTCCTCCAGCAACTCGGGTTCGCAAGGGATCGCGGCCAGCGAGGCCCATTGCGAGATCGAGCATGCCCCCGATGTGACCTGACCCTGAACAGCGATCATGGCGCTTATCAGATCGGTCGGTCCGATCCCCCAGCCGATGCGCCATCCGGTCATCGACCACGCTTTGGCCACACCGTTGACGATCAACACGCGATGGGTCAGCGCCGGGGCGGCCTCGGCTGCGGACGTGAAAGGTGCAAAGCTGAGATGGCGATAAATCTCATCGGCCAGAACCCAGACCTGCGCGTGGTGCTCCAGCACTTCTGCCAGCCCCGCAAGTTCTGCCTTCGAATAAATCGCGCCCGACGGGTTCGAGGGCGAGTTCAGCATCAGCCAGCGGGTGCGCGGCGTGATGGCGGCCTGCAATTGTTCAGGCAGCAGTTTGAAGCCCTGCTCCATCGGGCAGGGCAAAACCACCGGCACCCCACCTGCCATCCGGACAATATCGGAATAACTCGTCCAATAAGGTGCAGGCATGATCACTTCGTCGCCGGGGTTAAGGCTGGCCAGCATGGCATTCGCGATCACCTGTTTCGCGCCTGTTGAAACGATGACCTGAGCCATCTCGGCCCCCGCTTGTCGGGCGATTTCCGTGCGCAGCGCAGGCACACCCGCAGTGGGCGGGTACTTGGTTTTGCCCTCCAGTGCCGCTGAATGCGCAGCTTCGACCACATGGGGCGGTGTCGGCAGGTCCGGTTCGCCGGTTGACAGCGCCAGAATATCAAGCCCTTGGACGCGCAGGCGGGCGGCGGTCTCTGAGATCTGGACGATTTCCGACAATTCGATACCGTTCAACCGGTCAGCGCGCTGGAACACCATGAACCTTCCTCTGCAAACAGGTTCGGTTCTAGCCAGAAAGTCACTTGATAAAAATACGCCAATAAGTATCCTTTCAGTGACTAAAACTCATGAATGTCATGCCCCGGATCAATTCACTTCCATCTCTTGCGCTCATGCGCAGTTTCGAAGCCGCCGCGCGCCATGAAAGCTATACCATGGCGGGCGAGGAGCTTGGCGTGACCCAAAGCGCGATCAGCCGTCAGGTCCGAGAGCTTGAGGCCGCGATTGGCGTTACGCTGTTTCGGCGGGTCGGTCGGGCCGTGCGCCTGTCGAAAGCGGGGCGGGCCTTGCGGGACGAGCTGGCAGGTGATCTTGAGCGTCTCAGTGGTACGATCAACCGTGCAATTGCAGCCGGAGACGGTGCGTCGCTGTTGACCCTGGCCGTCCTGCCCACCTTTGCGACACGGTGGCTGGTGCCGCGCCTTCCGGATTTCAAAACGCGCCATCCCGGGATCGAACTGGATCTGCATTCCTACACGACTCCTTTCAGCCTTGAAGAACGACGCATGGATCTGGCCATCCATTTCGGGCAGGAGGATTGGCCGGGTGCGCAACTGCGCAGGTTGTTCCCCGAGCATCTGGTGGTCACGGCAGCACCCGCGCTGCTGAGACGTCACAGGCTGGACACCCGCGCGCAAACCTTTGATCTGCCGCTTTTGCATCTGACCTCGCGCCCCGAGCTGTGGTCCACCTATCACTCTCAGCTCGGGCTGGATCCGGGGGCGGTTTTTCCGGGGATGCGGTTTGACCAGTTCTCGATGCTGATCGAGGCCGCCGTCGTCGGTTTGGGTGCCGCCATTCTGCCCTCTTACCTGATAGAAGAAGAGCTGGCGTCCGGCGTTCTGACCGAAATCGGCCAGATCACCAACACGTCGAACAGCGCCTATTACATTGCGACGCCAACTGGTCAGAAGAACGACGCGGTTCAGGCTTTTGCAAACTGGATCAGCAAGCAGACGCGGGCACGCGCGTAACTGGGCAAATACAGAAGATCGAACTCATTGCCCGCAGGCACGTCTCAGGCAAAAACCTGTTTGAGCCAGGTTTCAAACATCTGTTTTGCCGCAGAGTTCGCGTTCGATCTCTGGCCATCGACAAGGAAATGGCTCTGTTCGATTGGAATGGCGTCCCCGACAATCGCGATGGATCTTCCGGCCTCGATTGCCGTTCTGGCAAAGCGCTCAAGGATTACCGCGTATCCTCCACCTTCCGCCACGATGTCCACGGCGGCAATTGTCGTGTCCACGGTGAAGGCAGACGCCGCAGGAGAATACTCTGTGCCGAAAGCGGAAAAATACCGGTGCCACATGTCCTGAAATCCCAAGATCTGTATCTGGGGCTTGACCAGCAGTTCTTCCGTCGAAGGCCATTTCCGTTCTCGTGATCTGGCAGCAACCGGAACGATGCGCTCATCCGAGATCTTGCTGAACGGCCCGTCGTTCCATTCCCCGTTCCCCAAACGCAGTTCGACATCGACGTTTTCCCTGCCTGCGGATTCTGCCCAGATATTTGAAACCAACCTGATCGACACACCCGGGTGTGTGCGTGAAAACTCGGGCAATCTGCCGGCAAGGAACAAGCTGGCCGTGGAAATCGGCACACGCACGACCAGCTCGTGCTTTTGACTGGAGCCAAACAGGCTTGCGGTTGACAGGTCGATATCGCCCAAGGCGCGCCGAACTGAAAACGCATAGGCCTGCCCGACCTCTGTCAGGCTGAGGTTGCGCGCGGCGCGAAAGAACAAAGGACAGCCCAGCTGAGCTTCCAATGAGCGGACGTGCAGGCTCAAGGCCGTCTGTGTGATGCCAAGTTCTTCTGCCGCAGCAGTAAAGCTCATATGCCGTGCGGCACAGTCAAAAGACCGCAGCCAGACCAGATTGGGCGATTTGGACATTTCCAGCACCAAAAAATTTTATGGATACCGGCGATGTTTATTCGTTTTACACGCTGCATTCAACGCCCGTAAATTTCATCAGGGAAAACAGTGCTGGTCCTCTGATTGGCCACCGGAAAGGGAACGCAGGTATGAAAGTTGGATTCATCGGCCTTGGAAATGTCGGCGGGAAACTCAGTGGCAGTTTGCTGCGCAATGGCGTTGATCTGACCGTACATGATCTGAGCTCTGACCTGGTGTCAGGTTTCGTCGACCGCGGGGCAAAGGCTGCCGAGAATCCGGGACAACTGATGCGAGATTGTGATGCGGTCATCACCTGCCTGCCTTCTCCGGCGGCTTCGGACGCCGTGATGCAGGACATGCTGCCCGAAGTGACCGAGGGCAAAATCTGGATGGAAATGTCCACGACGGATGAAGCAGAGGTCAAGCGTCTGGGTGCGATGGTGAAGGAACGCGGTGGCGCTGCCGTCGATTGTCCGGTTTCGGGCGGGTGTCATCGGGCGGATACCGGCAACATTTCGATTTTTGCCGGATGTGATCGCGCCACGTTCGAACGTATTCTGCCCTTTCTGACCACGATGGGGCGTCGCATCCTTCATACCGGTGAGCTGGGATCTGCTTCGGTGCTGAAAGTGCTGACCAACTATCTGGCCACCGCAAACCTGATCACCTGTTCAGAGGCGCTTGTCGTCGCCAAGGCCGCCGGAATGGACTTGAACACGGCGTATGAGGCAATGAAGATCAGTTCGGGGACATCCTTCGTGCATGAAACCGAAAGCCAGGTTATCCTAAACGGATCTCGCGATATCTCGTTCACGATGGACCTGGTGTTGAAGGATATCGGCCTGTTTCAGGAGGTCGCGGATCGCGCCGGGGTGCCGCTGGAGATCAATCCGCTGATGATCGAGATTTTCAGGGACGGGATCGAGAAATACGGCCCTCGTGAGTTTTCCCCCAACATCATCCGCCGGCTTGAAGACAAAACCGGGCTGGATATCCGCGCGCCGGGGTTCCCATCGGAAATGCGGGACGATGAACCGGAAGAGCCCGGTTACGAAGTGATCCCGCAAGGATCTGACCTGAAGGCCGCCGAATAGGGCGGTGCGCGGCGGGCAGGAAACGGGTCTACGCCATGGCGGGTCGTCATTCTTGCGCCATTGCATTCGCCGACATGGGCGGATCCTGCATCACGCCTGAAGCAAATCGGCTGGAACGTCTGGCCGTTTTTCGTGCCGCCGTTTCTGAGGGGAGCGGTTCGTTTTCCGGTGCCGGTGTCCGCAAGAAACCGGATGGGCGGGGCAGGTCGCGCAAAGCGGTCGACAACCGCCGCCCGTCCCGCGAATAGGTCACATCATGTATCGCCGGCCATCACGCAAACATCCTTACGAGCCGCCTCCGGCTTGGTCCTGAAAAAGGCGACTTTATTCAGGAAAGGACAATCACGTGACGACCCCAGATGGGAACCCTCAGGACACCACCAAAGCACCCCCCGAGCCCGGCCCCATGAGCCGCGAATGGCATTGGCACCCGAACTTGCCGGTGAAATACGCCCCGTACTGGAACTGGCCGCCGAAAACCGGCGTCCTGGCGAAATGGGTTTGGCAGAACTGGCTTCAGTTCTCGGACCGCTCGATCTTTCTGGCCTTGGCCTTCCTGGTGGCCTTCTGGGTACAACCCGTCGGTGTCGGGCAGGCCTCGTTTGCCCCGGGCTGGGTGTCATGGGTATTCATTCGGAACTGGGTGCTGCTGTTGATCATCGCCGGTGGCCTGCGCATGTGGTTCTATGGGGTCGACGGGCAGGGAAAGCTGCTGAAATACGACCCACGGCCTTACATGAAGCGCAAGAACGCTTTGTACAAGTTCGGCTATCAGACGTGGGACAACATCTACCATTCGATGGTCTTTGGCGCGACATTCCTGTCGATGCTGGAGTGCTTTCTGCGCTGGATGTATGCCAACAACTATATCGCCACGCTCAGCTTCGCGGCGCATCCGGTCTGGTTCGTGTTGCTGTTCCCGACCCTGGCGATCTGGCAGAGCTTTCATTTCTACGTTGTACACCTGCTTCTGCACCAGCCATTCATCTACAAGCATGTTCATGCCGTGCATCACCGCAACGTCAACACCGGCCCATGGTCAGGCATGTCGATGCACCCCGTCGAGGCTTTCGGGTATCTCAGCGCCATCCTTATCGTGTTGGTATTGCCCAGCCACCCGGTGCACATGATCTTTCTGGGCTATTGGCTTATGCTGGGCGCCGCCTCGTCTCATTCCGGGTACGAGGCCATCTGGGCGCGCGATCGTCAGGCGTTGTTGATCGGGGCGTTCTTCCACCAGTTGCATCACCGGTATTACGAATGCAATTACGGCAACGCGGAAATGCCCTGGGACAAGTGGTTCGGAACCTATCACGACGGCTCGGAAGAGGCCACGAAACGAACACGCAACCGCAAACGTGACATGCACGCCAAATAGAGCGGCGCGCAACGCGGGCGGAGCACAGGTGGCACCACTTTGGCGGATCACTTGTTTTGCCCGACAGCGCTTGACTGAACCGACCCCGTTGGCGAAATCCTGACCCTGTACGAAACTGGGCGTGCGGGGCCGGATGGCATTTCCTTCGGGCCCGATTATACTGGGCAAATGAAAGATACTGCTCCAGATTGGTTTGAATCCTGTGTCAGCCGGCTGACTACGACAGGCACCCAGCGGGTGTGGTCAGTTCTGGTCACGATTTTCGGCGATCTGGCGCAGGATGGGTCGGATCAGATCAGTGGATCACTCATCACGGCGCTTACGCGTCTGGCGGGGATCAGGGCCGAGGCCACACGGGTTGCGTTGCATCGGTTGCGCAAGGAAGGCTGGATTGAAAGCACGCGCGTCGGTCGGAACAGTGTGCACAGGCTGACCAGCTTTGGTCGCCGTCAAAGCGTTGCAGCCGCACCGCGTATCTATTCCCGCGACTCGAACATGCCGGATATCTGGCATGTTCTTATCGCCAGCAACTCGGAAAGTTCCCGGAAGGAATTGTCGGATCTGATGCTGACAGGGGATTACTTCTCGCTGAATGCGTCCACGGCCATGGCGCCCGGGCCGATGCCGGATGATCTTGAGGAGCTTCTGGGTTTCGAGAGCGACACGATCTCCGTCCCGAACTGGCTTCGCGACCTGTGCGGGCCGGAGCCGTTGAAAACCGCCTATGATCAATTCTGGGACGCCATTCAGGTTGTTGAGCGGCTTTTGCCCGCAGAGGGGGCGGGCGATCCGATGCGTTCGGCGGTTCTGCGTGTTCTGGTCGTGCACGCCTGGCGACGCATCGTTCTGCGCCATCCAAGCCTGCCGCCGGTTTTCCTGCCGGACGACTGGAAAGGTGCGGCGTGCAGAGAAGCTGTCTCGCACTTGTTGGAAAGGCTGCCGCGCCCCTCGCTATCGAACTTGGAAGCCGAGCTGATGGACTGACCCACAGCGGGGCAAAGCTCGGGCGAGCTGTTGGGTTTCCTGCCATAATCAAAAAGTGACTGCGCTGTTTTGTGCCGTCGCAAAAACCGCTTCGGTCAGAAGGCACCTTTAATGTTACAGGATGTGCGACATGTGAGAAGATTGAGTAACATAAGTCTTGCATCGAATCAGGGGAGGATTTATTAACCGACCAGACGGTTGATATTGTTCCGTGGGAACAGGAGTACTCTAAGATGGACGCTTTCATTTGTGACGCGACGCGCACTCCGATCGGACGGTACGGAGGGGCGTTATCGTCGGTCCGCACAGATGATCTGGCTGCTCTTCCGTTGGCGGCATTGAAGGCGCGCAACCCTCAGGTCGACTGGGCCAGTGTTGACGACGTGATCTATGGCGATGCCAATCAGGCGGGCGAGAGCAACCGAAACGTTGCGCGTATGGCTGCTCTTCTGGCGGGTTTGCCGATTGACGTTCCGGGAACGACGGTGAACCGTCTATGTGCCAGCGGCATGGATGCTGTGGGAATGGCGGCGCGCGGCATCAAGGCGGGCGACTACGATCTGGCCATCGCGGGGGGCGTGGAAAGCATGTCACGCGCGCCGTTCGTGATGCCCAAGGCAAGTTCGGCGTTTACCCGCAGCAATGCGGTGTACGACACCACGATCGGCTGGCGTTTCGTGAACCCGAAGATGAAGCAGGCATACGGCGTCGATTCCATGCCGCAAACGGCTGACAATGTCGCCGAAGACTATGGTATCAGCCGGGAAGACCAGGATGCCTTTGCCGCGCGCAGCCAGTCCCGCTGGGCCACCGCGCACGCGGCTGGGGTGTTCAAGGATGAAATCACCCCGGTTTCGGTTCCCCAGCGCAAGGGCGATCCGATTGTCGTTGATACGGATGAGCACCCGCGCCCGGGAACAACGGCCGAAAAACTCGCGGGTCTGAAAGGTGTGAACGGGCCCGACAAGACTGTGACGGCGGGGAATGCGTCTGGTGTGAATGATGGTGCGGCGGCGATCCTGATGGCGAATGAGGCCGCAGCAGCCAAGAACGGTCTGACCCCGATGGCCCGAGTGGTTGGCATGTCGGTTGCGGGTGTTGCGCCACGTGTGATGGGCATCGGTCCGGTACCGGCCAGCCGCAAGGTGTTGGCCCGGGCAGGGCTGAGCGTTGATCAGATGGACGTGATCGAACTGAACGAGGCGTTTGCGTCTCAGGGCCTTGCCACATTGCGCGAGCTGGGTCTTCCCGACGACGCGGCCCACGTGAACCCCAATGGTGGTGCGATAGCGCTGGGCCATCCCCTTGGCATGAGCGGTGCGCGTCTTGTGCTGACCGCGGCCTATCAATTGAAACGTACCGGCGGGCGCTATGCCCTGTGCACCATGTGTGTGGGTGTCGGGCAGGGTGCGGCCCTTATACTTGAACGCGTGTAACGGAGGAGACGGGACATGTATGCTCAGATGGTAGAATCCGAAGCGTCGAATGAAGATCCGGACAAGCTTGCTGAATTCCAGGCGCGGATCGACGCGGATATCAAGATCGAGCCCAAGGACTGGATGCCTCACGGGTATCGCAAGACGCTGATCCGTCAGATTGGCCAGCACGCTCATTCCGAGATTGTGGGTCAATTGCCCGAAGGCAACTGGATCACGCGCGCGCCGACACTGGAGCGGAAGGCGATCCTTCTCGCCAAGGTGCAGGACGAGGCCGGGCATGGTCTTTACCTGTATTGTGCCGCCGAAACGCTGGGTGTCAGCCGCGATGAGCTGACCGAGATGCTGCTGGATGGCCGCATGAAATACTCGTCGATCTTCAATTACCCGACCTTGAACTGGGCCGATATCGGTGCCGTCGGGTGGCTGGTTGACGGCGCGGCGATCATGAACCAGGTGCCGCTGCAAAGAACGTCCTACGGGCCGTATTCGCGCGCGATGATCCGCATCTGCAAGGAAGAAAGCTTTCACCAGCGCCAGGGGTACGATGCCATTCGCAAGATGGCCGAAGGCACGCCGGAACAGCGCAAGATGGCCCAGGATGCGATGAACCGTTTCTGGTACCCGTCACTGATGATGTTTGGCCCGTCCGACAAGGACTCGGTGCATTCGGCCCAGTCGATGGCGTGGAAGATCAAGATCAACACCAATGACGAGCTGCGCCAGAAATTCGTCGACCAGACCGTGCCGCAGGCTGAATATCTGGGCCTGACGATCCCTGACCCGGATCTGAAGTGGAATGAAGAGCGGGGGCATTACGACTTTACGGAACCCGACTGGTCCGAGTTCTTTGACGTGATCAAAGGCAACGGCCCCTGCAACGTGGACCGGCTGGCCGCGCGCAACAAGGCATGGGACGACGGCAAGTGGGTCCGTGACGGGCTGTTGGCCCACGCCCGCAAGAAAAAGGCCGGCAATCTGGCTGCTGAATAAGCTTACCCTGAGGAGGATACCCGATGAATACCGAATGGCCCCTGTGGGAAATCTTCATCCGCGGTCAGCATGGGATGAGCCACCGACATGTCGGTTCGCTACATGCCCCTGACGCGGAAATGGCAATCAAGAACGCGCGCGACGTCTACACCCGCCGCAACGAAGGCGTCTCGATCTGGGTGGTCGAAGCCAACAATATCTCGGCGTCATCGCCCAGCGACAAAGGCCCGCTGTACGAACCAAGCGAAAGCAAGGTGTACCGGCACCCGACCTTCTTCGACATTCCCGATGAAGTGGGGGCAATGTGATGACCCGGGATGAGGCATTTCTGCAATTCCTGCTGCGGATGGGGGACAACACACTGATCCTCGGGCATCGTGTCAGTGAGTGGTGCGGCCATGCGCCGGTTCTGGAAGAAGACATAGCGCTGGCCAACACCGCGCTGGACCTGATTGGCCAGACCCAGATGTGGCTGGGCCTTGCAGGAGAGGCCGATGGTGGCAAAAGCGCCGACGATCTGGCTTTCCTGCGCGACGCCTGGGATTTCCGCAACGTGTTGCTGGTCGAGGTGCCGAACGGCGATTTCGGCCGTACGCTGATGCGTCAATTCCTGTTCGATGCGTGGCACTCGATCATGCTGGGACGCCTGATGGCATCTTCGGACCAGCGGGTTGCGGCAATCGCCGCCAAGGCCAGCAAGGAAGTTACCTACCATCTGGAACGTTCGGGCGACACGGTCGTGGGGCTTGGTGACGGAACCGAGGAAAGCCATGCCCGGATGCAGGACGCACTGGATTACCTGTGGCCCTATGTGGGCGAGATGTTTGCCAGCGACGAGGTTGACGCCCAGATGGTCGCCGCAGGTATCGCGCCGAACCCGGCGGATTTGCGAGAGGAATACGACGCGCTGGTTGAGCGGGTCCTCAATCAGGCAACGCTGAGTATTCCGGAAAGCCGTTTTGCCCATAAAGGCGGCCGCGACGGGCGCATGCATACCGAACATCTGGGCCATCTGCTGACGCAGATGCAATGGCTGCAACGCGCCTATCCCGGAGCAAAGTGGTAAAAGCGGATGCGGGTCTCGACTGACCAGATATGGAGCTGGCTGGATGCCGTGCCCGATCCCGAAATCCCGGTGATTTCCGTCGTGGATTTGGGCATAGTGCGCGATGTGCGCTGGGATGCTGACACGCTGGTCGTAACCGTCACGCCAACGTATTCCGGTTGCCCGGCGACATCCATCATCAGTCTGGATATCGAAACCGCGCTGCGCGATCACGGCATCGGGGATCTGCGCATAGAAACCAGCATTTCACCCGCCTGGACCACCGATTGGCTCAGCGAAAAAGGCCGCGCCAAGCTGGAAGACTATGGAATTGCGCCGCCGCAACCCGCGGGCGGCCCGGATCGCTGCCCGCATTGCGGCAGCAAAGCAGTCGAAAAGGTCAGCCAGTTCGGCTCGACCCCGTGCAAGGCCCATTGGCGCTGCACGGACTGTCTGGAACCCTTTGACTATTTCAAGTGCATCTGAGGAGGAGCACCGGATGGCACGTTTTCACGACCTGAAAGTCACCGACATCCACAAAACCATCCGCGATGCGGTTGTTGTTACGCTTGAACCCGTTAACGGCGCAGCGGATCAGTTCGACTTCGCCGCCGGCCAGTACCTGACGTTCCGGCGCGAATTCGACGGCGAAGAACTGCGCCGCTCCTACTCCATCTGTGCCGGCAAGGATGACGGTGTTCTTCAGGTCGGCATAAAACGCGTCGAGGGTGGCGCGTTCTCAAGCTGGGCAAATGAAGAGCTCAACATAGGTGACGTCGTGCAGGCGATGCCACCAATGGGCAATTTTCACGTACCCATCGATGCGGATGCGGAAAAACACTACCTTGGCTTTGCCGGCGGATCGGGGATCACGCCTGTTCTGTCGATCCTCAAAACCACTTTGGCCCGCGAACCCAAATCCCGTTTTACGCTGATCTATGCCAACAAGGGCATCAACACGATCATGTTCCGTGAAGAACTGGAGGATCTGAAGAACCTCTATATGGGCCGGCTGAACGTCATCCACATTCTGGAAACGGACGCGCAGGAGATTGACCTGTTCACCGGTCTGGTAACGCAGGAAAAATGCCGCGAGCTGTTCAAGCACTGGATCGATGTCAAGACTGCCGACACCGCATTCATCTGCGGACCAGAGCCGATGATGCTGGGTATTGCCGCCGCTCTGCGGGAACACGGTCTTGAGGACAGCCAGATCAAGTTCGAACTCTTTGCCAGCGCCCAGCCGGGTCGGGCCAAGCGCGAGACAAGTGCGGCCGACGCAGGCACGCAGGCAAACCAGACCAGCGCTTTGATCACATTGGATGGCGCGACGCAGACCGTGACCTTGCCGAAAGATCAGTCCATTCTGGATGCAGCCTTGGAAAATGCCATGGATGCGCCTTACGCCTGCAAAGCCGGGGTTTGTTCGACCTGCCGCTGCCGTGTTCTTGAGGGCGAGGTCGAGATGCTCGCCAATCACGCGCTGGAAGATTACGAGGTCGAAAAAGGTTACGTGCTGAGTTGTCAGGCTTACCCGGTGACCGACCGCGTGGTCGTGGACTACGACCAGTAAAGGGAGAGGATCAATGACCGACGCCATGACACTCGACAGCTACCTGGCCGCAGGCGGAGTGCTGACCAATCCGACCAACGTACCGCCGCGTTACCGCGCCGAGCTGATGAAACTGATGGCTACGTTTGTGGACAGCGAACTCGCAGGTGCCGCAGGCTTTGCTGATGTCATCAACCAGGGCCCTGGCATAAAGGAACGTATCGCGGCGGCGAAGATCGTGCTGGAAAAGACGGACCACGCGGACCGGGTTCTGAAAATCATGGGTGAGTTCGGCGCCGACACGGATCGTTATGCCACGCATCACCCCTGGACTGCCCGGTTGGATCGAAAAGCGGATATCGGCGCGACCCGCAGCGAACATGACATGCGGCTTGCGGTGTTCAATTATCCGATTGCCGGTTGGACTGACGCCGTCGTCATGAACCTGCTGATGAGCCGTGCCGTGGCAGAGCAACTGGCGGAGTTCTCGACCGTCTCTTATCAACCACTCGCCGAGGCTTTCCGGCAGATCGCGCCGATCGAGGCGCATCACGGCGAACTGGCGTTGGAAGGTGCTGTGAAGCTGGTTGAAAACGGAGAGTCGCAAGATATGCAAGACGCTGTGGACTATTGGTGGCCCCGCGTAGCTGTGTCTTTCGGGAGGGATGACCCGAAACGATTTGAGCATCTGAGATCACTTGGCTTGCGCCACAGCACCAACGCTGCCCTTCGGGAAAGGTGGACGCGGGCAGCGGATGCAGCCCTGAAAAAGCTGGGATTGAAATCACCTTCCTAAAAGCACGTCTCAAGGAGTGAGACCAATCCGTTTCCGAGGCGATCTGACAAGCGCGTTGGCGATTGAGATGTGTTCCTGAAGGATCGTTTGGTTGCAACACGTTGGGTCAGAGAAGCGGCAGTGTCAGGTTTCCCTGACATTGCCGTCGGACATGATGCAGCTGCTGGTTATTTCGGTCTGCGAGCTGATCCGCCCTGTCTCCTGAAAGGTTGAACCCGGCCGGTTTCTCAACCCGAGCCGGGTTTGCAACGGGGTTAGAGACACTCGGCCAGAGTTTTTGCCATGTTGAGAATGACTTGCGGGTAGAGATCCGCTCCGGGTTCCAGATCAGAGCCCAGCGGATCGATGACGCCCGTTTTGGCCTCGGTCCCGTCCAGCACGGTTTTGACGATGCCGGGGTTGAACTGTGGCTCGGCCAGAACGCAGCTGATACCTTCTTCGCGGATACGGCTTTGAATCTCGGCGATACGAGCCGGGCTCGGGTCCGAGGCGTCGGCGATGGAAATCGCACCTGCGGCTGGAAAGTCAAATGCGTCTTCGAAGTACTGGTAGGCGTCGTGGAACACGACGAAGCTTCCTCCGCGAACCGGTCCAAGCGTCTCGGCCACTTGTGCAGACAGCGCGGCCAATTCCGCGCGCGCGGCTGCGGCATTGGCAAAATATGCACCTGCATTGTCCGGATCGGCAGACGACAGCTGTGCGGCGATCAGGTTCAGCCAGGTTTCTGCATTTGCGGGTGAAAGCCATGCATGTGGATCGTGCTCGCCATGCGCGTGATCGTGATGCTCATCATGCTTTTCTTGATCGGCATGTTCTTCGTGATCGTGGTCATCATCCTTGGCGTGGTCGTCGTGATCATGCTCGTGGTCATCATCCTTTGCATGATCGTCGTGACCATGTTCATGATCATCATGATCGTGCCCGTCTTCTTCGACGTGCTCATCTTCATGATCATGTTCCTCTTCGCCGGCATGATCATGTGCCTCGAAAACGGCGCTTTCGCGGAACTCCAGAAGAACCGTACCATCGGCGTCAAGTAGGGACGTGACCGTGGCACTGTCGGCAAGGGTTTCGATGGCACTTTCCATCCAAGGTGTCAGGTCTTCTCCCACCCAGAACACCAGATCGGCATCCTGCAATGCGGCCGCCTCGGACGGGCGCAGGTTGTATTCATGAGGCGAGGCACCTGGTGCGACGATCAGGGCCGGTGTTCCGACGCCGTCCATAACCCGGGAAACAAGCGAGTGGATCGGCGCGATATCGACCGCAACGTTCGGAACGTCCGCGATGGCGGTTCCTCCCATCAATGCAACCGTGATCGAAACTGGAAGAAGCTTTCTGGACATCAGACCCTCTGTGTGATTTTATAACGTTACGAGTGGCAATACATGATATGAAATAACATGACAAGTGATACGAATCCTGTCTCTGTCGATGAGGCGGCCCCGGTCGGGTTTCAGGAACATGACCACCAGACTTGCGTCAAAACGGCGTTGTTATCCGCCGAGGCACGGTGCAAGGGCGAGGGGCTGCGCCTGACGCCGGTTCGCCGCAAGGTCTTGGAAATGCTGCTGCAAGAGCATCGGGCCCTTGGTGCCTATGCCATCCTTGACCGATTGCGAGAGGAAGGGTTCGGATCTCAACCACCGGTCGCCTATCGGGCGCTTGATTTCCTTGTTCAAAACGGGTTCGTTCACAAGATCGAGCGCCTGAATGCGTTCGTCGCCTGTTCTCATCCCGGCGCGTCGCATTCTCCGGCATTCATGATTTGCAGGAAGTGCGATGCGGTTGCCGAGGCGCAGTCCGCGCCGGCTAAAGGTGTTCTTGGTGCTGCTGCGCGCGCTGCGGGTTTCGAGATCGAGCGAACGGTTGTAGAAGCCGAGGGACTTTGCCCCGACTGCACCGAAAAGGCCTGAAAATGACGCTCGTCTGTGTCGAGAATCTCAGTGTGCGCTACGGCGCCAATACTGTTCTGAGCCATGTGGATATGGCAGTCGAACCTGGTGAGATCGTCACCATTGTCGGGCCAAACGGATCGGGTAAAACCAGCCTGTTGCGCGCCATCATTGGCGCGACCAGGCCATGTGCCGGGCATGTATCACTGAAACCCGGATTGAAGATCGGATACGTGCCGCAGAAACTGCATGTGGATCCCACCTTGCCAATCTCGGTCGAGAGGTTCATGCGCCTGACGGATCGCGTTTCACGTCGCCAATGCGTCGAGGCGCTGGAAACGGCGGGCGTCCCGGATCTGTTGAAACGTCAGATGTCGCAACTGTCGGGCGGTCAGTTTCAGCGTGTGTTGCTGGCGCGGGCGCTGATCAACAAACCTGACCTTCTGCTGCTGGATGAGGCGACCCAAGGGCTGGACCAGCGCGGTTCGGCGAGTTTCTACCAGCAAATCGAGGCCGTACGCCGCGAAACCGGATGTGCAATCCTGATGATCAGTCACGAATTGCACGTGGTCATGAGCGCCTCGGACAGGGTGATTTGTCTCAACGGGCATGTCTGCTGTGAAGGATCGCCGGCGGTGGTCGCTTCGGCACCCGAATACCGGGCCTTGTTCGGAACGGGAACAGGCGGTGCGCTTGCCCTGTACCGGCACGAGCATGATCACAATCACGACCATGATGCAAACCCTCAGGAAGCGGCGGAATGATGCTTGACGATTTCATGATGCGGGCAACGCTTGCAGGTATTGGTGTTGCGTTTGCGGCTGCTCCTCTTGGGTGCTTCGTGGTGTGGCGCCGCATGGCGTATTTCGGTGACGCAACCGCACATGCCGCAATTCTGGGCGTGGCCCTGTCGCTGACATTTCAGATGTCGATCTTCACCGGAGCGCTGGCCGTTGCACTGATTATGGCGCTGACGGTCACCTTGTTGGCCGGTCGTGGCTATGCGATGGACACGCTGCTGGGGGTCCTGGCGCATTCCGCTTTGGCCTTCGGTCTGGTTGCTGTCTCGTTTTTGTCCGGCGTCCGCATAGATTTGATGGCGTATCTGTTCGGGGATATTCTTGCGGTTTCCCGATCGGATCTGCTGGCGATCTGGGGCGGCGCCGCGCTTGTCGTGGCGCTGATCGCCTGGCGATGGGCTCAGCTTTTGACGGCCACATTGAATGAGGAACTGGCCTATGCCAGTGGTTTCGACCCGAGACGGGAACAGTTGATCCTGACCCTGTCTCTGGCGGTAACCGTGGCTGTTGCGATCAAGGTCGTGGGGGTATTGCTGATTGCGGCGATGCTGATCATTCCCGCGGCGGCGGCACGAAATCTGGCCCGATCGCCCGAATCAATGGCATTGATAGCGGCCGCAATAGGCGCGTTTTCCGCGATTGCGGGGCTCAGAGCGGCTTATGTGTTCGATACTCCGGCGGGGCCTTCGATAGTCTGCGTGGCCGCTGTTTTGTTTGCCTGTCTCAGCCTGGTGGGGTGGCGAACGCAGGGCAGGGCTTGATCGACCCGGGCGGTATGCGAACGTCATTCACGCTAACCAGATGTTGCCCGATGCCGGTGCGCATAAAAAAGGCCCGCAGACCAGGTGCGGGCCTAATTCATTCCTTGATGAAAGAGCTTACTGCGGAATCTCGCCTTCCAGCCCTTCAACATAGAAGTTCATGCCAGCCAGCGTGCCATCGTCAGCGGTTTCGCCTTCAGCCAGCCAGTCGCTTCCGTCCTGCTTCTTCAGCGGACCGGTGAACGCGTGATAGCTGCCATCTGCAAGCGCCGCCTTCAGGGCCAGCGCCTCTTCTTTGACATCTGCGGGAACCGCGTCCGAAATCTCGCCGATTTCAACCATTCCTGCTCCGATACCGTCCCAGGTGTTGGAGGATGTCCATGTCCCGTCCATTACCGCTTTAGTCCGCGCGATGTAATAGGGGGCCCAGTTGTCGATGATCGATGACACACGCGGGAGCGGTGCGTATTCGCTCATGTCCGATGCCTGACCGAAGGTGATCACGTTGCCGGCCTCTTGCGCCGCTGCTTGCGGTGCTGTCGAGTCGGTGTGTTGCAGGATTACGTCCGCGCCCTGTTCGATCAAAACGGTGGCGGCGTCAGCTTCTTTCGCCGGGTCGAACCACGTGTAGGCCCAGACGATCTTGAACTCGACATCCGGGTTCACCTTCTTGGCGTGGATATAGGCCGAGTTGATGCCGCGGATCACCTCGGGGATCGGGTAGGACCCGATATAGCCGATGATGTTCGACTTGGTCATTTTACCGGCAATGTGGCCCTGAACCGCGCGGCCTTCGTAGAAGCGGGCCGAGTAGACCGAGACGTTGTCGGCGGTTTTATAGCCGGTTGCATGCTCGAATTTAACGTTCGGGAATTTCTTGGCCACGTTGATGGTCGGGTCCATGTAACCGAACGAAGTGGTAAAGATCAGATCCGCGCCTTCCAGCGCCATCTGCGTCATCACACGCTCGGCGTCCGGGCCTTCGGGAACCGATTCAACGAATACGGTTTCAACCTTGTCGCCGAACTCTTTTTCAACGGCCTGCCGGCCCTTGTCATGTTCATAGGTCCAGCCGCCATCGCCGACCGGGCCGACATAGACGAAACCGACTTTGGTCTTGTCTTCGGCCATGGCCCCCGAGGCCAGACCCAGCGCCATGGCGGCGCTCGTCAGAAGTGCGGTGAATTTCATGTGTTACTCCCCAAATTGGTACTGTTGGCCCCTAGTGTGAGGCATGGAATATCCGGCCCAGCGAAGCAGGCGCGCTGCTCTTGTCGGCCGAAAGGATCACAAGCACAAGGATCGTGATGATATAAGGCGACATTGCCAGATACTCGACGGGAATGGCAACGCCTGCGGCCTGCAAATTAAGCTGCAACACGGTAATGCCGCCGAACAAATAGGCACCCAGCAGGACCCGCCACGGTTTCCAGCTTGCAAAGACAACAAGGGCCAATGCGATCCAGCCGACACCGGCGGTCATGCCCTCGGTCCACTGCGGCACGCGGATCAGGCTGATATAGGCCCCGCCCAGACCGGCGCAGGCGCCGCCGAACATGATGGCCAGAATGCGGATCTTGATCACCTTGTAGCCAAGCGCATGCGCGGCATCGTGGTTTTCACCGACGGCCCGCAGGATCAGACCAACACGCGTGTATTTCAGCACCGCCCAGACGGCCGCCGTGATCGCGATGCCCAGGTACAGGATCGGGTCATGTTGGAACAGGATCGGGCCGACAACCGGGATATCGCTGATCAGCGGAATATGGATGTCGCCCATACTGGGGGGTTTGATCCCCACATAGCTCTGCCCGATCAGTGCACTGAACCCAAGGCCGAACAGGGTCAGAGCCAGACCGCTGGCCACCTGATTGGCCAATGCAAACTGCGTCAGCAAGACGAACAGCAGCGAAAGAACAGCGCCGCCGATGGCGGCAGCGACAAAGCCCAGCCAGGGCGAGCCGGTCTCGACCGAGATGGCAAAGCCGCTGATCGCACCCACGATCATCATGCCTTCGACGCCCAGGTTCAGAACACCTGACTTTTCGACGACCAGCTCTCCGATTGCTGCAAGCAGCAGGGGCGTTGCGGCCACCATCAGTGAGGCGACCAGAAGTACGGGGTTGATTTGGCCAAGATCCATGAGTCACGCTACCTCTTTTCGGGCCGCACGGATGCGGTAGTTGGTCAACAGGTCTAAGGCCAGCAGGAAGAACAGAAGCATGCCCTGGAACACCTGAATGGCAGCGGCTGGCAGGCCCAGCTGAGACTGCGCGATTTCACCGCCGATATAGGTGAGCGCCATCAGAAACCCGGCAAGAAGTATGCCTACCGGGTGCAGGCGGCCCAGAAAGGCCACGATGATTGCTGTGAAACCATAGCCGACGTTGAAATCAATGCTGACCTGACCCGAAGGCCCGGATACTTCGAACATCCCGGCCAGACCGGCCAGAGCGCCGGACATCCCAAGACAGAACAGGATCAGGCGGGCGGGGTTTACACCCGCAAACTTGGCCGCACGGGGTGCTTCACCCGTCAAACGAATGTGGAAGCCCAACATGTGACGATTGAGCAGCACATAGGCAAAAATCACCGCGATGAAAGCCGCGACCACACCCCAGTGCATCCCGGAACCGATGATCAATTCAGCATTGTGAGCACTTTCATAAGATTGCAGGTTGCGCGATCCCGGAAAGCCGAACCCCTCGGGGTTTTTCAGCAACCCCAGCGAAACCGAGGCCAGCATCTGCTCGGCCACGTAAACCAGCATCAGCGACACGAGGATTTCGTTGGTGCCGAAGCGTACTTTCAGAACAGCCGGGATCATTGCCCACAGCCAGCCACCGAAGGCACCTGCGATGACCATGATCGGGAATATGTACCATGCCTCAAGCGGGTAGAATGCCAGCCCGGCACCCGCACCGAAGATGGCGCCCATGATATACTGGCCTTCGGCCCCGATGTTCCAGATGCCTGCCCGAAACCCCAACGAAAGGCCGATGGCGATCAGCACCAGCGGCGCGCCTTTCACCAGCAGCTGCGGGCGGTAATAAAAGGCGAATTCACCAAAAAGAGGTTCCCAGAAGATGGTGCCGATGGCCTCGACCGGATTCTTGCCCAGTATGGCGAACAACAAACCACCAAAAAACATCGTCGCCAAAACTGCAACCAACGGCGTCGCATAAGACCAGACCCTGGAAGGCTGAGGACGTTTCTCCAGCACAATCATCAGCTCGTTCCCCTGACTTCTTCATCTTTTTTCAAATACTCTCGCCGAAGGCGGCCCAACAGATCACACATGCGCCACCTCCATTCCGTGGGCACCGCCCATCATCAGACCGATCTCGTCCACTGTCAGTCCGGTCGTCGGACGTGGCGCGCTCAGGCGGCCCTCGTTCAGCGCAGCAAAGCTGTCCGAGATTTCCATCAACTCATCCAGATCCTGAGAGATGCAGACAACCGCCGTTCCCTTTGCCGCCAGGTCGAGGATTGCCTGCCGGATCGACGCGGCCGCTGCGGCATCCACGCCCCAGGTTGGCTGGTTCACCACCAGCACATCCGGGTTTTGCAGCACTTCGCGTCCGATCACGAATTTCTGTAGGTTCCCCCCGGACAAAGACCGTGCCGCGTTGTCCGGGCCGGGTGTCCGGACGTCAAAAACCTCGATGATCTTCTCCGCAAAGCTCCTGGTCTCGGTCCATTTCAGAAAGCCGTTGCTTTCCAGACCCTCTCGAACCGAACCGGTCAACAGGGCGTTTTCGGTCAGGCTCATGTTCGGGGCAGCGGCATGGCCCAGCCGTTCTTCGGGCGCGGTCAACACGCCAAGTTTGCGTCGCGCGGTCGGACCCAGCTTGCCGATCGCCTGACCGTTGAATTTGATCGCATCGGCCGTCGTCAGGATTTCACCAGATAAAACGCCCAGCAATTCATCCTGCCCGTTGCCCGCAACACCACCAATGCCCAGAACCTCGCCCTTGCGGACGGTCAAATGCACGTTGCGCAATGCGGTACCGAATTCTGACGGAGAAGGCACCGACAGCCCGCTGACATCCAGCGCCACTGCGCCAAAATCACGCCCGGAACGTTCCGGGGTTTGCAGGGCCGTTCCCACCATCAGTTCGGCCATGTCGCGGGCCGAGGTCTCAGAGGGGACGCACTCGCCGACATTTTTCCCAAGCCGCAGGATCGTGGCGTGGTCACACAGGGTCCGAATCTCTTCCAGCTTGTGCGAGATATACAGGATCGACGTGCCCTCGGACCGCAACTTGTTCAGCGTTTCGAACAGGATCTCGACCTCCTGCGGGGTCAGTACCGAGGTCGGTTCGTCCATGATCAGCAGTTTCGGGTCTTGCAGCAGGCAACGGATAATTTCGACACGCTGGCGTTCGCCGGCGGACAGATCGCCCACAGTGCGGAACGGATCCAACGGCAGGCCGTAGGTTTCGGACACTTCGCGGATGCGCGAGGCCAGATCACCCATGGCGGGCGGGTTTTCCATCCCCAAGGCGATGTTTTCGGCCACGTTCAGGGCGTCAAACAGCGAAAAATGCTGAAACACCATCGCAATTCCGTCAGCCCGCGCGGCGCGGGGTTCAGGCGGCGCAAAAGGCTGACCGCGCAACAGCATGGTGCCACTGTCAGGTTTCACCAGCCCATAGATCATCTTGACCAGCGTGGATTTCCCGGCCCCGTTTTCCCCCAACAAGGCGTGAACTTCGCCCTCACCGATGTCAAAGGACACCTGATCATTGGCCACGACACCGGGATAGGCTTTGGTCAACCCTTGCAGGCTCAGCAATGGAGTGGTCACGCGCTCAGGTCCTTCTTCAACTCGTTCTGCCGGGCCGGACGCAGCAGTTGCGCTGCGACGCCCACGGCGATCATCTGCGGGTGTTTGCCCAGCGACGGGTCACCAATCGGGCAGGTTATCCGGCTTATCCGGTCGGGCGGATGCCCAAGGGCCGCCAATCGCGATCGGAACCGCGCCCATTTGGTAGCCGAGCCAATCAGCCCCGCAAAGCGGAAATCGTGCAAAAGCAGCCTGTTGCACAGTTCCAGATCCAGATTGTGTGAATAAGTCAGCACAAGGTGCTCGGCATTGGCCGGTGCATGTCGCACAAGGTCGGCCGGTTTCGTCGCTGGCAGATCGGTCACGCCTTGGGGAATCACGTCGGGAAAGCGCTCGGGGCCGGTATCGACCCAAGTGATCGCAAGATCGGGCAGGGGGGACAGAACATCCACCAGCGCCCGCCCGACGTGACCTGCGCCCCAGATCCACAGGTTTCGCGCCGGTTTATGCACCGGTTCGATCATCCAGCCGTCGATCAGGCGCGGTTCGGGTGCAATGCCCTGACTGCGTGCCGCCGCCAGCATTCGCTTGACGGAAAGAGGCATGGCGCCCCCCGAAGCTGATCGTGCAATGATCGTATCATCCAGCGTTTCAACCGTCTTGAGATCATAGACCACGCTGAACAAAGAGACTGCTCCGCCGCAACATTGCCCCATGTCCGGTCCCAGCGTGTGATGCGTCAGGCGCGTGGCCACTGTTTGCGTTCGTGCGGCCTCTGCGGCCTGGTATTCCAGCGTTCCACCGCCGATGGTTCCGCTTTGCCCGTCTTTCCAGACCAGCATTGCAGCACCCACCTCGCGCGGGGACGACCCTTTGATCCCGGCGATGACCACCCGAACCACTTTCCCGTGGGTTTTGACCGCCTCCCTCAAAGCCTCAAGGTCAAATCCCATCAGATGCCTCCCTTCATCCTCTGGACCCCGCGCCAAACCTCTTCGGCCGTGGCCGGAGCGTTCAGGGCCGGGTATCTGTCTCCGCAGGCGGCAACTGCGTTCGACAGAGCCAGCCATGCGGAAATACCAAGCATGAAAGGCGGCTCGCCCACAGCTTTCGAGCGATAGATCGTGTCCTCGCGGTTTTCGCCATCCCAAAGCGTGACGTTGAAGATGTCCGGCCGGTCCGAGCAGGCCGGGATCTTGTAGGTCGAGGGCGCGTGCGTGCGCAGGTTTCCTTTGCCGTCCCACACGAGTTCCTCGGTCGTCAGCCACCCCGCGCCCTGCACATAACCGCCTTCGACCTGACCTATGTCCAGCGCCGGGTTCAGCGACGCGCCCGCATCATGCAGGATATCCGTTCGCAGAATGCGGTTTTCACCGGTCAGAGTGTCCACCGCCACCTCGGTAACGGAAGCGCCGTAGGCAAAGTAGAAGAAGGGGCGACCGCGCCCGGCGATCCGGTCCCATTCGATCTTGGGTGTTTTGTAGAAGCCCGTGGCCGACAGGCTGACGCGCCCCTGATAGGCCAGTGCGGCGGCTTCGGCGAAGGTGTAGCGTTCTTCTGAAACCGAAACATGTCCATCCGTGAACGTGACCGTCGATGGATCGGCCTGATGACGCTCTGCAAGATAGACGGCCATCCGATCACGGATCGTGTCGCAAGCGGCCTTCACCGCCATACCGTTCAGGTCACTTCCCGAAGATGCCGCCGTCGCAGACGTGTTTGGTACTTTCGCCGTGTCGGTTGCGGTGATTTTCACCATCTCCAGCGGTATGCCAAAGCGCGACGCGGCGACCTGAGCGACCTTCTGGAACAGGCCCTGGCCCATCTCGGTGCCACCGTGATTCAAGTGGACTGATCCGTCCTGATAGACATGTACCAGCGCACCCGCCTGATTGAGGTGGGTCAGCGTGAACGAGATACCAAATTTGACTGGAGAAAAGGCGATGCCCTTTTTGATTACGCTGTTCTCGGCGTTCCATTGCGCGATGGCCGCCTTGCGCGCGGCATAGTCGCTGGATTTCAGCAACGCCTCGGTCATGCCGTGCAGTTCGAAATCGCTGACCTCCATCCCATAGGGTGTAGTGTTGCCGCCGGCGGGCAGAGGACGCACCGGTGCGTCGCCCATTTCAACGGCGCCGCGGCTGGTCAGGTCTTCGTGCGGATCGGGATGCCCCAGTGGTTTTTCTGTCGGTGTGCTCTCGGCCACGGCGTGCGCGGGTGCATAGTAATTCCGACGGCGCAGCTCAACGGGATCCAAACCCAGTTCATGCGCGGCATGGTCCATGACCCGTTCGATGCCGACCATGCCCTGGGGGCCGCCGAACCCGCGATAGGCCGTGGCAGATTGGGTGTTGGTCTTCAACCGGTGGCTTTCGATCCGGGCGTTCGGCAAAAGGTAGGCGTTGTCCGAGTGCAGCATCGCCCGGTCCGCCACGGGCAACGACAGGTCCTGCGCCCAGCCGCAGATCGCATAGTGGTGGAGTGAGACGCCCTGTATATGGCCATGCTCATCGAACCCGGCCTTGTACGAAATGCGGAAAGCGTGGCGCTTGCCGGTGATGATCATGTCATCGTCGCGGTCATAGCGCATCTTGCACGCCTTGCCGGTTGCCCGCGCGGCCACCGCGCAGGCCACGGCCAGCGCATTGCCCTGGCTTTCCTTGCCGCCAAATCCTCCGCCCATGCGGCGGGTCTCGACCCGGACGGCGTGCATAGGAACGCCCAGAGCGTCGGCCACTTTGTGCTGAATCTCGGTCGGGTGCTGGGTCGAGCTGTGCACCAGCATATCCGCACCTTCATTCGGCACGGCCAGCGCGGCCTGACCTTCCAGATAGAAATGCTCCTGCCCGCCCAGTTCAAACGAACCTTCGATCACATGCGGTGCATTGGCAATGGCCGCATCCGCATCGCCCTTGGCATAGATGCGTGGACCGTCTTCAAACCGGCTGTCGGCGGCCAGCGCCTCTTCGATCGTCAGGATCGGCACGTCTTCGGCGTAGTCGACCTTACCCAATCGCGCCGCTTTGCGGGCTGCCAGATGGCTGGTGGCAACGACCAGGAACACGGGCTGACCGATATAGTGCACCGAGCCGTCCGACAGCAGCGGCTCATCGTGGATCGAGGGCGAGACATCGTTGGCAAATGGCAGATCCTGTGCCGTCATGACCATCACGACACCCTCGGCGTCTTTGACAGCCGACAGATCCATTGCGGTGATCTTGCCCCTGGCGATCGGGCTCAGGCCAAAGGCCAGGTGCAGCGTGCCCTTGGGTGTCGGGATGTCATCCACGTACCGCGCCGCGCCCGAAACGTGCAATGGGGCGGCGTCGTGGGGCAGGGCTTGCGTCACACTCATGCCGACACCTCCAGCACATTGGTGATCTCACCCTGATCTTCCAGGAAAAACCGTTGCAGCATCGCCTTGGCGGTTTCCAGACGATACAGGGCCGAGGCGCGCATATCCGTGAGTGGCGAAAAGTCGTCGGCAAAGGAAGGCAGCGCGGCGTCAACGGTCGCGCGAGTCCACGGTTTGCCGATCAAAGCGGCCTCGACATGGGTTGCCCGTTTCGGAGTACCGGCCATGCCACCAAACGCGATGCGCGCCTGTGTGACGCTGCCCTCCGAAACGGTTATGTTGAAACAGCCGCAGACGGCCGAGATATCCTGATCGAACCGTTTGCTGAGCTTGTAAACCTTCAGGCGATCTGGTTGGCGCGGGAAGCTGACGGCTTCGACAAACTCGCCCGGAACCCGATCCTGTTTGCCGTAGTCGATGAAGAACTCTTCCAGCGGGATCGACCGCCGATCGTTGCCCTTGCGCAGGTGCAGTGTCGCGTTCAATGCGATCAGCGCGGGCGGGTTGTCCCCGATGGGCGAGCCGTTGGCGATGTTGCCTCCGACCGTGGCCGCATGGCGAACCTGAACGCTGGCATAGCGTCGGATCATCTCGGCATAGGACGGATGCAGATCGACCAATGCATCTGCCATGCGATTCATGTCGACCATGGCACCAAAGCGGACTTCTTCACTGCCGAGCGTGATATTCTTCAAATCATCACAGCGGTTGAGGAAGATCGCCGGGTCAAGCTCGCGCAGTTGCTTGGTGACCCAAAGGCCCACATCGGTCGCACCAGCGACCAGAGTCGCATTCGGGTTCTCGGCATACACGGCGGCCAATTCGTCGGATGAGGTTGGCAGCATGCGCGAAGCGGCAATCGTTGCAGGTGGGCTATCTTTGACCCAAACCGGAACGGGCTGTTCCTCGGCCGCTTTCGCCGCGCGAATGATCGGCGCATAGCCGGTGCAGCGGCAAAGGTTGCCTGCAAGCAAAGTGTCATGGTCCGTTGCACCATTCGTGTGCCCGGCCACCATCGACATGACGAACCCGGGTGTGCAGAAGCCGCATTGCGAGCCGTGCAGATCGACCATTGCCTGCTGGACCGGGTGTGCTTCGCCATTCGGGCCACTTGCGCCTTCAACTGTTCGGACGGCCTTGCCATGCAATTGCGGTAGAAACAGAATGCACGAGTTCAGGGCCTTGGCGCCTTGGTCATCCGTCACCATCACGGTGCAAGCCCCGCAATCGCCTTCGTTGCAGCCTTCTTTGGTGCCGGTCAGACCGCGATCTTCGCGCAGCCAATCCAGCAGGGTGGCTGTCGGATCAACACCAGCCAACTCCACTGTCTCTCCGTTCAGAAGAAACGTGATGTTCATTCGAGAAACCCGTCGCCTTACCCAGTTGCGCCCCTGCGGCCCTCCTTCGATGCGACGTAGAAAGAGTGGCGGGCGAATTGCTTGCCATGAGATGTTAGAAACAGCGCGGCTTGTCTGGCAAGAAAAACCGCCTCTGTTATACACCATTAGACGTATACGGCCTGTTGCCGTCTTGTCTGATTAATGGGCAGCCACTTGTAAATAAAGCGGTTTTTGATTGCGGCGCCCAGTCAATCCCGAAGCACCTTCTGAAAAAGCCGAATAATCAATGGCGATATTTTTGCGGCATACGTGGCGCGGTTCCGCCTTTTGTCGCGCAGCCGGCTGGGGTAGCTTGGGCGTCATGAGCAGCTCTCCACGATTCATCCACCTCCGCGTTCACACTGAATATTCCCTTCTGGAAGGCGCCGTGCGGCTGAAAAAGCTGCCGGGCCTGTGCGAGAAGATGGAGATGCCAGCCGTTGCCGTAACGGATACCAATTCGATGTTTTCGGCGCTGGAATTCGCGGTCACCGCAAGCGGGGCCGGGGTGCAGCCGATCATGGGGTGCCAGGTCGATCTGACCTATGTGCAGGCCCAGCCCGGCGAGAAGCCGAAGACACCCGCGCCTCTGGTGCTGCTGGCGCAGTCCGAGACCGGGTACGAAAACCTGATGAAGCTCAGCACTTGCCTCTACGTGGACAAGGGCGGGCAACTGCCTCAGGTCACTTTGGAAGAATTGGCTGAGCGATCCGAAGGGTTGATCTGCCTGTCCGGTGGACCCGACGGCCCGGTCGGGATGCTGCTGCAACAGGGTCAGCGTCCGGCGGCCGACGCGTTGGTCGATCGGTTGGCGGCAATGTTCCCCGATCGGTTTTACATCGAGCTCCAGCGTCATCCGGGTGAGGATGGCCAGCCCGAGGCCGAGCGCCTGACCGAACGTGGCCATGTCGAGATGGCCTATGCCAAGAACCTGCCGCTGGTCGCCACGAATGACGTCTATTTCCCGACGCCGGACATGTACGAAGCTCATGACGCGCTGATCTGCATATCGGAAGGGGCCTATGTCGACCAGCAGGAAGGCCGCCGTCGCCTGACGGCTCAGCACTATTTCAAGTCGCAACAAGAGATGGCGACCCTGTTCGCGGACTTGCCCGAGGCCATCGAAAACACTGTCGAGATCGCCAGACGCTGCGCTTTCATGGCCTATCGGCGCGACCCGATCCTGCCGAAATTCGCGGATGACGAGGTGGCCGAGCTGCGGCGCATCGCCAATGAGGGCTTGCAGAAACGTCTGGCCGTGATCCCGCATGCGGTGACGCCCGAGGAATACCAGGAACGTCTGGATTTCGAACTGGGCATCATCGAAAGCATGGGTTTCCCCGGCTACTTCCTGATCGTCGCGGATTTCATCCAATGGGCCAAGGATCACGACATTCCCGTCGGGCCGGGGCGGGGCTCGGGCGCGGGGTCACTGGTGGCCTATGCGCTGACGATCACCGACCTCGATCCGCTGCGCTACAGCCTGCTGTTCGAACGCTTCCTCAACCCCGAACGGGTGTCGATGCCCGACTTCGATATCGACTTCTGCATGGACCGCCGCGAAGAGGTGATCCGCTATGTGCAGCAGAAATACGGGCGCGACAAGGTGGGGCAGATCATCACCTTCGGTGCCTTGCTGTCGAAGGCCGCCGTGCGTGACATCGGGCGGGTGCTGCAAATGCCGTATGGGCAGGTGGACCGCCTGTCCAAGATGATCCCGGTCGAAGGCGTCAAGCCGGTCTCGATCGAAAAGGCCCTGAAAGACGAACCCCGCCTGCGCGAGGCCGCGCGCGAGGAAGAAGTGGTCGACCGCCTGCTGACCTATGGCCAGCAGGTCGAGGGGTTGCTGCGGAATGCTTCGACCCACGCGGCGGGGGTGGTGATCGGCGACCGGCCTCTGGATGCGCTGGTGCCGATCTATCAGGACCCGCGTTCCGACATGCCCGCGACCCAGTTCAACATGAAATGGGTGGAACAGGCCGGGCTGGTGAAGTTCGACTTTCTGGGTCTGAAGACCCTGACCGTGATCCAGAACGCGATGGACCTGATCTTCAAATCCGGGCGTCCCTTGCACATCGCCGCCGATGGAACCGAGCTTTATGAACCCGCCGAGGGGGCTGAAAACCAGATCAACGCCATCCCGCTGGATGATGAGGCGACCTATAAGCTTTACTCAGCAGCCAAAACCGTGGCGGTGTTCCAGGTTGAAAGTTCGGGCATGATGGATGCGCTCAAGCGCATGAAACCCACCTGCATCGAGGACATCGTGGCCCTTGTGGCGCTGTATCGTCCCGGCCCGATGGAGAACATCCCCACCTATTGCGAGGTCAAGAACGGCCAGCGCGAGATCACCTCGGTCCACCCGCTGATCGACCATATCCTCGAAGAAACGCAGGGCATCATCGTCTACCAGGAGCAGGTGATGCAGATCGCGCAGGTCATGGCGGGATACAGCCTTGGCGGCGCCGACCTGCTGCGCCGCGCCATGGGCAAGAAGATCAAAGAGGCGATGGACGCCGAACGCCCGAAATTCGAGGCCGGCGCGGCCAAGAACGGGGTGGACGCCAAGAAGGCCTCCGAGGTGTTCGACCTGCTGGAGAAATTCGCCAATTACGGCTTCAACAAATCCCACGCGGCGGCCTATGCGGTGGTCAGCTACCAGACCGGCTGGCTCAAGGCGAACCACCCGGTCGAGTTCATGGCCGGCGTCATGAACTGCGACATCCACCTGACCGACAAGCTGGCAGTATATTTCGAAGAGGTCCGCAAGGGGCTGGGCCTGCCTTACGTGCCGCCCTGCGTGAACCGCTCGCTGGCGACCTTCGACGTGGTGGATGGTCAGCTGGTCTATGCGCTGGGCGCGCTCAAAAATGTCGGCGTCGAGGCGATGAATCTGGTGGTGCAGGGCAGGGGAGACAAGCCGTTCGTCAACCTCTTTGACTTCGCCCGCCGGGTCGATCTTAAAAAGGTCGGCAAACGTCCGCTGGAAATGCTGGCGCGTGCCGGGGCCTTTGATGAGCTCGACAAGAACCGCCGCCGCGTGTTCGAAAGCCTTGACCGCCTGGTGCAGTATTCGGCGGCGATCCATGAACAGAAAAACTCCAATCAGGTGTCTCTGTTCGGCGAGGCCGGAGATGACCTGCCCGAACCGCGCCTGTCGCCGACGCCGGACTGGCTGCCGGCCGAGCGCCTCAGCGAGGAATTCAAGGCCATCGGTTTCTACCTGTCGGGGCACCCGCTGGACGATTACATGCCCGCGCTTAAACGTAAAGACGTTATGACGCTGGACGAAGTGATTAATGCTGTCCGAGCTAGGGGAATGATGGGAGTGAAGATGGCCGGGGTTGTCGCCGGTCGGCAGGAGCGGAAATCGGCCAAGGGCAACCGCTTTGCCTTCGCTCAGCTGTCTGATCCCACCGGCGCCTATGAGGTCACGCTGTTTTCGGACACGCTGGAGAAGTGCCGCGAGTTTCTGGAAACCGGCGCGCAGGTTGTCCTGACTGCCGAGGCGACGATGGAAGCCGATCAGCTCAAGCTGCTGGGCCGCTCGGTTGGCCCTGCGGATTCCCTCGTGGCCGAGGCCGGGGCAACCGGGCTGCGAATTTACGTTGACGAAGCGCAGGCTGTGCCAACGGTCGCCAAGGTGCTGGAAGACGCCGCCTCTGCCGCGAAAGGGGCCGCACGGGGGCCAATCCAGTTCATGTTGCTGGACCCAAGCCTGCCCGGCGATGTCGAAATGGATCTGGGGCGCGAATTCCCGATCAACCCGCAGATCAAGGGCGCGATCAAATCCCTTGAAGGTGTGATGACCGTCGAAGAGATCTGACACCGCTTTATTGCCAGTTGATTAGCGCCTCGCTAGGCTGACCTGACAGAGATGTCATTAGGTCATGCCACGGGAGGGCGTTGTTATGGCAATAGCAGGTCTCAAGTTCAGAAAGAGTGTATTTGTAACAGCGGCATCGCTGGCCTTGGTTTCGGCCTCAGCTGGGCTGGCGGATGACAAGAAAAAGGAAAACACGATCAAAGGCGCTGTGATCGGCGCAGGTGTCGGTGCCCTGATCGGCGACGGCAAGGGTGCTGCCGCAGGTGCAGTGGCTGGTGCGCTGATCGGCGCGAATTCCAAGTGAGTGGAGGAGAAGGAAGATGCGTATGAATTCGCTGAAGCGAGCGGCCTCTGCCTTGCTGATCGCAGCCCCCGGATTGGCCTTCGCTGACGAGGAAGCCGAACAGATGATGCAGAACGCGCTGCCGGTGATGTATCACACCTGCGCCTCTGTCGTCGAAGAGGCTGACGGGAACGAAGAGTACATTCTGGACGTGGTCGGGAAGATGACGGCCCTGTCGCTTTACAACCGACAGGTCGATATCGAGGCCCACGCGACCTCGGACGAGGAAAAGGCCGCTTTGCGCGAAACTTTTTTGGCCGCTTTGAAAGAGGGCTGTGCCGGGGACGAAAACGCCTTGTTGGGTGGTGTCGTGGACAATGCCGTGAAATCGACACTGGGGCTGTAATGTATCAGTAGTGAGGCGGCCGTTCGTCACCAAGGACTATGCCGCCGGATCCTTCCTGCGCCCGTTCTGCTTCGCGCTGCAACAGCAATTCAACCCGTTGGGTCAGCCGGTCGATTTCCGTCTGTTGTCTGGTGACGACCGTGTTCAACTCGTCCACGGTACGGGTCAGATGGGCGATCTCTTCTTCCAGATGCTGCATAAGTGACTCCTGTCTTGCGCTGGTCATAGCGACACAGTCGGCCCAAGGCCAGAGAAAGCGCGCCTTGCCCCGATGCGGGCCATGGGATAGACCGCGCGCGGAACAAAGACTCTCCCAAGGACGCCCCACATGGCCAAGCCCAAGAAACAGCCCCGCCCCAAGGCCGTCACGCCGAAAGGGTTCCGCGACTATTTCGGCCAGGAGGTCACGCAGCGCACCGAGATGCTGCGGACGATTGCGGGCGTGTATCATCGTTACGGGTTCGACGCGCTGGAAAGCAGCGCCGTGGAAACGGTCGAGGCGCTGGGCAAGTTCCTGCCTGACGTCGATCGCCCGAACGAAGGCGTCTTTGCGTGGCAGGAATTTGATGACGGCGGCAATGGCGACTGGATGGCGCTGCGCTATGACCTGACCGCACCTTTGGCCCGGGTCTATGCCCAGCACCGCAACGATCTGCCCACGCCCTATCGTCGCTATGCGATGGGTCCGGTCTGGCGCAACGAAAAGCCGGGGCCTGGGCGGTACCGTCAGTTCTATCAGTGTGATGCGGATACGGTCGGTACGGCCAGCATGGCCGCCGATGCCGAAATCTGCGCCATGCTGTCGGATACGCTGGAAACCGTGGGCATTCCGCGCGGCGACTATCTGGTGCGGGTCAACAACCGCAAGGTCCTCAACGGTGTGCTCGAGGCCATGGGTTTGGGCACGGACGCGGCGGCGCGAGATGACGTTCTGCGCACCATCGACAAATTCGACAAGGTGGGCGAGCAGGGCGTGCGCGAGTTGCTGACCAAGGGCCGGCTGGACGCCTCGGGCGCGTTCATCGACGGTGTGGGCCTGTCCGACGATCAGGCCGAGCCGGTGATCGCCTTCCTGACCTCCAAGGCCGATGACGCCGCCGGAACGCTGGCCAACCTGCGCGCGGCCGTGGGTGACAGCAAGATCGGCGCCGAAGGCATCTCGGAACTGGAACAGATCGGCGATTTGCTGGCCGCAGGCGGCTATGGCGCCAATCGCATCCAGATCGACCCTTCCGTCGTGCGCGGTCTGGGTTATTATACCGGGCCGGTCTATGAGGCCGAACTGACCTTCGAGATCTTTGACGAGAAAGGCCGCAAGCGGCAGTTCGGCTCGGTCTCGGGCGGCGGGCGCTATGACGACCTGGTCAAGCGCTTCACCGGGCAGGAAGTGCCTGCGACTGGCATCTCCATCGGCGTTGACCGACTGCTGGCCGCCCTCCGCGAAAAGGGCCGGGTCACCGCACAGGCGACGGGTCCAGTGGTCGTGACCGTCATGGATCGAGACCGCATGGCCGACTATCAGGCGATGGTGGCCGAGCTGCGCAATGCTGGCATCCGGGCCGAGGTCTATCTGGGCAACCCCAAGAATTTCGGCAATCAGCTAAAATACGCGGACAAGCGGAATTCTCCGATTGCAGTGATCGAGGGCGGCGACGAAAAGGCCAAAGGTATCGTGCAGATCAAGGATCTGATCCTGGGTGCCAAGATTGCCGAAAGCGCCACGCTCGAGGAATGGAAGGAACGCCCCAGCCAGTTCGAGGTGCCGCGCGGCGATCTGGTCGCCAAGGTGCGCGAGATTCTGGACAGTCAGGACTGAGCCATGCCCAACCGATCCCAGATCAAGGCCCGGGCCGCGATGATGCGCGTGCGCTTCGAGGCCGCCGGGGCGCAGGTCGTCGACCCGCCGCTGCTGCAATCGGCCGAGACGCTGCTGGACCTTTACGGCGAGGACATCCGCGCGCGGGCCTATGTCACCTCGGACGCGCTGCGTGGAGAACAGATGCTGCGCCCGGATTTCACCCTGCCGGTGGTGCAGATGCATATGCGCGACGGGGCCGAACCGGCGCGCTATACCTATTCCGGCGAGGTGTTCCGCCGTCAGGAGCACGATCCCGACCGCGCCAATGAATACATCCAGGTGGGCTATGAGGTCTTTGACCGGGAAGACCCCGCCGGGGCCGATGCCGAGGTGTTTTCGCTGATGGCGCTCCAGTTGCGTGGGTTGCCCCTGCGCGCGGCGACCGGCGATATCGGTATCCTCACCGCTGCTGTCGAGGGGCTGCGCACAACCGACCGTCGCAAGGCTGCGTTGATGCGACACCTGTGGAGACCGCGCCGATTCCGTATCTTGCTGGATCGGTTTGCAGGTCGCAAGCCGCCCCCGGAAGGGCGAAACGCGCTGCTGGACGCAGCCGACCCGATGGCGTTTGATGCCCCTATGATCGGCAAGCGCCGCAAGGCCGAAATCGCGGCGCGCATCGAAGCCCTGCGTGAAGACCGCGATACGCCGCCGATTTCCGACAATGAGCTGGCCGGGCTGGAAACGTTGCTGAATGTGCGCGAGACCATGCCATTTGCGCTGGAACAGCTGCGCGACGTGGCGGTGGACCTGCCGCAGATCACGCCCGCTCTGGACCGGCTGGAGGCGCGTGTGGCTGCGCTGCAAGCGCGTGGAGTCGATGTCGAGCGATTGGATTTCGAGGCCGCCTACGGCCGGACATCAATGGAATATTACGATGGTTTCGTATTTGGGTTTTACGCGGAAGGTCGGCCTGACCTGCCTCCGATCGCCACGGGTGGGCGTTATGACGCGCTGACCCGCCAATTGGGCAACGGGGACGAAATCCCGGCTGTTGGTGGCGTGTTGCGCCCCGACCTGATGCTCGAGATCGAGGAGGGCGCTGTATGAGCCTGAAACTGGGTGTGCCCTCGAAGGGCCGGTTGATGGAAAAGACCTTCTCGTGGTTCGAAAAACGCGGCATCACCTTGTCACGCAGCGGGTCGGATCGGGAATATGCGGGCAAGGTTGAAGGGATCGACGGTGTCTCTCTGATCCTGCTGTCGGCGGGGGAGATCCCGCGTGAACTGGCGGCGGGGCGGATTCATCTGGGCGTCACCGGGATCGATCTGGTGCACGAGAAACTGCCGCGCTGGGAACAGCAGGTTGAAGAGGTTTCGCAGCTTGGCTTCGGCAAAGCTGATCTGATCATCGCAATCCCGGCATGTTGGGTCGATGTCGATACGCTTGATGACCTGGACGCGGCAGCCGCTGCGTTTCGCAAGACCCACGGCCACCGGTTGCGGATCGCCACCAAGTACCACCGTCTGGTTCGGGAATTCCTGACCGAAGCGGGCGTGGCCGATTATACGCTGGTCGACAGTCAGGGCGCGACTGAAGGCACGGTGATGAATGAAACCGCCGAAGCCATAGCCGACATCACCTCGACCGGAGAGACCCTGCGCGCGAACCATCTGAAGATCCTGTCGGACGGTCTGATCCTGCAATCGCAGGCCACTTTGTGGCGCAGTCGCGTTGCAAAATATGATCCGACGGAAAAAGAGGTTCTGTCCGAATTGCTGGATCGGCTGCGGTAACTACAGCACACCTATTTCTGCCAGGGCGCGGTTCAGATCGTCGGGCAGGGCATCGTCCTGCTCGCGGTTTTTGGGCAAATCGGCAGGAGTATCTTCAGGCTTGAGATAACGCCATCCCTGAAACGGGCGTTTCAGGGCGTTCTGGGTGCGGTGCAGCTTGGGGTCCAGCACAATGGCACAGCGGCGGATACCATCGTCTCCGATCACTTCATCCAGCCGCAGGATTCGTTGCCGACACTGGATTACGCCCTTGATGACCCAGTAGATCGATCCGCCGTTGAGTATTTCGGCTGCGCGTTTGGGCCACATGCGGGTGACGTGGCGTGGAAGGCCATCTGCGAACCGCTGGCGATAGCTGTCCTGCCAGGCCATCAGCGTGTCGACGCTTTCCGACCCGACCGAGAGTTTTATGAGGTTTACGTAATTATCCACAGCTTTCCCACAGAGTCGTCCCGAGGATGATCTTTATATTGTAGTTTGGTTCCAGTTGTCATCAAGGTGTTGTGGTGCGTATGTGATTTGAGTTAGTCTGGATACCTCTTTCAGCACAGGGAATCACCAATGAGCCGCTTTGCCGCCCCCATTGCCGAGCAGATCTGGGATATGAAGTACCGCTTTAAACAGGCGGATGGCACCCCCATCGATCAAACGGTTGAAGACAGTTGGCGGCGTATTGCCCGCGATCTGGCGCGGGTGGAAAACGACCCGGGGCACTGGGAAGAAAAATTCTATGAGGCGCTGGAGGATTTCAAATACCTGCCTGCCGGGCGCATCACAGCAGGTGCCGGCACCGCGCGTCAGGTGACCCTGTTCAACTGTTTTGTCATGGGAACGATCCCTGACAGCATGGGCGGAATTTTCGACATGCTGAAAGAGGCCGCGCTGACCATGCAGCAGGGCGGCGGGATCGGCTATGATTTCTCGACCATCCGCCCGCGTGGCGCTGACGTGAAAGGCGTTGCGGCGGATGCCTCGGGGCCGCTGAGCTTCATGGATGTCTGGGATGCCATGTGCCGCACGATCATGTCCGCCGGTTCGCGCCGGGGTGCGATGATGGCGACCATGCGCTGTGACCACCCGGATATCGAACAGTTCATCACCGCCAAATCCGACCCGGCCCGACTGCGCATGTTCAACATGTCGGTTCTGGTGACCGATCCGTTCATGGAGGCGGTCAAGGCTGATGGACCGTGGGAACTGGTGTTTGGTGACAAAGTCTATCACACGGTTCAGGCGCGTGATCTGTGGAACAAGATCATGCAGGCCACCTATGACTATGCCGAGCCGGGCGTGATCTTCATCGACCGGATCAATCAGGCCAACAACCTCAGCTACGTTGAAACCATCGCGGCCACGAACCCGTGTGGCGAACAGCCGTTGCCGCCTTACGGGGCCTGCCTGTTGGGTTCAATCAACCTGGCGCGGCTGGTGTCTGAACCGTTTGAGGCAAACGCCCGTTTGAATGACGCGGCCCTTCAAGAACTTGTCGCCACGGCTGTCCGGATGATGGACAATGTCGTTGATGTGTCAAAATTCCCACTGGCCGAACAAGAGGCTGAAGCGCAGGATAAACGCCGTATAGGATTGGGTGTGACTGGATTGGCGGATGCGCTGCTGATGCTGGGCCTGCGTTATGGGTCCGACGAGGCGGCGCGTCAGACCGAGCGCTGGTTGCACGCGATCGCCCGCGCCGCGTATCTGGCGTCGGTCGACTTGGCCAAGGAAAAAGGGGCGTTTCCCCTGTTCGATGCCGAGAAATACCTGGCCAGCGGCACGATGCAGCAGATGGATGACGATGTACGCGAGGCCATCCGCGAGCACGGGATCCGCAATGCGCTGCTGACCTCGATCGCGCCCACTGGGACGATCTCTCTGTACGCGGGCAACGTGTCGTCGGGGATCGAGCCGGTCTTTGCCTATGCCTATACGCGCAAGGTTTTGCAGAAAGACGGCTCGCGGACCGAGGAAGAGGTGGTGGATTACGCCGTTCAGATGTGGCGCGACAAGTTCGGCGACGTCGAACTGCCCGACTATTTCGTGAACGCCCAGACGCTGACCCCGGCCGAGCATGTCAAGATGCAGGCAGCGGCGCAGAAATGGATCGACAGCTCGATCTCGAAAACCATCAACTGCCCCGAGGATATCTCGTTCGACGATTTCAAGGACGTGTACATGCAGGCCTGGGACCAGGGCTGCAAGGGCTGCACCACCTATCGCCCGAACGAGGTGACGGGTTCGGTGCTGACCGTTTCGGAAAGCGACGACAAGGTGCCGGGCGAGAGCGCCGACGCGCCGCACGAGCTGGACGGTGGCGACGTCATCTACATGTCCGAACCGCTGGACCGCCCGCAGTCGCTGGAAGGGTCGACCTACAAGCTGAAATGGCCCGACAGCGAGCACGCGATCTATCTGACGATCAACGACATCGTCATCGGTGGCCGCCGTCGCCCGTTCGAGGTGTTCATCAACTCGAAGAACATGGAGCACTACGCCTGGACGCTGGCGCTGACCCGGATGATCTCGGCCGTGTTCCGGCGGGGCGGGGACGTGTCTTTCGTGGTCGAGGAACTGAAGGCCGTGTTCGACCCGCGCGGCGGGGCCTGGGTGCAGGGCAAGTACATCCCCTCGATCCTGGCGGCCATCGGCGGCGTGATCGAGCAGCACATGATCGCGATCGGGTTCCTTGAGGGGGAAGGGATGGGACTGAAATCCGACCCGCAGGCGCAGGTGGTCAACATGGATGCCCCACGCGGCAAGGCCTGCCCGTCTTGCGGCCAATACGATATGGTGATGATTGAGGGCTGCATGACCTGCCGTAGTTGTGGACACTCGAAATGTGGCTGAGGCGCGGGGTGGGGGCTTGTTGTGGCGTTTCACGTGACATGACCTAAACGTTTCAATAGGTCATTTTAGGCTGGTGATATGAGAAAACGGCCTCGGATTTCTTCCGGGGCCTTTCTCCTGTCTAGCGGAGTTGATGAATGGCGATAGCGCTGCTGGTACATCGTGGCCACCAAGAAGTGGAGATGAGACAGAAACCCGGAACCAAGCAGAGCCGCGGCGAGAAAGTCGTAAAAGACATTCGTCGCGCGAAGCGCAAACTTTACTCTGCGGAACAGAAGGTCAGGATCGTGCTGGACTGCCTCAATGGCGAAGACAGCAAATCAGATTTGCCGCCTAGTACATGGTTTGCGAAGCTTTTTTGGCAAACCAAAAGCGTGGGTCCTGCCCGCTACGTTTTAATCCGATATATATCGCTTTCACACCAGAAGACTCATCGTAGCTTTTGCTAGATTTGTACTTCGTGAAATCAATTTTGAACACGATACTGCATTTGCAGGACGCCAATGCTTCGTTAAGCCAATTGCTTTCCGCCCATAAGGTGCTTCCTTCGTTCTGATACCTGCTGCGATGATTGTCGGGGTCCCGCACCCACTCACCCCAGACTTCGCTCTTGATCGTTAGTGCGCCTTCTCGGCTATGCCATTCTCGCTTATCATCATCATGTTTCAATTCTAGAAACTTGTTGAGATTTCGCCCTAACTTTGGGCGGGCTATTGCTCCCCGAGCAGCATACTCATCATGATCATCTATGCCTATACTCCAGTATTCAGGATCGCAGATAAGCGGAGAGAATGGCTTATTCATCCTGTGGCGATCAAAATACCCATCTGACCTGAACATAGGCAGCCAAAGATCGTGATAATCGGATTTGGAAAACTTAGCACACTGACCCACGGCCCCCCTCGTTTTGACCAGCGCAGAAGACAAGCTAACACAAACTCCATCTGGAGAGGTCCAACGACCGTAGATCGGCAGAAACGAACTTTCAGTTTCACAACCTAAACCTATTTTGTGGAACAGTGTTTCCTTGTCTTGCAGAGTTTCTTGGTCTCCGATGCGGTCGCCTAAAAATCGTTCCAATGCCTGGCTAGGAACCCGATCTTTATGGTCAGATAACCAAGAACCATCTTCGAATGAAACATCTCGGTCTTTCAGAAATTCTTTCCAAGGGTCACTTTCCTCCCAATCGTAACTCTGTCGGATCACGGGTTTCATTCTAGCTAGAGTGGTTACAGCGTGGAGTTGAGCGTGTCTCTGAATATGCTCCCGATATGTTTCATACCGCTCATCGCCTCGATAGCGAGCATGACCAGGAAACTCGGACATGTTTTTAGTGTTTGGCCAACGTTTGATGACCTCAGTGGCGATTGCATCGTTGGCTTCTCCGTTCGAAAGATTAAAGAGCCGAGCCACCTTGGAAACTTTGTGGTCCATAAAATCGTAATCGAAACCAAACTCAATCCTACGGTCAACTTGCTCCGGCCAATCGGTACGCTCAATGAAACCGTGATGTGGCACTTGAACTTCCTTCCAAAGGTCTGACAACTCGGAACTTTTGGTGCCAAGACCTTCGACGTGTTGGATACAACGCGCAAGATGAAGCTTGTTGATCACATGTAAATCGTCTCGCTGCGCGAGCGTCAAAAGACGCGCCTTGACTGGTCTAAGTAGATTCGCGTGATAAGGTGCTGCGCGTGAAAGTCCCATTAGCAGCCATTGTTGCGCATTCATAAATGCGAAATAGTGCTCCTTGGAGGCTAACGATGCGTTTTGGTCGACATCGAAGCGATCCAACAAGCGCTCAATATCTTCTACCAACCCCATATCAAGCATGGTCTTTATGCTTCTTGCAGCGTTCCAACGAACATAGGCATCACTATCACCCAATAAATGCCAAATGAGATCAACGGTTACATCGATTTCGTCACCTTTTCCTGCGAATGCAGCACGATAAGCGCCTTCACCGATTTCATCTCCTACATTGGCTGCGGAGCCTGAAAGCAACTCTTCTAAAGCTTCTAGTGCAGTCTTTGCTTCGGTATGGCTAGACAGGTTGGTTGCAATCTGAAGCCACTCGTCGCCACTAAGCTCCAGGCGTTCCTTTGCGATGGTTTCCAAGACTATTTGCAAAACAAATTTTGAATCACCACACAACGTCGAAAGGCGATGGATTTGCCTAGAGATGCCCGTATATCGCAGGTCAAACAACCCGGACCCCTTGAAGGCAAATAGGGTCTCTACAAACCTTCTGATACCGTTCTGTACATGTGCCGAAGTACTTCTCCACGCCTCTATGCATTCAATCATCAAGTCGAGAGTGTTGTCGAATTCGAGTTCAGTAGTTTCGCAAAGGGCTTCGAGGAAACCTTTTCGTTCGCCATAAGGGCAGGTCTCCACAATTTTTTGAAATAGTCGGTTTTTGTTGTCGTATGGAAACCCTTCGAAGGATTGAACTTTTTGAAAAGCCTCGTCTAGAGACGCAGACGAAACAAAATTGCAATCCGCGCAAATTGCAGAAATAGCGAGTTCTCTAGCGGCTTCATCCTTTTTCTTACCCAACTCTTGAAGGTCGCGATCAGGGCTCGTTCTATTGGAATTGTTTCTCTGAGCGTTCTCGATGTCTTGCCTTTTGCGCGCTGCTTTACGCAGATTTACCAAGCGATCCCGCAATGCATCGTCGTTGATCTCTTCGTGAGCATCCACGCATTCAACAAGACTTTTCCAAAGGCCTTCCCAACCGCCGAAGCTGTGTTCGCGCTCCAATTTCTCCATTATTGCAGTAAATATTGCTCTCTTATCTTCAGGGGCTGCCGCCGAAAGCAAGTCATCAAGCCCTTGGCCGACCTCCCATTCGTGCCAGCCGTGATCTTCGCACACTGCAAGCATTATTGCAGCTCGGCGCGGGTCTAGTTGACCGGCTTTGGCAAGATAGCAGGCAAATTGTGGTAAACCGTACGAATAGTCCACAACGTCCTGATCATTCCATCGCATCAATTTATAAAACGCAGGAAAGCCAATAGAAGTAGAAGCGGCTCTCCCAAACAATGCCCATCCAAACTTGGAAGGTTCATGCTGGAAGATAGTTTGGCAGAGCCCCATGAACCGATGTGAGAGTTCAGGCTTCACGAACCCCCCGTGCTGCTTTTCAGCAAAGAGCATAGCCGAGTAAATCAGATCATGATCGTCGCCGCCCATCTGATCGAGTTGCGCCAGACCTTGAGCATAGTAAGACTTTGCTTCATCTACACTCAGCGAGAGCAATGAGGTGGCCAACTCGCGATATGACTCGCCCCTTTGCTCGATATAGTCGTCAGCTACAATTTCCTCTGCAACCTTGGCGGCGTAATTTCCGACAATGTCGGACAAGTTAGCTCTCCATGCCAAAAGTGTCAGAATACCCAGCTTGTCACTCACTGAAAATCTATTGGATTCGATGACCGCAATTAGCTCTCTTGCTTCATTCTCTTTGACGAATTCGCAATGACGCAAAATGGTCTTTGCAAGACCGATACCGACGTGGCGCGCGACATTGTCCCGACCTGTTTCAGCTCTCCAGTGCACATCTGGTCTCAACGTAGGCTTCCAAGTAGCCAAAAACTCCATCAAGACATCGTTGGAAATCGGTTTCTTGCTGAGAACGCACTTTTCAAGGGGTTTGACCAACTTCAAAACACACGAAACACCTTTTACGATCTCGTCGCGCTCTTGGCTTGAAAATTTCTTGCGTTTTTCGGGCTGTTTTAATTTTCGACCTCTCTCGTGGGTCTTTGTGGTGACAAGGCCATCAAGATACTCTCTCAATTCTGCATCCGAACCAATTGACTTAGTCTTCCGCCCTATCTTCACTTCGTCCGGCATCAAGTTGTGAAATGACAATTGTTTACCAGAAGACCAAGCCGCCAAACACGAGGATTGGACAGGCATCCATACCCTGTTCAAACCATGCCGCTCTGCATAGTCGTAGCTTGATGGCCTTTTGGGTTGATACAAACTGAGTAAGCGCTTGGCTGATTGCCTCGAATTGACGATCAAGGCCGTTAGCGCGGCGCTTGAAATCGCGCCCTGGAGTTCCTTTTCATGATCATACTGATCTTCTGGTACTTTTTTCTTGTAGCGAAGTGCCAGGGCGCTGGCTGCACGAGAAATAGCTCTTTGTTCGTCTACCGTGAGGCCGCAATCTTGCTTTAGCAACCCAATTTGCAATGGGAGTGACAAGCATCGTTTAGATGCCGCAAAATCGGCGAGCACCGCCAACGCGTTGCTGGCCAGTGCAGTTTTGTGCTGACTACATAGTGCAATCAGCTTCTCAATCACTGAAAGAGCAAACCTGAAATTCCAAATTTGAATATTTCTGTTTAGTGAAGACAGCTCACCTTTGAGCACACTGAAAAACATGACAGCGGCGACATCGAACGCTTCAAATCCGGTTCTTTGGAACCGAGTTGTTTCATCGTCGTTATGTAGATGCCAGTTTATCCACCCAATTGCCCGGTTTTGATGGATTCGTGCCTCGTCAAAATCTTCTGTGAAACTGTAGGCAACGGTCAATCGAGTATCTCTCGCACCCCGCCAACCAGAACGATCATTAAATAGCCGCCGAGATGCATCTGTATCTCCCAGAAACATCGCCAGAGACGGAGAGCGCCGGATGAACTGGTCGCCTCGTGCATTCGCTGAGGCAACCTGAGAAAGCTGCACAGTGAGTCTCAAAACTCGGTCCAGATCGTTGTCTCTAGTTGCGAGTGAATACGCTGCGTGAAGGCGGGCAAGTTTTAGAACTCGACGCCCATACTCCGTTTCAACAGCATCAGGGAACACATTTGATCCCGAGAGTTGGTAGGCCCTTTCGCTGTCACCGATCACCACAAGGAAGTGGGGTAACGCCTCCGCAGCATAGATTGAGTCCTTTTGGCGTCTTTGAAGCCTTTCAGCTATGGACTGTTGAGCAGTGTACTCGCTCGCGTAATTATCCTTGATGTGTGTTTCTGTTGGTTCATCCCGAAAAATAGCACCGTGCTTGACCAACTCGAGCATTGGCGCAAGGTCAGAAGCCGCGCTGTTGACTTGGGACACAGACCAACCAAGGGCTGCCGCGAGTTCATCAAGCGGGATTGGTGGAGGCAGAAGCGACAATGCCGCGAAGAACTCACAAACCTCAACGTCGTTCCAACCTGCGGTGTGAAGGTCTCGGAAAATTTTGTTGCACTTTTGCGCAATCAGTTCTTCAACTAAGATTTCCGAGTCGGGCGCGTTGTTGGAAACGTTTTTAGCCCAACTCTCAACGAGATACTCAAGAACACGCGCATTTCCTCTCGACCTTGAGAACGCCACAGCAAACTCGGTGGAAGTAATTGCTTCACGCCTTGTCTCAAGAAATCTCTTCGTTTCACTTTTCGAAAATGGCGCAAGTTCGACGCGTTCGACACGACTATTGCCGACAACACCATCCATGCGATGTGGACGCGCGGTTAGCATTAGTTTGACGCCGTCGATAGGTTCTGAACTTAGCGAAGCGAGTAGCAGCTTGGGAAAAGATGCCTCACCACGGATGTCAGCCTCCATCTGGGCATTGTCTGCGGCATCTAGAACTATCAGAATCCCCTGCAAAGAAGACTGGCTCTTGATAGTTTTGGCTGCTTGGCTAAGGCGTTTTCTGGCAAGTTCGATTAAGCCGTACTGGTCACTGTCGGTAGGTAGCAACGGATCACATAGTCCACGACTGGCCAGTTCGTTGACAATTTGTAGCAGGCCCATTCGTGGCAAATGCCGGGCCTGTGCCTCAGATCGGTAAGCGCCGCCCCCGAAGCAGTCGAATACCACGACCTCGAGTACGCCCGTTAGACAAGCTGCAAAACTCTGTATAAAGACTGTCTTTCCTACGCCACCTTCAGCGTGCAAAAAGACTGGTAAGTCACAGCTAAGTACTTTGTCTTTCACATCACCCAGAGCATCACGAGCGACGACTTCTCCCACATCAACGAATCTAGTATCTGCTGGGAACAGTTGATCTTCGTCGCATTCAAGTGCATCCAGGACATCTTCGCGCCTAATCGAGTTGTTTGCCTGCCCCTCAATTTGAGATTTTTCCCGAACCAATTCTACAAGGGCAAAAAGCCGTTTTGCGGCCTGCCCGGTCGAGTTGGCGGACCAGTCGCTAATAGTCCGTCTTATAGAACGATTTTGGGTAGGAAGGTCATTCGTCCCGGCTCGAAACTCAATCAGCGGAAATATGTCTTCCGCATCTGTATGTTCTTCTTCGCACCAGATTTTCAAATATTGAAGCTGGCTCTTCGCGCCTTTAGTAGAAGTCGGCTTTCCAGTCTTTAAACAACCGATAGCCTGCCAGAGGTCGTCCGAAAACTCAGCATTTGTCACAAAGCCGAACGATAACTTCTTAGCAACTTCTTGCGTATCCACCTTTGCCTTAAAGCTTCTCAGTGTAGCCGAAAACTTTTTGATTGTTTTCTTCAGATAAGATGAAGTGACCGGCTCAGCCGCTTCTTTGTATTTAAACTGCAGTATTTGTTGTGAGGAGCATGTTTCAAAGTTGTCACCACCGCCATAGTACAAGATGAGGTCGGCTATATCTTCTGCTTCTGAGCCCAGGTTTAAGCTTTCGGTCGGCGAAAGCCCTTCAACGACAATGGCAAAAAGATCGTCTTTGGGAAAAACCAACTGAAGCGCTCGCCTAGCCGCCCACCGCTCGTGGAAGGTGTGTCCTGCGCGTGATACTCTTACAGTGTCAATATTCTTTTTTACTTTGGCCACGGTATTCTTTGATTCTCCAAATTCTCTATTTTTAACAATATATTGGCGACTGTTGTTAAGCTACCACATAATATAGAACCCACGAACCTCAGAAATTGAGGCATCCGCAGGTTTTGGTAAGCCTTTCCAGAACAATACTCACAAGTTTCTTCAGCCATAAGTTGATGATGCTTCGACGCGAGTGCTTGACGAAACCGGGCGCATCCAGCAGATTGATGTCGGCCTTCAGTGCATGCCGGTGTGTCCGCCACGCAAAGCTTCGCAGCACTTTCCTTAAAACATGAAAGTTCCAGCCCAGTTGTGGGGTCTGGTTAGTAGCGGACACCTAGTCGGATCCCGAATTGGAAATGGATCATGATAATGAAAAACGAAATCATCACACTCAAGACGCTCGCAAAACGATATGCGCGGGCAAACCGCATTCCCCAGTACGAAGCGCTCAACGCGATTGCTACCGCGTTAAATTTTACGCATTGGACGGGACTTGCAAGCAAGGCGAAACAGGGTTGGATGCCGAGCGACGAACAAATGGCGCAGGCCGAGGCGTTTGTCCTCCAATCTCATCCGGGCGCAGATGAAAAAGAAAGCTTCATCGACAGGAGCTTCGCCCGTCCGGTCGATGAACCGGTTAGGGAAGGTAAGATCGGTGATCACGCCTATCGGGTCTTTGAATCCTTCGGTGACCTACGCATGGAAGGTGACGGATGGCGCATTCTTGTCGGCGAAGCGCAATTTTCCCAGCCAGTCGTCGAAATCGAAAAACCGCATGCCGACAAAAGCCCAGTACGCAAAGGCGCCTTTCTGGACGCAGCATTAGTAATTGCCGATAAAGAAGCGGCGAAGGTTCGCGCGGGGATTTCTTCGGACTGGCCGAGACGTTCCACAAAACCCGATGCCGAAGGTGTCGTGGTTCACCCGTTATTCGGGGGGAAGTCCTCCGAATGGTATTGCCTACATTGCGACGGAAAGATTACAGGCGCACAGCTCGCAGAAAATCTCTGGCACTGTCCTGGTTGCGGCGCATCGCCCATCAACATCTCGTCCGAGCCAGCGTGGCTGGATGGCTCCGATGTGGAACCCAAGCCTGTTAAGAGTCCATCGATACAGCAGCGGCCTGAGCCCGAGGTTAATGTGGTGGATTCAAGACCGACACTGACCTTGGGTGAAGACAATATCTCATTGTTTCTGCGCACAGCACTACTTGAGGATGCCGTGACGCCCGCAGAGCGGATCGGTGCTCAACTCGCCGAGATTTATGTCGATGAAGACGGTGACGCCTGTATTGTTCTAGATGAAGACTTATGGCCTGAATCCAAAGACCCCGAAGCTGCAATCGCCGTGGCCGAAGTGCTAGGCGTGGAACTGGAACTGAATGCTACCTGCATGACCTTTCCCTTTGCTTGGCCAAGCTTGGGGCATGCGATAACCAGCACGCGGGACTATGTCCAGATGTTGTTGGACGCTCACCAAGAGCACGGTGTTATTCATCGCGAAAGTGACTGATCTTTGGCTCACGCTCAGATCAAATTGGGGGTGGGCCATCATTCGGGAGCTTAACGACGAAGTTCTTGGGCGGGCTGTAAAGAAGCGATCGCTTGACCTGGCGGTTCGATAGGCCGGTCAGTTCCATGACCTCTTTCTTGAACGGCTGGAAGTCGTCATAGGACACACGTCCATCCACTATCACCTGGTCGATCACCTTGCGCGGTTCGAGGGCATACTTGAACACACCTTTCGGGTGCTTGGTATCGCCTCGTTCGAAGTAGATTAGTCTGACTTCGTTCTCATGCTTGTATGCGCGGCGTTTTGCAAGCAAGGATCGCGCCACGGAATCCGATGTGATCCCGTCCTTAAACACAGTGCTTCCTAATTCCCACAGCCGCTTCTCGCCCATGTACTCCACGCGCCCGATGAAACAGGATACGTGCGCCCAGTCGCCTTGTGACGCACTCAAACTCTCGATCAGACGGCCAACAGTTGTTCGCACACGTACGGCATCGCTGTTGCGCGAGTAGATTTGCCACATGGCATCCGATGCCGTTTCAAGTGTCCAGCACTGGCCATAAACATCCCCGTGAAATCCGAAAGTTCCACGTTCGCCGTTCGAACTCCGAACTTCTGATCTGAGAATGACATTCTCAAACGGGTCGTCCCACATTGTCGGAAGCACGAGCGCATTCTGATTTTCCTGATATAATTCAAAAAACCTATTGCGTGGGAAAATCCTGTAAATGCGAGTCTTTGGCCCGATTTTCTTTCCAAGTATGTTCATTTCATCTCATCAATTTTTTTTTGAGTATACTATGTCATGGTGCTTCCGTCATGGACGGATCGGGCTGTTGTGAACCGAGCCAGCCTGCGGCGGTCTCGGCGATCCGGCGTCAATCCCTTGTGCGTAAAATACCAGCCCTGACAGGCTAACATTCTTTTTCTGTTTGGCGCCTGCGGCCCCGCCTTCCGTCAAGTCCAAAGCGTCCACATTGGTTACTTGCGGGAGAGCTTTGCTCATGCAGTGGATCTGGACCGGACATACATTGGTGGAATTGAGCGCGGGGAGAGAAATCCCGGTCTCAAAACCGTCATCAAAATAGCCGACGCTCTAAATCTTGATGTCGCGGACCTTTTCCGGTTGAAAGATTAAGCCGCGCCTTCCTGGAGCCGGCATGTCTACATCGGCTTCCAAATGTAAATCAGCTGCTACCAACTCCTCTTTCTCGGCACCTCTCGTGGTCTCAGAGACAGTGCAGTGCGGCAGCCCCGTGTTGTGGTCGTCTGAGCTCACAACGCATCGAGGGCGTGACCGCCGCAAGGCATTTTACTCTCCCGGAAACGTCTGTTTCATCTCTTAAGTTAATAGCTGAATTGAGCATTAACTTTCTGCACTCCTAACGTAAGTTAATAATCAAAACTAACTGAGAAAATTCAACGTTATCAAAGCTCTCAGGGCTTCTTAGCTCTTGATTGTCCGACAGAGATGCCCCTAGAATCGGGGGTGTTGGAACGTTCGTTTCAGCACCAGCGTAATAGCCAGTCCCGGACGGAGGCCACGAGCCGTGGATGCCAACAAAATGCGCCAGCAGATTGTGAAACTGCATCTCGGGATGGCTCAGACCACAATCACCGAGCTCGCCGAGAGCATCGGGTATAGTCGTTCGGCGGTGTCGAACGTGCTTGCTGGGCGCAGGCGGTCGGCGGAGATCGAAGCAGCCGTAGCCGAGCGCACAGGATTTCGTGTCGAAGACCTGTGGCCAGTGGCTGCCTCTGGAAAGAAGGGGGGTATGAACCGATGATCTAGAAAATAGAAAAGCCCCGAGAGCGGACTCTCAAGGGCCTTCATGTCGATTGGTACCCGACACACAGAAGGTCTCTCGAATCCCCTCAAAAGTCAAGTCTGGCGGCCGGATCTTTTGACCCGACTGGTCGAGCTCGGCCGCCTTCCATCATTCGACAAGAGGAGTGGTGCGGTTCACCTTGACCCAATTGGTCAGGGAGCGATCCCGCACAGCATCAAAACACATGGAAAAAGAATTCTTCTTGGCCCCTCGGGCCAATCGTGCATCACGCAACATGCCAGAGCGCTCGCGTGTGCGTACTTTCGTGGAGACTGGCGCATTTCGCCCCAATGGGGGCGAAAGTCAGAAAGTGGTGTTCGACAGCCTTGGTGAATTTGACACCTTCACCACGACAACAGCTCTATACCCCGTGGCTGACATGGTCGAGCAGCCATCTGCCATTGACTACGTCGATGCTGATGGTCGCAGGCGTCGGAAAGTAATCGACCAAGTCTACACGCTAAAGGACGGAACCAGAATCGCCGCTGAGATTAAGCCGGCAGAACGCGCCAGAGCTCAGAACCTTGAAGAGAAACTAGGTTATGTGGCGGCGGCAATGCCAGACGATTTTGCTGATTATCTGGTTCTAATCACAGAGGAAAACTACGACCAATGGGAGGCCTTGAATGCGCGTCGGCTGCTTGCCTACAGGCGGGAGGATGACCCGGAGGCGGCTGAAATAATCGCAGAGCTTGCGGCTGAGATCGATCTGCCGGTCACGATCCGCGAGCTGATTTCGAAAGCTGCGATAGGCGGCAGGGCCTGGCCGGAAATCTTCAAAGCGATCTATGCCGGTGTCCTGCGTCCAATACAGGATGGGGTTATTGATCTCGACATGCTGGTCGAGGGAGGTGTGCAATGACTGATATCATTCGTCTCGAGCCCTATTCGCAGATTCAGCAAGGTGACGTCCCGGGTCTTCTCGTGGAGCAAGGGCCGCTAGGTGTCATCATCAGTCGCTGGAGTGAAGGAGAAATTGTCTTTGACGAGCTAACCTATGATGAGATCAACGAAGGTCTGAAGACCGGTCACATCACCATTCGTGATGGCTATCACAGTGAAGAGGCCGTCCGCCAGCGCGTGCAGTTTACCGATCAGATTGTCACCCATCTGCCTACAAGACAGCGCTCAACGGTCTTCTTCCGTCAGGCCTGGTGCGATCTCTTTCTGGATGCTGAAGCACGTGGAGAGATTGGCCGCTACTGGAAAGATGTGGAGATCTGGATCCGGAGTGTGGCGCCGGAAATCACGGTGCAGATTCCTCAGCCCGATAAGGATGCCGGGAAGCGCAAATATGGTGGAAAGAAGCGGTCAAGCAACGAGATTGACCCGCCAGGCTCTTCGGCCTTGCTGCGTTGGGTCCGCGCTTATGAGGCCAGTGGTCGGTGCGTTCTAGCGCTCATAGACAAGCGCTATCTGGCGGGACGGACGAAGGTCAAATTTGGTCCTGAGAGCGCTGCCCTGCTTCACAAATGCGCGGATCGATATGCGAGCTTCAAGCGCCCGTCGAAGAAGAGTGTCATTCGTCAGACCAAACGGGCATTCCGACTGGCAAATGCGTATCGCGTCGATCGGGGACTGCCGCCATTGGCCATCCCTTCAGAAAGCACCATCTACCGAGAGATAAGTCGTCTTGAGCCCTATCATGTGATGTGCCAGCGCCAGGGCCTCGAAGCGGCCAACCGGCATTTTGCAATCATCGGCGAAGGAGTGAATGTCCTGCGCCCAGGGGAGCGGTTGGAAATTGATGAATGGAAGGTCGACCTGATTACCTTCTTTGCCGAGGCCGGTGTCTTCGGTCATCTGACAGAGGAGCAGATCAAAGCACTGCCGAAAGGGCGACGCTGGATCTATGTCGTGATCGATGTGCGAACGCGACTGATCCTCTCGGTGAAGGTTTGCGCGACCCCGAATACCGAAGATGCGATCGCGGCACTGGACCTAGCAACCCGGGATAAGAGCGATCTTGCTGGGCTCTTCGGCTGTGCGCTTCCGGACTGGCCGGGCACTGGTTTTGAAACTGTTGCCTCGGATCAGGGGGCGGCCTTTGCGAACTTTGATTTCAGAGGTGCTGTGACGGACCTTCGCGGAACGGTCATGTTCCCGCCTGCGGGTGTGCCCAAGCTTCGCGGACATATTGAGCGCTGCTTCAGAACCTTCGGTGTGGAGCTGATGGAGTGTCTGAGTGCGCGCACCTATTCAAACATCGTCGAAAAAGGTGATTTTGTGCCTGAAGATTATGCTGCGCTTGCTGATGACGAGTTGACCCGGATCCTGGTTCGCTTTGTTGTCGATGTATATAACAACAAGCCCCATGGGGGCATCGGTGGACAAACCCCGCTGAACTGCTGGCGGGAATTGTGCTCGACCGTTGGCAAGCCGCGCCCTCCCTGCCGAATTGAGCGCCTCGGGGCCTTCGGTCGGAAATACACCCGGAGAATTTCCGGACGCGGGGTTCGGTTTGCGGGCATCTTCTACACCTGTGAGATGGTCCGGCACCATTTTCTCTCCAATCCCGATCTCGAAGTTGAGATCCGGGTGGATCATCAGGACCTCGGTATGATCGAGGTCAATCTCGATGGTGTCTGGGTTGTCGCCCGCCCCCTGGCAAAAGGGTTTGATGGTCTGTCGCTTGATCTCTGGACCGAGGCTTGTACCAATCTGCGCCGCCGTTTTCAGGCGGAGGCAGAACTGACGCAGGATATCATTGATCAGGCATTCGCAGACTTCTCGGAGGAGGATCGCGCTGCCTCTCAACGGCTCGGGCTCTCAGCGCTTGCTCCGACAAAGGCCGACGTTGAACGCAACCGGGAACATCTCTGGCTTGGGTTGGAGGTCGTGGCGGGTATCACCCCAACGGTTTCCAGGAAAAAACGAGGTCTCCTTGATGGTGTGATCGCCAGGGCTGAGGTGGCACCACGTCAGCTGCCGGAGATCACTTCTGCGGAGGATGACGCGGAGAAGACGATGCCGGTCTCGCGTCCGCGCTGGCGCATGGAGGACGGGGAATGACGCATATGTCCCGTGAGGAGGTCAGCCACATCGTGGCTGACCTTGAGCACCGCTTTATCGCCCATGACACTTACCTGGAGCTCCGGGATCAGGTTGATGATATTCTCTACCGACGCAAAGCGCATACAGCTGCTGACAGGGTAACAGCGCAGCGCGGCATTGTTGTCATTGGCAATGCAGGGGCCGGTAAGAGTTTTGGCATCGAACATCTTCTGCAGAAGCATCCGCATTTGGCGTATGGAAAACCATATCAACAGGCGTTGACTGTGCGTCTGGTTTCAGAAGCCACGATCAAAGGTGTCGGTCTCGATACGCTCAAAGCATATGGATATGAGAGCAAGGGATCGCGGACAGGCCATTCGATCTGGCGGCAGGTGATGCATCAGGCGCACTCCCACAAGACGCTTTTTCTGCATTTTGACGAAGCGCAGCATATCCTTCGGACCAAATCGAAGTCTGAGTTTGATCAGGTGATGCTCGTTTGGAAATCGTGCCTGGAATACGCTGAGTGGCCGGTCAGCCTAATCCTTAGTGGCACCTGTGAACTCCTGGATCTGATCAACCGGGATGAACAGCTCAGACGGAGGTTTGAGCCCGTGCATTTTGCTCCCATGAGCTACGCCGCCCATGGGCATGAGGTGATGGGCGTGCTGGGTGCCTATCTCGATGCGGCAAAACTGTCGCGCGGCAAAACGCTTGAGACGTCGGCATTCGCGCGACGACTGCTGCATGCGGCCCGCTACGAGTTCGGGTCGAAAATCGGGCTGATTATATCGGCTATCAAACTAGCATTGCGCGATGGGAACCAAACCCTTGAACAAAGTCACTTCGCGGGGGCCTATCGGAAACAGAAGCGCTGTGTTGATGCATTGAACCCATTCATTGCTGAGAACTTCCGCTCCGTTCAGACGGGCCAGCTTCTCAGCGGTGCTGAGCTGGAGATAGCGCCAGCAATCAAGAGGGGGGCTGCATAATGCAAGTGTTGCCGATCCTTGTTCCTTTGATGCCGGGGGAGACCCCGGCATCTTTTACATCCCGCCTGGCTTGGGCGAATGGTCTTTCCTTTGCCTCAGAGTTCTGCACCGATCAGGGCTTTACGCTTCAGGCCATCGCTGACGGCGATGAACGGGCCCTTTCGATCCTAGCCCAGCTCGGCAAAGTGGAACTTGCTCAACTGATGCGTGGTGTTGTTCGCAAAGTGTCGACCGGGCAGTACCGGCTGGCCGGGCAACTTATCGAGAAACGCTGGATCATGCGCAGACGTCTGCGGCTCTGTCCTGAGTGTGTCGCGGATGACATCATGACAGACACTACTGGTGGTGCTGCGCAACGATGTGCTTGGCATGTGCCTTCGATCCGAACATGCCACCACCACCAGGTTAGGCTGAATGAAGACGACAGTTATTCACATAGCCGAGGGCCCCATGATTTTTCCGGGCGTATCCGAGATCTCAATCTGGGGGCGGATCAGGTGAGAGAGCTGGGTGCATGGCAGGTCCCAACAGGTCTGGAAGACTATCTCACCCGCCGGTTGGCGGGTGAACAACAGGGCACATGGCTCGACAATATCGGGTTCGGTGCGGTTGCGCTTGGCGCCGAGATCTTCGGAATTGTCGATCTGTTTGGCGTCGATGCAAAGCTGAAGCACTTATCCGATAATGAGAAGCGTCGTGCAGGTGCGAGGGGTTTTGAGCTCCTGTCCGAAGGCGAGGAAGGGCTGTTTCGCCTGCTGAGGCGACTACATCGTGAGGCCGGTTCCCCCATATCACTTTCGCGCAGAAACTACGGCTGCCTGTTCAACTGGCTAGAACAATCCCATGCGGAGCAATACGAGCCCTTGCGGGATACGGTCAGGAAATTCTTCACCGAGACCTATCCCATCGGCGAAGGCGATCTGGTGCTTGGGAAAACCTGTACAACCCGTCGCGTTCATAGTGTTGAAACCTTACGACGTGAGCTGGGGCTCGGCCGCCGTCAGACAGTGGAACTGCTTGGTGCAAACGGGTTTCTGAAGCCGGAGGGTGAGATAGGTAGCTCTGCGAAAGGTGTTGTGCTCGACGCACAGGCATTGGCGCCACTGGTCAAAAACTTTGCGGGAGCGATCTGTCAGGTTGCGGCTCAGAAAAAGATCAATGCGCCGAGGGCGCAGTTTGGTGCTCTGGTTGCAGGTGGGATCATCAGACCCATCGCAGGCTCCCCTGTCGGGAGACCATACTACGATGAAGGGCAACTCGATGCGTTCCTTGCCAGTATTGTGCCACGCACATCGGCGGCAAAAGCGGATGGGCTAGTCGGTATTCAGTCCGTCTGTCGCAAAGCCGTTGCTGGTGCAGTCGATGTGGTGCGACTGATCCAGAATGGCGATCTGAAGACTGTGGTCAGGGATGCTGAACAAGATGGCTATCTATCGGTGCTTCTGGACCCGGCAGAGGTCGCTGAGGCATTGCGTTTGATCAGACCGGACGGATACCTGCGATCGACGCTTGCGGAGTTCTTTGGGATCAATGCATCTGCGGTCCGATATCTGGTGAGCAAAGGTCACTTGAAACTGGTTCGGGCACGTCATCCGGTGTCCCGCAAGTCGGTACAGGTGGTGCCGTATAGCTCTGTAGACCGGTTTCTGGAGCGCTTTATTCCCGGAAAACACTATGCCGAATTTCTTGGGGACAGTACCCGGAAAGTCGGCGACCAGCTCATACAGGAGCGGGTTCCGTGTATCCGAATGCCGGAAGAGTGTGGTGGACGCATATTCAGACGGAGCGATGTGACCTCCGGAGTAGAAGAGCTGGCCAATCGCCTCCCGCTCTCGCATGATGAAATTGCCTGGCCTGAGTTGTGAAGGTGTTGAGATGAGTAGAGAAAGCAAATTTCTGAGCCTGGTGCTTCGGCATAAACCTGAAGAGATCGGTCTTCAGCTTGATAAGAACGGGTGGGTTCGTGTTGACGATTTGCTACGGAAGCTGAAGAAAGCCAATCGCAAGCTAAGCCGCGACGAGCTCACTCAGCTTGTCGAGAGCAACGATAAGAAACGCTTCACCCTGTCAGATGATGGTCAGCGCATTAGGGCAGCCCAAGGACACTCAATTGATGTGGATCTGGGCCTGGAACCCCAGCGCCCACCGGATGAATTGTATCACGGCACGGCCAGCGCAAATTTGGACGCGATATTTTCCGAGGGGTTGAATCCTGGACGCCGTAAGCAAGTTCATCTTTCACTGGACCCTGACACAGCTGAACGCGTCGGGCAACGACACGGAAAGCCGGTTGTTCTACGTGTCGAAGCGCAACGTATGTTTAAGGATGGATTTGAGTTTTTTCGCGCCGACAATGGTGTCTGGCTCACGGACAAAGTGCCCGCGACCTATTTGGGTTTCGGTAGGGTCGCGGAGCCATAACAGATCACATGGCCCATTGGTTTGCGTTTTATTCGCAGGCAAACAGGCCAAGCGCTAGCGTGCCAAAGCCCTTATCAATTCAAGTTTGGAGCCAATACAAAATGCAATCCGACAAAGTATACACCCTTTCAGAATGGCCCGTGCTCGAAAAAATATCTGCTCGTACGACACCTGATCGCACCCTCGACTCATATAGTGTCATTTTGCTTTACGAGGTCGCGGCGACCGATGATGATTGGGCCGCAATGGATCAGGAAGAGTATGAGTTTGCAAAGGCACTCCTTGCATCACGACACCGCCGTCATCCACTTCCTTCGTCTCCATTCAAAGCAACTTGCCCTCATTGTTCGGAGGTCGTGGTTAGTTGGCACAAACTCTGCGTCGATGTGCCGAAAGGCGAGAAGCGGGGGCTTGTTTTCTGCGGATGTGGGAAGACCGGTGCAGATAGCGCGGACGTAGAAGGAGTAGGGCGTGTCATTGGTGGCTAAAGCGACGTTAAGCTATCGCAAAAAAGGTGATGCACCGTATTTTTTGGTCAACAATGCGCGCTGGCGGCATCATGGTAGTGTGGATTTCGCTCTTCCATTAGAAGCAAGCGCAGAAAGAAATCTGGCCATCAAAAGCCGCCGTTTGGGAAAAATGCGGCGAATGACGGGCAGGAGCTCAACCTGTTAATTCAGTTTTTGTGCTGCATGCGCTCGCAGCACGATAATTGCTGCCTGAGCGAAGAAAACTATGCCGCAATGCAACTGGAAAAGCTGCCGTTGAAACACTCCGCGTCGAGAGTCAGTAGAGTAAGGATCAAGGTCTTAACAAACCTGACTTTTACCGTAGCTGTCCAAATGCCTGCTTTTTCGCTCTGGGGACCGATACGAGCGAACCGCCGCCAGTCATGCTTTCCAAGATGTCGTGGGCTTTGGCGGCCTCAGGCAATGGGATTGGTGTCGGCCTGGGGCGTGCAATTGGCCAGAGGCGAACTTACCCAAAGCTTGGCCAAGAAGGACCAGATGACCGCAGAAATTGAGCGTCTCAATCGAACCAACGAGGGTATCCGCGCCGACAGAGTCGTAGGCGACTTGGACACCATGCCCATCGGTAGATCAAGTGATCAAAATTGCTTAGAATCGCTTTGTATGCTCTGATATCAATCGGGGATTGAAACCTCACGCATTCTGCGACGCTTTCGGTGGTAACTTTTCTAAGCTGCAAATTTGGCATTCTTTTTTTGGATAATGGCATGTCACAGATCAGATTTTTAGGCTCTTTTTCTATGGGTTCTGGCGCCGCGGCTAGATGTGCAGGCATTGGCGAAGCCGGACGCGAATGCGCCGGATTTCTTTTTCAGAATCCCAATCAGTTGTTTGACAGAGCTGATCTAGCGGAACGTTTTTGGTCCTCAAATAGCTTTGTGGATGCAAAGGCGGCGATTAGTTCCATGACGTCCCGCGTTCGAGCCGCCTTGAGACAGATGAAGAACCCTGACATCCACATTAAGTCCGACAAGTGGAGTCTAGGAGTGTTCTACGAAGACTCCAAGTTTGTCGATACCGCCAATCTGGAACGGATCTATAGTCAAGTTCAGAAGGGCATTTTCGATCTTGGATCTCTGGAGTGTTGTCTTGGCAGCCTCTATCGTGGAAAATTCCTACCGGGGCTACAGGGACATTGGGCGGTAATTGAACGAGAGCGCCTGCAAAGCATGTTTGTCCGCACGGCCTTGATGGCGATAGATCATTTCATTGACCAAAGAAACTATCAAACAGCCCTTGATACCTGTCGTTATGTGCTTTCGCATGATCCTTTGCGCGAGACAGTTCATCGTCGAGTAATGATCTTAATGGCGATAAGCGGCGAAAATGCCAGGATGCGCCAGCACTACGCAAATCTCGAGGCTTTTGTCATAACGGCTTGCGATGCCCAACCTGACAAGAGAACACGAGAGTTGTTTGATGATCTATGCACACAACCAAGCCGGCCATACCTTGATCAGTTGGTAGAAAGGGAACTGGACTAAGTTATCCTGTATTGGTTCCGATCTAGGGTCAGGACGCATTGATTTCCCGCGCATGACGTGATTCACGGCCCCAAATACGGAGCGGTGATATGAGCGACCTTTACTGGCTGAGCGATGAGCAGATGGCCAAGCTTACCCCTTTTTTCCCGAAGTCGCACGGCAAGCCACGTGTCGATGACAAGCGCGTCCTGAGTGGGATTATCTTCATCAATCGCAATGGTTTGCGCTGGCGTGACGCTCCTGCCGCCTATGGTCCGCACAAGACGCTCTACAGCCGCTGGAAGCGCTGGAGCGAGAAAGGCATCTTTGCGCGGATGATGGCGGGTCTGGCCGCCGAACACGGCGAACAGAAGACCGTGATGATCGACGCGACCTACCTCAAGGCCCATCGAACAGCGACCAGTCTGGCCGCGAAAAAGGGGGGCGTGGGCGCCTGATCGGTCGAACCAAAGGCGGCATGAACACCAAACTGCACGCCATCTGCGATAGCCAAGGCCGCCCACTCAACCTGTTCGTCACCGCCGGTCAGGTCAGCGACTACATCGGTGCGCGGGCGTTGCTCAGCAGCCTGCCAAAGGTCGACTGGCTGCTCGGGGATCGCGGTTACGATGCCGATTGGTTCCGGGAAGCGTTGCAAGACAAAGGGATACGCGCCTGCATCCCTGGACGAAAGCAGCGCAAGAAAGCCGTCAGATACGATAAGCGTCGATACAAACGCCGAAACCGGATCGAGATCATGTTCGGCAGGCTGAAGGATTGGCGGCGCGTGGCAACCCGCTACGACCGTTGCCCAAAGGTCTTCCTCTCTGCCATCGCTCTGGCCGCGCTCGTCATCTACTGGTTATGAATCCTGACCCTAGATCATCTCTTCCCGCTCAGATCTTTTGAATTGGTTTTCAAAGCCCGGCTCGATCCGGTTCTTTTGGATGTTTTCTAGCGCACTTCTAAAACATCGGCATTTCTGAAAGGAAGCGCAAATGAGGCAATCTCAATCGAAGTGCCAGGCAGAAGTCGGTGATATGCCAGGCAGAAGTCGGTGATATGCCGGGCAGATGTCAGTGAAAATTCTTCTTCGAGAAGGCAATCTGTACGGCTGATGCTCGGGAATAGCTGTGCTCGAACAGTACTCTGGACATACATGTATTTCCGGAGAGAGCGATGTCGACAAAAAAGCGACCTGAACGCGCCGAGATCGTTATTCATGCGTGGTTCGAGAACGGTGAGGATGATGACAAGGCGTTGAGGGGTTCAATTTCTTCCCTGAATGGGTCGCACAAATGTTTCTATATCGGGATGTCGCAACTCATCGAAAAAATGACGTCTCACCTGCGAAGCTTGCTGGGCAAGGAGGCTCATCGTGGTCCCAAGTAGTATTGCCATCGAACAGGCCAAATCTGCGGATTGGGGCGCGTCGCCACTTAAACCCTTCCTGCAATTGGGCCCTCGCGCTGCACATCTTGGCAGGCTGAAAGTGGGAAAGTTTCAGTCTCATGACGCAGATCATCTCCAAGCTATCGCGACGACATTCGTGCGTGGTTACAACGTGATGTTCGGGGCCGCACCGATCTCTCGGCTCGATGATATCCATGATCAGATCTCCGTTTCCCTTCGTGGGTTTCTGGTAGAAGGGGCGGCGATGGGCGCGGCGGTTCGCGACGGTATGGTACTGCAGGCGGGCCTGCTCAGCGCACTGCACACGCGGTATCACAGTAAATATCAATACCTAATTCAGGTTGGCTCAGGTTGGGCACTGGCCCGAATGCCGTGGATCAGTCGCAGGTTGTTCCAAACCCTGCCGCCCGAACTCTATACTCTGACGTTGGATGGCCGTGGTTTCCACAATACATTTTTCAAGCCAGAAAGGGCGCTTCACGGGCTAACTGTGAAATGCCAAGGACTCGCGGGCGGAGCATATGATCAAGGCGTGGGGAGGGCTCTTTGGTTTGTTTCGCTTGCTGATCTCGAAACGACTCTTTCAAGTGTAGAACGCGCACATCCTAGCAGGCAGGCAAATCTTCTGTCCGGCTTAGGGCTGGCAATGTCGTATGCTGGCCCGTCGCGGATGCAAGATTTCAAGAATGTTTGCGACAGTTTCCCTGCTCACCAAGCGGCATTTATGCAAGGTGTATCCTTTGCCATAACAGCTCTTGATGCAGCTGGCGCAGTGCGGCCCGAACTACAAGTTTTGTCTTCTCAGCTTTTGGGAGCACCGTATCGAGAGATCGTCCCCGCCATCGAAAACGATCGACCATCTGATGGTCCTTCAAGTTTCCAGGATTCCCTTGAAGCCTACGAGGTTTGGCGCAACCGGACGCGACTCCGCTTTTTAAACCTAATCAATACGTCCCAGTTCGAGGTCTGATCGATGTCTTTGGTGAAAGTCGCGGCATTTATTATCCCAAGCGTGCTTTACGGGGCCGCAACGTTTGAGCGCTCCAGCAAATTTCCGAACATAGCCGGATTTGGCTTTGAGAGACATGAACTACCGGCCATAGGCACGACGCCCGCGTTGTCCCGGCCTGTGCATCCTGACCTACAACATATAGAAGGATGGATTTCTTCTGTGGGTGCTGCCGTTGCAGCCTTCGACTATGACCAGGATGGACTTAACAATGATTACTGCTTGGTAGATCCGCGGTTCGACACGGTGACCGTGGGGCCGGTCCCCACAACGGGCCAAAGGTTTGCGGCGTTTGAATTGCCTGGGTTCGAAGAACCCGGCGAGCATACGGCCCCAATGGGATGTTTGCCGTTTGATGCGGATGAAGACGGGCGCCAGGACATTGTTGTCTACTATTGGGGCCGTACCCCTTCGCTTCATCTTTCTTCTGAGAGATTCTCGGCTCGCGATTTGGTCCCAACCGAGGAGATTTGGAATACCAATGCGGCCAGTGTAGCAGACCTCAATGGAGACGGGCGGCTTGATCTGGTTTTTGGGAATTATTTCCCTGACGGCCAACATATCCTTGGCCAGACGGGCTCGGTCACAATGCAGCATTCCATGAGCCGCGCCCAAAACGCTGGCCGGAACCGCTTGTTTGTTGCTTCACAAGGCATTGATGGAATTCAGTTTACCGATGCCAGTTCTGCTTTGGACGAGGCGATGAAAGATGGCTGGACGCTTGGTCTAGGTGCCACAGACCTTGATGGGGACGGTTTGCCCGAGCTCTACTTTTCCAATGACTTTGGTCCGGACTATCTGTTGCACAACCGTTCTCAAGACAACCAACTCAGGTTTGTCGCGGTCACCGGCCATCGCGGTTTCACAACACCACGGTCCCGTGTCCTGGGTCGGGACAGTTTCAAGGGCATGGGTGTCGATTTCGGCGACCTCGATGGCGATGGCAATCTTGATCTCTTCATCAGCAACATTGCCGAGGACTATGCCCTGATGGAGAGCCACCTGCTGTTCCTTGGCACTGGAGACAGCGGCGAATTCCTCCAAGGCAGGGCACCTTTTGTCGAAGCAAGTGGCACTTTAGGAGTGGCGCGTAGCGCATGGTCATGGGACGCGCGCATTGCGGATTTCAACAATGACGGTCAGCCCGAGCTCTTGCAGGCGACAGGGTTTTTGAGGGGCGAGATAGATCGGTGGCCCGAGTTGCACGAAGTCGCCATGGGAAATGATGAGCTGCTCCGGTTTGCGTTTGTCTGGCCGCGTTTTGCAAAGGGTGATGACCTCTCTGGTGACAAAGCGGATGCGTTCTTCGTGGCCAACGAGGACGGAGAATTTAGCGATATCGGACACGAACTGGGCTTTGCGACCTCGACCGTATCCCGTGGGATTGCCTTAGCAGATGTCGATGGCGATGGCGACCAGGATGCTTTGATCGCTCGCCAATGGATGCCTTCGATTCTGTTGAAAAATACAGGGCAATATGCTGCCCAGGGCGTTGTGCTCGATCTTCGCTTTGAGAATGAAAACGGGTCCACACGACCCGCGATTGGGGTTTCGGCTACGCTTAGCAGTTCGGATCATCCGCTGGTCTTGCGAGACGCAATAATTGCTGGTGACGGACACTCTGGCAAGAATGCACCGGAGTTGCACTTTGGCCTTGGAGGTTGGCCTCAAGGAGCTGAGATATTCGCCGAATTGGAGTGGACCAACGCTGATGGTCAACACAAGCGCCGGGTCGCAATCGAGCCAGGGCGCCTTGAGATCATACTCTCGCCGCGGATAGCCAGGACCTTACGGCATTCAAGTACATCGGAGGACAACTGATGTCGGTTACATCAATCGATAGTGTAGATTTTCCAAAGCCTTCGAAGGTAGATGCTGGGTTGTCTTGGCAGGATCGGCGCATCGCAGGTTTATCCCGCTTTGCGATTGCGATTACCACACTCAATGTACTCGGCCATCTGTTCCTTGGTTTTGAGCAATCCTGGGCAACCCCCTTTGTCGCGTTGCTTGCCACATATGGTACGGAACTGTTTCTGGAGATCATTTCAGCCCGAGAAGAAGGCAGGCGCCCCAAATTCATCGGTAGCGCAAAGGTGTTTGTACAATTTCTCTTGTCAGCCCATGTGACTGGCCTTGCAATAGGGATGCTGCTGATGCCGCTTGAACAGCTGTGGGTGATCGCCTTTGCTGGTGCACTTGCGATCGCTTCAAAGCGTTTGTTTCAAGTCGCGATAGACTCTAGAAAACGACATTTTCTCAACCCTTCAAATTTTGGCATTACGGTCGCTCTTCTGCTTTTCCCAACGGTGGGAATTGCGCCACCATACCAGTTTACCGAGGCTACATCTGGGATTGTCGATATCCTGCTGCCGCTACTGATCATCGGGACCGGAAGCCTGTTGAACCTTAAGCTGACGGGTCGAATGCCTCTATTGTTGGTATGGGTCGGGGCATTTACACTTCAAGCGGTTGTCCGGGCCTACTGGAACGATACGAGCATTGTCGCAGGCTTGGTGCCGATGACTGGCTTCGCCTTTATTTTGTTTACATTTTACATGATCACCGACCCTGCGACGACGCCTTCAAATCCTCGGAGTCAATGGGTTTTTGGCGCAAGTGTTGCTCTGCTCTATGGCCTTTTCATGGAGCTACACATCGTATTTGGGATGTTTTATTCGCTCACGCTTGTGACCGCGCTTAGGGGGATGTGGGTTGCAATGGGCAATCCTCTCCTAGCGGCCCGGCGACGCCTTTTGGCCGGACAATTCGTTGAGCCGGGTGAATAATGCACACGCGTGTACAGAATGATGGAGCGGCGCGATGAAGCCGATGCAGAATACGGGTGTGTTCGTTAACGCATTGGCTTGCGAATTTCCTGGTGCGCATTCCCCTCAGCAATTTCATGATAACCTGATGGGGCGCCGCCGCGAGTTTAGTGCCATGCCCGCCGATCGTCTCGATCTTGGGGCCTACCATCCGGACCGAGTGGGTGCGGCAGACAGCATTACTGATGTTCAAGTTGCCCTGATCCGGGACTGGAAGTTCGAAACCGAGCGCTTTCACGTCCCCAAAGCAACCTTCGAGAACACTGACCTGACGCATTGGCTCGCACTTGATCTGGCACAGCGGGCTTTATGCGAGATCGGTGGGATAGATATGCTCGATCGAGATCAAACTGCGGTCGTTGTCGCCAATACCTTGACCGGTGAGTTCTCGCGCGCCGCATTGACCCGGCTACGTCTGCCTTTCTTAGACGAGATGTTGGCCCAGGCCCTCGATGGCGTTTTCGGAGAGAGCGAAGCAATTGAGGCCCGCCAACGATTTGCAGATCTTGTAAGGGAGGCGTTTCCCGATCCAAACGAAGACATGTTAGCCGGGGGATTGGCCAATACGATTGCGGGACGTATTGCGAACTACTTCGACTTACGGGGCGGTGCGTACTCTGTGGATGGCGCTTGCGCTTCTTCGCTTGTCGCGCTAGCCCATGCGGTTTCGCTTCTTAAGAGCGGGCGGTCAAAACATGTCATCGTTGGGGGCGTTGATCTCTCCCTTGACCCCTTTGAGTTGGTCGGTTTTTCGCGAAACGGCGCGCTCGCAGAGCAGCGCATGCGCGTGTTTGATCGTCGCGCCGCCGGTTTTTGGCCGGGCGAAGGCGGGGCCATGATGGTGTTGAGTGCCGATCGTGGCGACAGGCTGCCAGAGATCGCTCGTGTTCTGGGCTGGGGAATGTCAACGGACGGTGCGGGCGGACTGACCCGTCCATATGCGGACGGCCAATATTTGGCCTGCTCACGCGCTCTGGCTGCCAGCAACATACGTCCTCTGGACCTCTGCTATGTTGAGGCGCATGGCACTGGAACTGCGGTTGGGGACCCAACTGAAATCCAGGCCCTTTCTCGCATTGCGTCTGATCGAAAGACCGCTTTGCAGATTGGGTCGGTTAAGTCCAACATTGGGCATACCAAGGCGGCCGCCGGGTTTGCTGGCCTAACGAAAGCGATCATGAGCTTGCAGCGTGGCGTGGTGCCCGCTCATGTAGGTTGCGTTTCACCGTCAGCTGCCTTTGAAGAGGCCGAAGAGAAAGTCTCGCCCGCGCTCGATCCACTACTGCTTTCATCTCGCGATGCGAACATCATCGGCGTATCGAGTTTTGGCTTTGGAGGTATCAATACCCATGTGCTGGTTGCCCCAGTTGAAGATCGCAAGACACGCCGCTCAAATACTGCACCTATTGCTCCAGCTATTGACGCTGAAGCAGAGCTTTTGTTGCTTTCGTACCCTTCTCGCGAAGCGCTCGTGGCATCTCTGAAAGATATCGAAGCAAGCGTTGCGACAATCACGATGGCACGGCTCGGTGACGCATGTTGTCATTACTCCCAACCAGCGAGCGCCGGATCTTTCCGGCTAGGGTTTGCCGGGTCAACGGGCACTGAGCTTGCTGCTAAAGCGGCGCTGGCACGGCGATGGATCGAAGATGGAGCGCCGGAGGCGCTTCGTCCCAACTGGCTGGTGGCCAACCTGGGAACGGCGACAACACCCGCCAGAATTGGCCTCTTGTTTCCTGGTCAGGCAGCGCCCGTTTTGGCTGCGAAAGGCTCATGGTCACGCGCCTTTCCGGAGGCAGCGTCTCTGCAAAAAAAATCTGATGTTTGTAAGCTTGCGCCTGACCTGCGTACCGATGTCGCACAGCCCCTCATTACTCTTTCCAATCTGTCTGGTCTCGCGGTGCTCGAAGCAATGGGTATTCGAGCCAAAGCAGCACTTGGTCATTCACTTGGGGAGTTAGCAGCGCTGTCGGCATGTGGCGCGCTGAGCAAGGAGGAGGCAATGCGTCTGAGCTTTCGGCGGGGAAAGGTGATGCAGAACGAAGCCGTCCCGGGTGGCGCGATGATGACTGTCGCAGCAGACACTGCCACAACCGCAGCTCTGATTGATGGGACCAGCGCCAAAATTGCATGCGAAAATGGAGTTCAAGAAACGGTTGTTGGTGGCTCACCCGATGCTCTTGACGCGGTCTCCGCTCGCGCGACTACCATAGGTACTAGAACGCAACGGCTCAAGGTTTCCCACGCCTTTCATACGCCCGACATGGCCTTCGCTCAGGCTCGTTTCGGTGCAGTACTTGCAGGCGTAGTATTCCGGACGCCCGACAAGCTGCGCTTTTATTCCTCCGTTTCAGCTCGAGACGAATCAAAGACGCTTGACGCACATACTCTCTTGCGCGAGCAGCTGACGGCCCCGGTTCGGTTTCATTCCGCGCTTTCTGAAATGGCGCGGAATATTGACCTGTTGATCGAAGTTGGTCCTGGGGAAGGCATGACACGGCTTGCGGCGCTCAGCAACATTCCCTGTGTGGCTCTGGACTATGGCAGCGACAGTTTTGCAAGCCTGCATCGGGTTTGCGCGGCAGTCCATGTCGCAGGTTCGGATATCAACATGAGCCGGCTTTTCGCCGGGCGCGATATTCGCCCTTTCGATGCAATTGAGCAGCAATCGCATTTAACCAATCCCTGCGGTCTTAGAGCCCGCGAAAGCCATGTTGCCTCAAAGTATTCACCCCCAAAAAAGCCAAGAGAGGATGATAAGGCAGTCATTGGGCAGAGGCTCCAACAACCGGGCACCCCGGCAGGTGAACAGGCAGATATCGAAGCCGCCGTGCGGTGCGCCTTTGCCGAGGAAACCGGCTACGCCCCTAACAAGATTGATCTCACCGCACGATTTCAGAGCCAGATGAATATGAACTCGCTTTCGGTGGCGCGTGCGGTTGGTGCTGCCATGCGGCAGCTTGCACTTCCCGTTGCTGGTAGCCCGGTTGATTTTTCAGACAGTTGTGCAGATGAACTGATCAACTATCTGTCACAGGTCTCTAAGAATGGCATTGATCCGTCGCGAACTCGGATCGGAGGTGTGCGTAAGTGGATCTCTGACTACGCAATGACATGGCGCCTCAGCGCCCCGAGCCTATCCGTCAACCTTGGAGATTTCCCTGCCAAGGAAATCTTGCGTGTGCCCCGGCCTTTCACACCAGACGCGGCCAAAGATCTCTTGAGCGCCATTCAAGCCCGCGTTGCAAAAGGTAAACGAGATCTTGTCGTTATCGAAGATAGGTCGAATCTTGGAGGCTTTATCCGTTCGGTCTGGAAAGAAGAGCTCTTTGACGGGATCACACTGATCGACGCAAACGGTCAGATCGACAGGCAAGATTGTATTGATCAGCTATGCAGGCAAGAAAAGCATGGCTTTCGACACTATCGTCTTGAGCCTGGGGGAGGCTTAAGTGAACCGCACTTCGGCCCGGCCAAAGATCTGCCATCGATGAAGCGCCCTGATGGAACGACGCTGCTGGCGGTCGGTTGTGCCAAAGGTATTGGTCTTGACTGCGCGATGGCTATGGCTAAGTCGACAACCGAAATCGTATTTGTCGGCCGTAGTTCAAGAACCGATGCAGATGTCAAAAAGGCGCTTTCGCTTTGTGAGGAGCGCGGAATCGCCACATGTTATTTGCGAGCCGACATTACCGATCTGAGCGCGGTCGAGAAGATTTCTCGCCTACTCTCAAAAAGAGGAAAAGCGCCCACCGATCTGCTTTTTGCACCTGCGGTGAACCAGCCAGCGCGCTTTGAAACGCTCACCGACGAAACTTTAGAACTGACAATAGCGCCGAAATGGGTGGGTCTGGAAAATACCTTGTCTGTCTTTGGCGCGGACCTTTCGCGGGTCATCACTTTTGGCTCGATCATCGGTCGCATCGGTTTACAGGGTGAGGCTCACTATGCACTCGCCAACGCAATGCAGACAACCACGGCTGAGGCATTTGCGCAGGCTAACCATGATTGCGCTGTCCTAAGCATCGAATGGACCGTCTGGAGTGGCGGTGGTATGGGCGAACGCTTGGGTGTGATCGATCAGCTTTCAAACCAAGGTGTCGATGCCCTCAATTACGACGACGCATTGAACAGCTTTGAACAACATCTTGCGCGGGGGACGACAGGAACGATCTGCATCACCAGCCGGTTTGGCTTCGACACGTCGCTTTGCACGGGTCAAACCAAGTCCCAGCCAAGTCGTTTTCTGGAGCGTTCCTTGATCGATTTTCCAGGCGTGGAAGTGGTCTATGAAACGAGTTTGTTTCCGGGCCGGGACCTTTATCTGGATGGGCATAGGATAGATGGGACCATGGTGATGCCCGGTACTGCCGGAATAGAGGCAATGGGCCAAGCCGCTCAAGCGTTAACCGGAGATCGTCCAACCCAGGTATCCGATGTTGTTTTCCATCGGCCGTTACAACTTCTCGATCATGGTAGCTCTGTGAGGATCGCAGCCCTTCGTCAAGCAGGTCGAGTTTGCGAGACGGCAATTTTCGGCAGCGATGATGGTTTTCAGGAACCTTTCGCAACGGCGCGCTTCTTCTGCACGGGCGAACCTGCGACTGATGCACAAAGACCAAGCCTTGCATCAATTCCCTCAAGTTCGGACAGATTCAAATTGGATCATCTATATGGTGGAGATCTTTTCTTCCACGAGGGTCGCTATACGATAGGCAAGCGCGCAAGACTGATTGGAAGCCGGATGTTGGAGGTCGAACTGTCACCTCAGGCATCCTCGAGCTTCGGGCCGCTGGAGCCAGATGAGACCGCCTTTTGGCACATCGAAATGGCGGACGCGGCACTACACCTGCTGCAACTGGCCGTGCCGCAGTGGTGTGTGTTGCCAGTCTCCATCGGGGAGGCTCATGTCCACGGTGATTTGCGCAAGGCGCATCTGCTGAAGGCCATAGAGAACTGGTCTGGTCGAGGCGAATACTGTTTCGACAGTATGCTTTACGATGCTTCGGATCGCCTTCTCGCACATATTCGCAACGCACGTTTCCGACGGGTCGGTCCATTGAGATCCTCATCCGCGAGTGGTCTGTCCAACGATCTCGCGATGGCAGCGGTAGAGCGGGACGCGCGAGAAGCGCTACAGCTTGAGGACCTGCGTGTGGCCTTGGTCAATGACCCACGCCTTTCGCGCGCGGCTCGCCGCAACAAAGCACTCAACAAGATGAACTTACCTACAGAGATTATTCATGGCGCGAACGGTGCTCCGAAACTGCGTGCCGGGGGAGGTCATATCTCCATCTCACATATTTCCGGGTCGACGCTCGCTGTCTGGTCTGGATCACGGATTGCCTGCGATCTCGAACCTTTTTCCCAAGCGCTAGCAAGCGGGGTCACTTTGGACGATTGGTTGCGGCTGGAATTGGCTGTGAAGCTCGGAAGAACGCGGGATGAAGTCATGACCAATGCGAGCGCCAACGTTGTCGCTTGGCTAGGAGACTGTGCCTGGATTGACGGGCGGATCGGGATCGCGAGGCTCGCTAGCAAGAGTATGAGCCCCAAGATCAACAAGGAGGCAAATTATGCTTGATCGCTCTTTTCCGGAACAGAAGGCACCCACAAAGAAGCGTCAGTTCATTTGGCATCACTGCATAAGTTTCGAGGAAACAAACGTAATGGGTAATGTCTATTTTACTCGTCACCTTAGTTGGCAAGGTAAGTGCCGCGAGATGTTTCTCAAGGCCCATGCACCTGGCACTCTTGATGAACTTTCAGACGATTTGCGGCTTGTTACGCTGAGTGTGAACTGCAACTACTTCGACGAGCTCGTGGCATTTGACGACATCGCGCTGCAAATGAGCCTTGCACATCTCAATCAGCACCGCATCGGTTTGGATTTTGCCTATGTACGCTCCGGCGACGACCCTCGTTCTGGAGAGAGATTTGCACAAGGATTTCAAGAGGTCGGCTGCATGCGCCTTGTTGCGCCAAGAAGACTCATGCCCTGTAGTCCGCCAAGCGAGCTCCAACAAGCTTTGAACGAATTCGCATGAGATCCGTCAGAAACCGAAGTTTGAGCGAATGCTTCAGACGAAAGCACTTTTCGAGAATTCAGAGGAAGTCTTGCCAAAGTAGGAGGAGACAATGACTAAACCAATTATTTCAGGACCCTATCGTACGTTTAGGGCGCTAAATGACTATGAAAGTTACGTTGAGTTTGAGGGATCAACCATAACAATTCCATTGCGAGCTCGCCGCTCGCCTAACGAAGAATGGATGTCTGATGAGATCAAGCTTCGCGCCTTCATGCGCCTAGAGGTTTACCCGCCCTATGTGAACAATCTGGGCACGCGAGAGTTTCAATTCACTATTCGGGACTGGGATCTCTATGGCAAAAGCCCGATGCTCAACCAGCTCTTCTATGGAGACCCTCGCGGTCGACTTGTGACAGACAAGGAAACTGGCCTGTCTGATTATGTACCAGCTGCAATGACGTTTAGGGTTAGCCCGAACAATAGATTGAAAGTTGACCCAGACTCACCTCAGGAAGCCAGAGCACTCTTTGGTGACGATTCGGATATTGAACTACGCGACCTCAATAGCCACCATCTGCGCGTGTGGCATAGCGACCCCTCATCAGGCGAGCGTGCGCAGAAGTATAGCAATCCCCACAATAAGATTTATTGGGAAATTGTGTCAGCTGAGTCCTTGTCGAAGGAGGGGCTTTCAAACCTTCTTCCGGGCGGCTCAGAAGGAACCCTCTTCATTCTGTTTCACAAGAAGCATCCCAACATACCAGGCGATTCAGGAGAGTTTGATCTTAAGAACCCCGAAGATCGAGCAAGATACCTAGTCGCGTTCTCTGAATTCGAATCACAAGATGAGATCGAGGCACATGGCCGTAGCCTGAGTAGAACGCGCTCTCGGCTGTTAGGGCGGGGTCTGGGTTCGATGGTCACACAACTGAGAGGGAACTCGGTGATCTCCAGCTTTTCACGTTCAAAGCAGAGCTTAGACATACGGGTTCCAATAAATCCTGCGTTTACCGAAAAAGGAACTCTGCAAGAACGTGCAACCGAGCTGTTGAAAGAGTCCGACGCCGGGAAGATACGTGGAGAGATACAATTTGCTAGTCCCTCTCGCAGTCTTGGGACCGCAGACAGAGCGCCATTGCCCGGCGAACCTTTCGATTCAGCAGACTTTCCAGCCAGAATCACTTATGCCATCAACTACGATATTTTCGTCAATGATCAAAAGTTCGTGGAAGATCAGGCAGGGATAGCGATCGCAGTTGGAGCCGAGGAGATCCCACCGCGAGATGTGAAGGTTGCCTTTGAAAAACCGCAGGCGGGCCTAGTAGCAGACCGGTACCTCGAGTTTTCAGCAGGCTCATGTACTGGGATGATGGAAATTACGAAAGAAGAGTTTGAGGAAGGGATGAATTTCTCGAGGTATTGGAGAAATGTCCCACTTGCGCCTGATGCTTTGGAACTTCGAAGCAATGGCGGAATTTTCGAGGACTACAATCCCAAAAAAAACTACTGAAGCTGAGTTAGAGAACGCCCCATTGCGTAGCATGAAGCAAGCCATAAGAAAATCGTATGGCTGCCTTAGGGTAGCCATTCGTGCGGCATGGGTTCTCTCCTTCTTGTTGGCTGCCGTGTTTGCGGTGGCGATTATTCAAGTACTTGCAAAGTTGTTCGCAGGCAAAACGCGTTATCACGAGCTTAGTGGGCTCGTAATATCTCGTACCTGTGACTTTCTTGGTCCAACATTCATCAAGATCGGACAATCGATATCGTACAGGGAAGATATCTTCCCACAGGAATTCCTATCTCCATTCAAGCGGCTTTGCGACCAAGTTCGTCCAGAGTCATTCCGCAAGGCAGAGCAAACAATTATCGACTCCCTTGGCGTGACTAAGTACGAGTCCGTCTTTCAAGAGATTTCTCATGTTCCGGTCGGGGCGGGAAGCGTTGCGACGGTCTTTTCAGCCAAGGGATCTGATGGGAGAATGCTTGCGGTCAAAGTGATAAAAAGACACGCGGAAGAAAACATACGATGTGATCTAACAGTTGCTTCGTTTTTCATGAAGCTAGTTTCCTTTCACCCTTACTTTAAGACAGTGCCTGTTGCTGAATGTACGAGTTTCGTGTTCCGATCGATCTTAGATCAGGTGGACCTGAGAATTGAACATAAGAGGTTGGCTGCACTTGCAAATGATCATCGAGTGACCCGAAACATCGAAATCCCTAGGGTTTGGAGTGACCTTGTCTCGAAATCTGTCCTAGTTATGGAATTTGTGCAGTTTGCTCGACCCATCAATCACAATGACATTGGGCTTTCCTGTTATCGAGATGCGGCGGATAGGCTCCTTAGATCAATCTATGCCATGATCTTTGAAACGGGCTTGGTTCACTGTGATTTTCATCCCGGAAACATTCTCATAACGCCCAGCTGTAAGACCTATCTATTGGATGCTGGCCTAATGTCCGAACTGACTCCAAAGGAGCGCGAGCTTTTCACGGATTTTTTCCTTGGTCTAGCCTTTGGTGAAACTGATCGCATCGCAGACAGTATTTTGCGATCCAGCGTCGTTTCAACCGAAGGCCTCGATAGAGTTCATTTCCATGAGGAAATTAGGGGGTTTGTCAAGCGGCATAGCAAAAAGTTGGCGGGAGAATTTTCAGTTGCAAGAGTTGTTCTCGACGTCTTTGCTTTGCAAAAGAAGTTCGGTCTCAACTCTGGAACCAATTTTGTGTCGTGCATTTGGGCGCTTGCAATGTTTGAAGGTTTGGTTCGTCATAGAGTTCCGGATTTAGACTTCCAGGAGATATCTAAGGACTTTCTTGCAGTGTCGATTATCCGGGCTATCCGGGCTTGAACTGTTCCTAAACATCGCTGTCTTCTTGATGGAGGCATAACATAAGACAGATTCCGCAGCGGTGGTCGCCCCAAAACCGACAAATGCTTTATGGCAGCAATGTCCGCGCCTTGCCTGTTGGCTCGCCATGCGGCGAATGGTCAGTTTGGCTTCCGACGAAAGTTGAGCGGCTGAACGGCCGGTTAAGGGAATCTGCTGCGGCGCCGCGTACACGATGCTGCGCATGCACGGCATTCCTGCGTCAGCAGCGTGCGAAATCCTCAAGGTCCGGAGAGTCCCGCGCAGCTGGCTTTTAGGAATGTTTCGTCGAACGGCGGCTCGCCGGATTATTGATAAGGCGCTTCTATTCAGATTGTCGGTTCGGTCTCAAGAGCAACGGAGTGGGGACTTGCATTTTAAGGGGTGCGACGAGGCAATCGGTCGCTCCATAAAGAGAAGGTAGTTCATTACGAAATTTTTGGTCAGTTTACCGTGCCGCTGTGATATGAGTGCTCTGAAATAAAAGGGTTTTTCAAGTGCGGATAGGTAATGTCAGATGGAGCGCCACACTTGTTGAAGCACCAAGCAATTGAGACCCAAATCAACTTTTTTTTCGCCCAAAGACAAGGTCTTTGTCGCCCAAGTATCAAAATCCCCTTGTTATAATAGGGGCGGGAAAGCGTCTCATTTTCTTAACAGACGCTTTCTCAGTCAGTATCAATAGTACGAAGGTATTGACGTGCGTCCGGTAATAGGGCTGTTTCATCCTATGACGACATCGCAGCATATCTTTCTCATACGGTTTCTCTGATCTGCCCCTGTTAGGGCAGACCGTTGGCTGCTTCTCAATTCTACTCTTCTTCGCACGTTGTCGGTCGGTTTTTCTCACTGGATAGATGAGGGAACTGCTATGAAGACCATCAAACTCCTACTCGCCACTGATTCCAATTTTGAAAAAGGTGCTCTTACGCATCGGTTCACTGAATACTTGAAGAAATTGCGCAAAACGCGGCTGGCCAGAGAATTCATCGGAGACGATGAGCATTCGGTCGATCTGTGTGACGTCAGCGCCCACCGGACAAATTTAGGGGTTTGAGCAACGGAGGATTTCTGGTTCATCGAAGCCATTATGGAGCGAAGATGAACAAGATACCCGGAACATCGAAGGATGCCGCTGACAAGCTGGTCAGAGGTATCAAGCGCAAGACGCGCAAGCCCTACTCGGCCGAAGAGAAGATCAGGATCGTCCTGGCGGGGCTGCGGGGCGAAGAGAGTATCGCTGCGCTGTGCCGCCGCGAGGGGATCGCCGAGAGCCTGTATTATTCCTGGTCAAAGGAATTTTTCGAAGCTGGGAAGAACCGCTTGGCGGGTGACACGGCGCGACAAGCGACATCCCCTGAAGTCAAAGAACTGCGGTCGGAATCTGCGGCCCTGAAGGAAGTGGTCGCGGAACTGACGCTGGAAAACCGTCTGCTCAAAAAAAGCATGATCGGGGATGGGGAGTTCGAAGAATGAGATACCCAGCCTCTGAGAAGCTTGAGATTATTCGCACGGTCGAGGCCTCGCATCTGCCGATACGGCAAACACTGAAGATGCTCGGTATTCCCAGCAGTACCTACTACGACTGGTATGCCCGCTGGAGCGACGGTGGCATCGATGCGCTCGCTGACAGGTCTCCCCGGCCAAGGTCGGTGTGGAACCGTATCCCGGACCAGGTCCGCAACGATGTTGTCGACTTTGCCCTGGAGCACGAGGACCTGACACCCCGGGAACTGGCGGTCAAATACACCGATGAGAAGCGCTACTTTGTCTCAGAATCATCAGTCTATCGCATTCTCAGCGCCGAGGATCTTATCACGGCACCGGCCCATGTTGTGATCTGCGCGGCCGATGAGTTCCGGGACAAGACAACCAGACCGAACGAGCTCTGGCAGACGGACTTCACCTATCTCAAGGTTATTGGCTGGGGCTGGTTCCATCTCAGCACCGTCCTTGACGATTTCAGCCGATACATCATCGCTTGGAAGCTTTGCACCACGATGAAGACCAAGGATGTCACCGACACGCTGGACCTGGCACTGGACGCATCAGGGTGCAATCAGGCCATGGTCGTGCACAAGCCACGGCTGCTCAGCGACAACGGCTCGTCCTATGTGGCGGCCGATCTCGCCGACTATCTTGAGGGTAAGGGCATGGATCACGTTCGTGGTGCCCCGCATCACCCCCAAACCCAGGGCAAGATCGAAAGGTGGCATCAGACCATGAAGAACAGGGTTCTCCTGGAAAACCACTTCCTGCCCGGCGATCTGGAACGCCAAATCGGCGCGTTTGTCGATCACTATAACAACCACCGTTATCACGAAAGCTTGGACAACCTGACCCCCGCCGACGTCTATCTCGGTCGAGGCGCAAAGATCCTGAAAATGCGAGAGGAAATCAAGAAACAGACAATCAGAAAACGCCGGTTGCAGCACCAAGCCGCTGCCGCATAAACTCAAAAAGAAATCGAACCAGAGCCTTCGTTACGATACAGCCTCAGCTCTCCGAAAAACTCTGACGACGGACAATGAATTCCTGACCCTAGTGGAAGAACTTGGGTTCTACTCGGGAGGGGTCGGATCCTACTCTCCAAATACGGGTTTCGAACTTAGTCTTTTTGCCGGAAAAACCGACAACCTTCCAGTTGCAGGAAGCCGTATCTGCCATCGATCAACTATCCGCAAGTCTGCGCGCGGCCGAGGCCCGCAAGGCTGGTCTGGAGCGACGGACAGCAGCGAAGATCGATGGTGTTGATGCCGGCGTGGTCGAAGCCGAACAGGCTTTGGCGCAGGCGCTTTGGCACCTGGCGCAAACAGTCGTGCGCGCGCCCGAGGACGGCTTTGTCACAGCCGTTTCTCTACGTCCCGGAAATCGAGTGTCCATTGCACAGGGGGCGATCTCTTTTGTTGTCCCCGATGACCGCCATCTGATCGCAAGTCTACCGCAATCAAGCCGTATGAATGTTGCCGTCGGCAGCAAGATACGCCTTGCTCTGCGAACCTTGCCGGGCAGCGAGATTTCTGGGACAGTCGTATCGCTGCCCGTGGGAACGGCAGAGGGCGTTGTTGACTCGCGGGAGGGCCTTCCATCACTGCGCGATTTGGCCGGCGTGTCCAGTTATCCGGTGCTGATCGAAGTTCCGGACCAGATCAATGTCGAAGATTTCCCATTCGGGACTTCTGGCTCTGCGCTGGTGATCACGGACAAGGCGGGCGCAATCGGTGTGTTGGCGGAAATCCTGTTCTGGATCACCAAAAAGCTGAATTACATTTGAAATACTGGAGGGACGAAATGAATATAGAATATGTGATTAAAGGGATCGGTTTAGCCTTGGTTATGGCGACTGGAACAACCGCTTCCGCGCAGCAAAGCGATTGGTCCCATGAAGCGACGATTTATCTTTTCATGCCTGAAACGGAAACGTCTATCGAAACGCCGTCGGGGACATTGGACGGCACGTTGAGTTTTTCTGACGCTCTGAGCAACTTGGATTTCGCATTCATGGGCGCGTTTGCGGCATCCAATGGTCGTTGGAGCCTGCTGGCTGACTACAATTATACAAATCTATCCTTCAGCAACAGTGGTTCCGGTCCGTCTGGATCCACTCTCAACACATCATTCACCACTCAGTTCCTCAGCGGGTACGTGGCCTATCGGGTCTATGAGGACCCCGCTGTTCAACTGGACATTGCCGGCGGTTTCAGATGGTTCAGCACCGAAACAAATTTCACGCTGACGCCCAGCTCGGCACCGGGGCGTACGACTACAGTTGACGACGATTGGGTCGATCCGGTCATTGGCGCAAGAGCACGTTTCGTATTCTCTGAAAAATGGACGGGAACCGGGTTCATCGACTATGGCGGCTTCCGCAACGGCAGCGAAACGTGGCAGGTTCTGTTGACGGCAGATTATGCCATCAACGACAGATGGGTGATCCGTGGCGGATATCGCTATATCGCCTTCGACCATGAGATCGGCGGCAATGATTTCGAGTTCCATCAGTCCGGGCCGTTGATCGGGGCGACCTACCGATTCTGATTGATTGTAAACGAAAATTGTTTTCGGTTTCGACATGGAACGAGACGTCAGACGGGCAGATCGCGCAAGTATGGTGTGTGTACCTGCCTTTTTGCGTTGTTTGCTGCGTTCCGTGGGCGGGCGTTCCAGCAACCATCCTGCTTTTCCGGCGTGATGAAGGGCTGCGTACCCGGTAACGCGGGGATAGCGCGGAACGGGTCGCAACCGATCTGCGGTCGGAATGGCCGCCTGATCCGGTATCCAGGCGGCCCTGCCTGTCAGAACCAGCGGCCAATGGCTGTGACGGATGGCGCCAGGGCTGCCGAATCCGAGATCGCCGAGAAGACGATGAATGTCGATTGCGACGACGAAGGCGTATCAAACCCGGTAAACCGGGTTGCAACGCCTCCAGTGCCGTTCAGGTTCGGGGGCGTCGAAAAGTCAGCCGGAAAATCCCAGATTATCGGGCCGCTTTTGAAAAGAGCACCCTCAGCAGTCGTGCATGCCACGGGTGCAAGCGTGGCGGTACAGATCTGAGTACCGTCGGCAAACCGAACATAATCTCCGTTGGCGTTGCTGCCGCGCTCAATGACAGCGCCGGTCGGAACACCAGCGTTTTCCGTCACTGTTCCAAGAAGGTTTCCGGGGCCGTATCCATAGTCGGCGCGCATCAGTCGGCCCGAAGTGGTATCGCTGGCGTCGGCCTGAACAGCTGTCCCCGACACGGTTCCGGCAACAGGATCAAAGGTCATCACTTCTGTCCAGTTGCCGCCGTCGGGAGACACTTTGATGGAAAACCCGGTAGTGCCAGACAGTCCCATTTCGGCGTGACCCGTCCAGTTCGATTGGAACAACAGCGACGCGGTATCACCGGCGCTGGCTTTGTTGATCTTCAGCTGATGCCCGCCGCCTTCGTGGCTCAGCAAGGTCGCCGGGCTGCGAACGGACAGACGGTTCGTACTGTCTGAATTGGTCGCAACCCCGACTCCGTCCAAGTTCTGAGTGCTGACAGGCAGGGGGGCCCAGGCTGTTCCTGTCCAGAATTTCAGATCTCCGGCCGCTTCATCCCAGGCGCGCCAGCCAATGTCGGGGGTAACGAAATGCCAGGCGTTGTCCAGCCAGACGGCAAGTTCACCAGCATGTCCTGCCCAGTCCCCGGTCGGGTTGGCTCCAAGAGCATGAACTTCGCCTTGCGCGGGAACAACAGGAGGTGTCCCGGAATCTGTTGACCGTACCGAGAGTTGCACGACCAGATCGAGCCGTCTCAGGGCTTCGTTGTGGGTAACGTGTTTTTGCGCCTGTGCCGGTTGCAGCAAAGGCAGGTTCAATCGGGGGGATGTTTGTGACACGGGGGTCCTCCTGTGGCGTCGGTCCGAAGCTTCGGTTGCGCGCTACCCTGCCGCAAAGCGCGTCAATCCTGTCTGACCGGGCCGACCGCCCAGGGAAGATTTTGGAAAGATTCTGGTGTCTGCGAAGAACCCGCCGATGGGTGTTCCCGTGCAGAGCAATGCCCGAGAATCAATCTCGGGCGTAGATGTCGTCGTATCGGATGATGTCGTCTTCACCCAGATAGGTGCCAGTCTGAACCTCGATCAAAACCATGGGAACTTTCCCGGGGTTTTCCATTCGGTGTGTCGCTCCCAGCGGGATATAGACGGATTGGTTTTCGGTTACCAAACGCTCCTGATCACCGATGGTGACCTTGGCCGTGCCTTCAACCACGATCCAATGCTCGGAACGATGATGGTGGGATTGCAGGCTGAGCGACGCGCCGGGATGAACATGGATGCGCTTGACCTGAAACCTGTCTCCGATCACCAGGCTTTCGAACCAGCCCCACGGACGATGATCCACCGGCAGGGATTCTGCCTGTTTCACCCCTTTGGCCTTCAGTGCCGTAACGGCTTGTTTCACGTCCTGGGCCTTGTCCATGCTCGCGACCAGAACCGCATCGGGCATCGCAATGGCGATTACGTTTTCAAGACCCATTGCCACGATTTCCTGCGCCGGCGACTCGGACCGTATCAGTGCATTGCGGCAGTCGATTGCGGTTACTTCTCCGTTGGTCGCCACACCGTCTTCATCGGGGTTCGACAGCTCTTGAACCGCAGTCCAGCTTCCGACATCGGACCAGCCAGCGGAATAAGGCACCACGCTCAGGTTCAGGGCCTTTTCCATCACGGCGTAGTCTATTGAAATATCTTCCACGCCCGCCCATGCCGCCGGGTCCAATCGAAGAAAGCCCAAATCCGTTTTTGCCTCGGCAACGGCCTTTTGAACCGGCGGGATCAGTTCGCTCGCATGCTGTTCAAAAGCTTCCAGGATATCGCGAACGGCAAACAGGAAGATGCCCGAGTTCCAAAGATAGCTGCCATCCGACAGCATCGCCTCGGCCGTTTTCCGGTCAGGTTTTTCCACAAAACGATCCAATGGGACAACCTCATGGGTCGATTCCGGAGGATGGCGGAGTTTGAGATAGCCGTAACCGGTTTCCGGGTGTGTCGGAGTGATGCCAAAGGTAACCAGATCGCGTCGTTCATTTATTGCCCGTACGCCTTCGGCGACGGCTTGATGAAAGGCGCCCATGTCCGGAACCACGTGATCAGACGGCGCCACCAGCATGATGCCATCCGGATCTCGTGCCGCCAGATACAAGGCTGCGGCAAGAACAGCGGGGGCGGTGTTTCGACCTTCGGGCTCGATCAGAACTGGGCCGGGGTCAATTCCGACGGCCATCAATTGTTCGGGGACAATAAAGCGAAACGCCTCGTTGGTCAGAATCAGGGGCTTTGCGTATGGCTCTTGAGATGGCCCGAGCATCCGTTCCGCGCAATTCTGCAACAGGCTTGTTTCGCCGACCAGAGGAACGAATTGCTTGGGATAGCTTTTGCGTGACAGGGGCCACAAACGTGTTCCCGATCCACCGCAAAGAATGACGGGGTAGACTGTATTGGTCATGCACGTGCCTTCGAATTGCGGGTGACTGACGGTATTGCCATGTTTTTAGACAAGTAAAACAATCTGTGGCTACTGAGCGGCTTTCCCTGTGGCGACAATGTCATTCAGATATTGGCTCAGATCATCGCGCAGGTCTTCGCGGGCAAGAGCAAAGGCAACGGTGGCTTGCAGAAAGCCTGATTTTGAACCGCAATCAAAACGCTGACCGTCGAATTTGTAACCGAAGGCCGGCACTCCGGCGGCAATGTCCTGGGCGATGGCGTCGGTCAGCTGGATTTCGCCGCCGCTTCCGGTTTTTTTTGCGTTGAGGTTGTCGAAAACGGAAGGCCGAAGCACATACCGGCCGATGACCGCCAGATTGGACGGTGCTTCCGATGGGTCAGGCTTTTCAACCATGCCTCTGGTGGGGACGACAGACCCGATATTGTCGCCAACATCGAGCACGCCGTAAGAACTTGTCTTCTCCTTCGGAACTTCCATCGCCGCGACCATGTTGCCACCGGTGTCTTCGTAAGCCTCGATCATCTGTTGCAGACAGGGTTTGTCGGCGGCGATGACGTCGTCAGGCAGCATGACGGCAAATGGTTCATCACCGATCAGCCGACGGGCACACCAGACCGCGTGTCCAAGCCCCAGAGCTTTATGCTGGCGGATATAAGCGATCGCGCCGCTTTCCATATTCGTTTTGTTCAGCACTTCCAGAAGCTTGTTCTTGCCTTTGGCTTTCAGCTCCTGCTCCAGAACCAGGTTGTGGTCGAAATAATCTTCCAGCGCGGATTTTCCGCGTGACGTTACGAAAATGAACTCCTTGATCCCGGCTGCACGGGCTTCGTCAATGGCGTATTGCACCAATGGACGATCCACCAGCGTCATGATTTCTTTTGGAACGGATTTGGTCGCTGGCAAAAAACGCGTTCCCATGCCCGCTACTGGAAAAACCGCTTTGGTAACTTTGCGTGTCATGGTGCCTCTCAATTATCAAGTTTTGCCAGCAGAGCAGGATATGTCCGGAATGTCCTCATAGGCCGCAATACCCTGTCAATCAATGATGCCTGATGGATCAGGCTGCTATCAGTCAAATCGTGCCACCTTGCCAGGGAGGAGTCAAAAGCCCGGTCTGATGCGGTATCCATACAATGTTTGTGTACCATGTGCTTGGATCATTGGCTGACTGCACGGTGAAGAGCGGGATAAATCGCTTCGGTCCGTCACGAATAATTCATAGGCCTGTTCCCCACGGCGTGTTTTGCAGATCATGGCGTTCCCCGAACCGACCCGACTGTGTTGCCGCGCCGCGTATCATGTTATTTTTGCGTGATTTTCCCAACCTGAAAACCGCAACCCGCCCAAAGCCGCCCACAACCCTCCTTTTCGGAAGCAAGGGGCCTGAAGGACATACCGTGTCAGAGGACGCAGACGGACAGAGTATCTTGCTTCGAATAAGGGCGGCTGACCGCCTTGTTCAACGCGTCCGTGTTTTTGATTTTCCCTTTCCAATTCTGTTTTCGAATGGGCAACAATTGTTGCCTGGTTCCAGGGATAGGTTCTGGGAACGCCTGATTGTTTCACAATGGATCGATGAACTGGCCGGGTGTCAGAGTCGGCTGGGCACCATGGTTTGCCTCACGGGGCCAGGCTTGTTTTCATCGGCGCGTCCGGAAAACAGGTTGGTGCGATCCCCAGGGTCTCTTGCCACCGACCTATCGAACGACGGGTTTTGAACCCTGGCAGCCCATCGACCCCTCCGACATCATGCCCTTTTTGTTCCAGCGCCTGCTGCATCTTGGCGATATCGGATCTGTACAGCCCGCCGACCTTTCCCCAAGTGCCGCTGAAATCGCCGATACCGTATTGAATGCGGTCGCCAACATGGCCGACAAACAAGGCATACAGGTCGCTTTTGTTGTATTCCTTTAGAACGTAGAAGTTTGGCGTAACAAGAAAAGCCGGACCATGTCGTCCTGCGGGCATCATCAAATACCCGTCACCACGCAGCTCATGGGCCGGAAAGGGTTTGCCCGAGACGCGGCGTATCCCCATCTCAACCCAGTCCTGGATAGGTCGCCCATGATCTGGGCCTTCCAAAGCGCACGAGACGTTTTTGGGTACGAAAACCTCGAATCCCCAGTCCCGTGCAGTGACCCAGCCATGTTTCTTGAGGTAGTTTCCGATTGAAGCAATCGTATCTTCGGGTGACCCCCAAATATCAGCCGCCCCGTCGCCGTTGCCGTCAGCAGCATACGACAAGTAGCTGGACGGCATGAACTGAGGCTGGCCCAAAGCGCCAGCCCAACTGCTTTTCATTTGTCGCGCGGGCTGGTGCCCTGCTTGTGCGATTTGCAGGGCGGCAACAAGCTCTGCGGTGAAATAGTCGGCACGGGTGCTCATGAAGGCCTTGGTCGACAGTACCCTGAAAGCATCATGACGGATTGGAACTTGTCCGTATCCGCTCTCTCTTCCCCAGATCGCCAGAATAATGCGGGCTGGAACGCCGGTTTCGGCTTCGAACGCCGCCAGGGTTGCGGCATGGCGCCTTGCCATTTTACGGCCTTCCGATGTTGCGCCTTGCACCGACCCCGGATTGAAATAGCGACCGGGTGAGCCAAACTCGGCCTGCTTCTGGACCTTGGGGGTTTTGCGTGCGCTTCCCGGCGGCACCAGATCCGGCAAGTTCCACGCAAGGGTCACGCCGGAGAGGGCTGCTTGCATTGTCTCGCGTGTCACACCCTTGGCCCTTGCCCGGGGCCAAATCGTTTCCTGCAACCACGATTGAAACTGGCGTTCAATCGCCGCACGATCCTGTGCCAGCGTGGGTTGAGAGAGGAGGATTAACCCTAAAGAGAAAAACAGAATACGCATCATTGTTTTGTCTGTCTCGGCTGGGAATGCAAGTCAACGGGAAGATATCGCGCATCCCCGGACCCGTTATACCCGAAATTGAGTTGGGGCCTGACCTGGACAATTTGCGGTTTGGAAAAACTCTTGAGAAAATTCACACACTTGCCGATAGTCGAATGGAAATTGTTTGAGGAAAGGGCAGTCCGTTATGGCACAAGTCAATATGCCCAACCCAATCCCTCTGCTCATGGTGGCCGTGATCCTGTTGGTGTCGATGTCGCAAATGGTTGCCGCCAGCGACAGTTTCATGGATCCGCAAGGACCCATTGCCGCCATCCAGAAAACGCATCTGCTGCGGGCGACCGCTGTGATCATGGTGGCTGTTATCCCTGTGCTGATACTGGTGCCGTTGATCGCGTTTCGTTATCGCCGCCGAAGGAACAGCTACGCAGTTTACCGACCGGATTGGGATTTTTCCGCGAAACTGGAATTCCTCATGTGGGGTGTGCCCGTTGTGATCGTGGCGCTCCTGTCGTTCTACCTTTGGAAGGCCACCCATCGGCTTGATCCTTACGCGTCGACCTTTGGCGAAGACCCGGCCTTGCGTGTGCAGGTTGTCGGACTGGATTGGAAGTGGCTGTTCATCTATCCCGATCTTGGTATTGCCAGTGTGGGCGAGTTCGGCATTCCCACCAAAAGGCAAGTGGCCGTGACGCTGACCACCGATACCGTCATGCAATCCTTCATGATCCCTGCGCTGGCCGGCCAGATATACGCAATGCCGGGCATGACCACCCAACTGCATCTGGTCGCGGACGCGCCCGAAGTCATGCAAGGCGAGAACACGCAGTACAACGGGCGCGGCTTTACCAAACAGAAATTTCGCACCGTAGCGATGCACAATGATGAGTTCGAAGCATGGGCGCAAAAAGTTCGTGACAATGGTATCCAACTGAACCCCGCAACTTATCAGACGCTTGCGATGCGGACGGACAGGGATGAGGTGCAGGCGGCACTGGGCACTGACAAGATGCCAAAGGACGCGCTGTACTTCACGATGGAACAAGATTTGTTTCAAACGATCCTGCACCGCTATCACAAAGGCAAAGCGCTGCCGGTGGATCAACAGCCGGGAACGGCATCCTTCGGGCAGGAGGGGCAGCAATGACGCCGTCCTATTCAGGGTTCCTTGGCCGCCTCGACTGGGATGCGCTTCCGATCACAGGGTTGATCCAGAACCCGAACGCAAATGAGATCGTTGCCAACGCCGCTGCCGCAATCGTTTTGGTTGGCGTTGTCGTCGTGGTCAGCCTGCTTAGCTGGTTTCGATTGTGGACGCCCCTTTGGCGCGATTGGCTGACCAGTGTTGATCACAAGAAGATTGGGATCATGTATGTCGTCTTTGCCATCGTCATGCTGGCGCGCGGCGTGTTGGAAGGCGTCGTCATGCGCGCGCAGCAGGCCGCGGGCCCGGGCGACGGGTTCCTGGAAGCCGAACACTTCGCCGAGTTGTTCAGCACCCATGGCACGATCATGATTTTCTTTGTCGCGGTGCCCTTTGTCTTTGGCATCGCGAACTTTGTCGTTCCGCTGATGATCGGGGCGCGGGATGTGGCGTTTCCTCGGTTGAACCAGATCAGTCTGGGCCTGACGGTGTCCTCCGGCATGATGCTTATGGTTTCGCTGGTGGTGGGGCGGTTCTCGACCGGTGGCTGGACGGCCTACCCGCCGTATACCGGGGCCGCCTTCAATCCGGGCGTTGGGCCTGACTACTGGATCTGGGCGATCGTTGTTTCGGGTGTCGGCACAACGCTCACCGGGATCAATTTCGCCGTCACGATCTACAAGATGCGCGCGCCGGGCATGACCTTCATGCGGCTGCCGATGTATTGCTGGACCATCATATGCAGTTCGATCCTGATCGTCTTTGCCATGCCGCCGTTGGGCGTCGCGGCGCTGTTGCTGGCGGCGGACCGCTATTTGGACTTCCACTTTTTCACCAATGACCTCGGCGGCAACATGATGAACTATGCCAATCTTTTCTGGCTGTTCGGCCACCCCGAGGTTTACCTGCTGGTTCTACCTGCCTACGGCATCTACTCTGAGGTTTTTGCGACCTTTTCGGCCAAGCGGCTCTACGGCTACAACTCGCTTGTCATCGCCACGATGTCCATCGCGGTTCTGTCGTTTACGGTATGGCTGCACCATTTCTTCACCATGGGGCAGAGCGCCCTGATCAACGCTGTATTTGGTATCGCAACGATGCTGATCGCCATTCCCACCGGTGTAAAAGTCTATGATTGGATGGCGACTCTGTGGCGGGGTCGCATCCGGTTCTCGGTGCCGATGTTGTATGGCTTGGCGTTTTTGATGTTGTTCGTGATTGGTGGCCTGAGCGGGGTGATCCTGGCCAATCCGACCGTGGACTATCAGGTACACAATACGCTGTTCCTGGTGGCCCACTTCCACAACGTATTGTTGCCGGGGGTGCTGTTTGGTCTTTTGGCCGCCTATAACTACTGGTTCCCCAAGGCGTTCGGCTTTCGCCTGAACGAGGTCTGGGGCCGCGTCTCGGTTGCCCTCTGGACCATAGGGTTTTTGCTGACATTCATGCCGCTCTATTTCGTTGGGCTGATGGGGATGCCGCGTCGTTCTTTCAGTTACGATGACCCATCCTTCCATCCTTTCATGATGGTGGCGATCGTTGGGGCGCTGGTGATTACCTGCGCGTTGTTCTCGGTTCTGATCCAGCTTTGGGTCAGCATCCGCGACCGCGAAAAGACCCGCGTTCCCGTTGGGGATCCATGGGATGGGCGGACGTTGGAATGGTCAATCCCGTCGCCGCCGCCGCCATACAACTTTGCGATCATCCCAACCGTTACGGATCGGGATGATTTTGCGGCAGCAAAGGACAAGGGTGCAGCCTACCCAACGCCCGACGCCTATGAAGATATCGAATTGCCGCGCAATACAGGCATTGGCTTTGTCTTGTGTGTTCTGAGCGGTATCTGGATGTTTGCGCTGGTCTGGTGGATCTGGTGGTTGGCTGCATTGATGACGGTTCTGATGATCCTGGCGGTGATCGTCTGGACGTTCGATGACAGCACCGAGCTGACCATACCAGCGGAAGAAGTGCGCAAGGATCACGAAGCCTGGCTTGCACGGGTTCACGGCGAAAAGGCGGTGGATCGCGATTTTGAAACGTCTCCGGAAAATCGCGGCCTCGCCCGCCCCGATCTGGAGGCGGTGACATGAAGCGCGCGCCCACCCACAGCTATCCAGGTATCAATCTGGGGGAACGCCACGCGAGTGCTCATAAGGCGACCGAGGTCGTCACGTTCGGGTTCTGGGTCTTTTTGATGAGTGACCTGGTCTATTTCGGCCTGATGTTTGCGATCTACATCACGATGATCGATGCGCAGGCCGGTGGTCCCGGCCCGCACGAGCTGTTTGATCTCAAAAGCATCTTTGCGCAGACGCTCATCCTGTTGACAAGCAGCCTGACGGTTGGCCTTGCCATGCTGGCGCTGAAATACAATCTGCCGCGCGCTCGGATTGTCTTGTGGTTTGGCGTCACGCTTTTACTGGGGATCAGTTTCCTTGTGCTTGAGGTGCGTGATTTCATGGCCATGGCGGAACAAGGTGGCATTCCGCAGCGCAGCGGTTTCTTGTCGGCCTTCTTCGGACTCGTTCCTCTGCATGGTCTGCACGTCGCCGCAGGATGCTTGTGGCTGATCGTTCTGGGAATCCAACTGCGCATGAAAGGGATGACGGACGTCATTATCTCACGCGTAGTGCGGTTGGCACTGTTCTGGCATTTTCTCGACCTGATCTGGATCGGGATCATCACCATCGTTTATTTCGGAGGTCTGACCTATGGATAAGCGCTCTGAAATGCACCGTCGCGAGCGTCGGCGCTATGTGATCGGATACGGTGGCTCGCTATTGCTGACGCTGGCAATGTTCGGCGCGGCCTACCTGTTTGGGATCGAAACCCCCGGTGTCTACCTGACCATTGGATTGCTGGGTCTGGCCCAACTTGTTCTGCAACTCGTTTATTTCCTGCACATCGATCGCCGGCGCAGCAGCCGCGAAGACCTGCATCTGGTTCTGTTTTCCACCATGGTTCTGTTGATCATGATCCTTGGAACGGTCTGGGTGCTGGGCAATCTGGCAGTTCGAATGCATATGCATGTGATGTAATTTTCGTGGATTGCAGAAAAAAGGGGATGTGAGAAAGAAGCCACTCAAAACTAAGGCCGTGGCTTTGGTAATCGCTGCAATTGCGGACGGGCTTGTTCTGTTCTGGAGGCACTGAAAAGCGGGTTGAAAGCGAAACAGGATAATATTTTGTTTTCGCGGGCACAGTTTGAAATAGCGGAAACCAACCTTGCCTGGGCCAAGATCCGTGCTGCGGCCGATGGATGGGTCTCCAACCTGACCCTTCGCCCCTGATCCTCGGTGTCCGCCGACGCGCCGCAATTCTCGTATAGTCGAGTCTTCCGATTGGTGGGTGGACGGCAAATGACCCCTGCGGCGGTGCTCAGCCAGAACGTGACGCCTTACAACCCTGCGGCCCAAGCTTATCGGCCGCACGGCCTTGCACCAGACAGCGCTGAAGGTGCTGCCATTCTGGGCCGGGAAATCATGAAGCAGGCCGAGATGATTTCCTATCTGACCGTGTTCAACAATCTGGGTCTGCCTGCCTTGGCGACAATTCCATTGCTTTTTCTCCTGTCGTGCTCCGAATTCCGGGTCACGTGTTGCCCCTCATGTGCATTAGCGCGTCAAGGTCAGCCCAAGCCACAGGGCGAACCAGCACAGCGCCAGGCTGATCAGGATATTGCCAGCCGCCAGAACCAGAGTGCGCTCGCGCCGAAGTTCAAGAGATTGATAGGCAAAGCTGGAAAACGTGGTGAACCCGCCGCAGAATCCAAAGACCAGCCGTCTTTGGTCTTCGGGGATGTCGACAGGGCCGCCCAGATAGCCGATCCAGACCCCCAGCAGCAGGCTGCCCACTACATTGACGATCAACGTTGAAAAGGGCAAGTCGTGCCGCACCTTCAAAGCCAGCCAATGACGTAGGACCGCCCCCAGGCCTCCGCCCAGTCCGAACATCGCATGAAGATAGAGGTCATTCATGACGGTGACCTTTCGGAATGAAAACGGTTGCCCAGCTTCTCTCCGACCAGCGCGGCGCCAATGCCGAAAGCGATTTCCAACCCGACGGCAAGCGGCACGGCCCACGGATCACTTTCGGCAATACGTTCCAGATCAGCCACAAAAGACGAAAAGGTGGACAACCCACCACAAAACCCGACCGCACCCAGATGCAGCACATGCGCGTGCACCTTGTGACGTATTGAATACAGCCACCCCAGGACGAAACAGGCCGCCACGTTGATGCCGAAGGTCGACGTCAGGAAACCGAGGCCGGGGATTTCCAGCGCGAATACTTCGCGCAGCAACGATCCCAGCGCCCCGCCGGCAAAGACAGCGAGAAACATAAGGCTCTTTCGGTCGCGCCGGGGTTGGGAATGCGTCTTTGTCACGTGTATGCCTGTCGTGTTCTGGTATGCGTGGCATATCCACTGGCGACACCCTGTTCAACTGTCGAGCGGCCGTAACGCGTTTTCACGTTTTCGTCTTTGAGCGGATAAATTCCTGCGAAAGCTTGCAATTAAAAATCAATCTGTTTCACGTTGAGTGCTGTTGGAACGCGCAACGACCGGTCGGAAACACAAGGAGACAGGAACATGATTGTACGCAGGATCTACTATTTTCTGAGCTATGTCTGCCTGCCGCTAGTGTTGCTGTTGGGGTTCTTCTGGCCACCCCTACATTGGCTTTTGGTCATCTTGGTGCCCTACGCGGTCATCGGCCTTTACGACATTCTGACAACCAAGCACAATGTGCTGAACAACTATCCGGTTCTGGGTCATTTCCGGTACATGCTTGAATTCGTCAGCCCGGAAATTCGACAGTATTTCGTTGAAACCAACGAAAGCGGCCGACCTTACAACCGGATCGTACGCGGGCTGGTCTATTCCCGCGCCAAGGGCCAGATGGATACGCAGGCCTTCGGAACGCAATACGACATAAACGAGGTTGGATATCACCGCGCAAATCATTCGCTTGCGCCCAAACATGTGGACAAAAGCGAAGATCGCGTCATGTTGGGCGGGCCACAATGCACGAAGCCGTACAGCGCCTCGCGTCTCAATGTTTCTGCCATGAGCTTCGGCGCGCTGAGCGCCAACGCCATCCGCGCGTTGAACGGCGGGGCAAAGGACGGAGGCTTTGCCCATAATACCGGTGAAGGCGGGTTGTCTCCTCACCATCTGGTCGAAGGCGGCGACATCATCTGGCAGATTGGGACGGGCTATTTTGGATGTCGAACGCCGGAAGGCGGGTTTGACAAGGACAAGTTTGTCGAAAGGGCCACAAAGGATGTGGTCAAGGCAATCGAAATCAAATTGTCCCAAGGTGCCAAACCTGCGCATGGGGGCGTTCTTCCCGCTGCCAAGGTCGATGCCGAAATTGCCGAAATCCGCGGGGTGCCCGAGCATCAGGATGTGATTTCCCCCCCAACTCACAGTGCTTTTGAAGGGCCCTCGGGGTTGATGCGCTTCGTTCAACATCTGCGCGAAATGTCCGGCGGCAAACCTGTCGGCTTCAAATTGTGTATTGGCAACCCGTCCGAGTTCATGTCGATCTGCAAGGCCATGCTCGAGACAGGGATTTTGCCGGACTTCATCACCATCGATGGATCAGAAGGGGGTACAGGCGCGGCCCCGGTCGAGTTCACCAACCGTCTGGGCATGCCCCTGAACGAGGCGCTGATTTTTGCAAACAATTGCCTGCGTGGCGTTGGGCTGCGCGACAAGATCCGGATCATTTGTGCGGGCAAAGTGGCGACCGGATACGACATGGTCGAGAAATTCGCGCTTGGTGCGGATATGTGCAATGCGGCACGGGCGATGATGTTTGCGGTGGGCTGCATTCAGGCCTTGCATTGCAACACCAACCGTTGCCCGTCGGGGGTCGCCACCCAGGATCCGGTTCGCGGGCGGGCGGTGAACATCCCGCAAAAGCGCCGGCGCGTTCACCGGTATCACGACGCAACACTGGAGAGTTTCCGCGAACTCTTGGGTGCGATGGGAAAGGAAAAAGTGTCCGAGCTGCATCCGCGCGACATTTTGCGGCGCACGGCGGACGAGCATGAGCGCACCTATGGCGAGCTTTACACCTATCTGGAGGATGGTGCGTTGCTGGCAGATGTGGTTCCCGAGGAATTCGCGGCGGATTGGGAACGCGCTTCGGCATCTCGTTTCTGAAACCCGATCCGTTACCAGCAACCGTTCACCCAGAACAGGCGTGGGCGAACTGCGCCCGCGCTCACCGTATTGACATGTGGCTTAACTCAACTGGGGTTCGATCTGGGATTGTTGGCCACATGTGTGTTGATCCTGCGAATGCTCCATTCAACAGAATCCCGCATCGCGCGCCCCAAGGCCAAATCAAACGCTTTGATCAGATCTGATGTCTGGTCGCTTGCGGCAACGACATTTTCCTGAAACGAATTCGAAGCGATGATCTTGTCGTCGTATTCATCGATGACCTTGATGTTCATCCGCACTTCGATACGGATTTTGTCTCCGTTCTCGGGATCCGCGATAACGATGCCCTGAAACTCGCGCAGGTCCGGTGCGATCACGTAATCAGCGCGCAGACCAACCGTCGACCGGCCGACGGCAGCGACTTTGCCAGAGTTCTCAAAGCTTTCGATCAACAGCGTCTGAACGATCAGGGGTGCGCGATCCACCCATCGCGCCCGTGGCAAATACTGAACCTGAAACGGGGTGGGCTGAATGGCGATCTGATCCGTGTTCACCGCGGCGGTTGCCGTTGGTTCTTCAACAACGATCTGTTTCTGTATTCGCGGCAGCGCTGACGAAAACGTGCTTTTGGGTGTCAACAGATACAGATCGTTGGGTTTCGCGGCTTGTTTCAAAGTGCCCAACCCGGCACATCCACCGACCAATGCAAACGTCAGAATTGCAATTGCAGGCTTGATCATTGACGGAACTCCGATGCTTGGGTGCCCAGCAGAAACCGCGCAGGATCACGTTCGACCTTGTCCACCAGACGGTCGAGGCTGATTACCAGGCGTTGGGATTCTTCGACGAAGCGGATGAATTGCGGCAGACCCACGCGCAGGAAGTCCGATACCTGGCGGCGGTTGGTCTGAACGATGCCGTCAATTGTCCCCAGCAGCTCTGAGGCAGAGTTCGAAGCGCTCAGGACATCGTCTGAAATCTGATCGATCTTGCCGGTGATGTTCGAGACTGTTTCGGTGACCTGGTTGGCCGCCTTCCGGATATCTTCCGCAACGGGCGCCACGTCTTCTTCCATGACGCGGTTGGCTGATTCAAAGGCCGTTTCCGCCGAAGATAACGCCCCTTTGGCCGTGTCCATTGCGGATGTTATCGAACCAAGTGTCGTGTTGGCGTTCAACACGGTCTCGTTCACGATCCCCAAAGTGACGCTGCCCTCATCCGACAAGAGGGTCAACCGTTCGGCCAGTTGCGACCCGCGTTCGATGAAAGGTCGAACGTCCTGCTGCAAGATGCGGTCTGCTGTTTCGATCGTCGTTTTCGCTTCGTCCAGCGCGGCCCTGGCTGACTCGGACGCGGATTTAACCGAATTGAGCGTCTCCGTGCCGGTCTTGAGGGTCGTATCGGCCGTTTCGATCAGAGGGTCCAGACGTTTCGAAAACTCACCAATATCCTTGGCTGCACTGCCAATGTCGCTGGCCACGGATTCAAAACTTGTCAAAGTCTTGTCCAGCCGGCCCGTCGCAGAGGCAAGGTTGTCCAGAATGCTGTTCACGGCTTGGCGGTTCTTGTCGTCAACGACCTTGTTCAGGCTTTCCAGTAGGGTTACGGCTTCGTCCAGCACCTTCGGTGCGCCTTCAAACAATGACTGGATGGTGCTGCGCTTGCTTTTGATCACGCTGTCCTGCGGCAGCCTTTTGGCGTTCGGCGACCCGCCGGTAAGTTCAACGTAACCGACGCCCGTTACACCCAGCGATTGAAGCTGGGCGATCGTTTCTTCGGTGATCGGAATATCTGCATCCACTTCTATACGCACGCGAACCTTGGACGGATCGTCCTTGTCCAGGTTCAAAGAGAGCACCTGCCCAACAGGAAGACCGTTGAAATTTACCCCACCCGCCGCCGAAAGCCCCGAGACGTTGTCGAACAATACATCGTAATAAGCGTATTGGCGGGTCACTTCGAATTTCGCCAACCACAGGAAAAAGCCGAATACGCCCAACAGCCCCGCAAGGGTGAACGCGCCGATCAGGATGTAATTTGCTCTGGTTTCCATCGCTTTTACCTGCCCTGACCCTTCTGTTGCGCCGCGCGGGCGCGGGGGCCTGTGAAATATTCCTGCACCCAAGGATGGTCCACTTTGGTCATATCCTCAATCGGACCTTCAACCAGCACGCGTTTTTCTGCAAGCACTGCAATTCGGTCGCAGATGGCGTAAAGGCTGTCCAGATCGTGGGTGACCATGAAAACAGTCAACCCAAGTGCCTGCTGCAATTCGCCGATCAGTTCATCATATGCAGCCGCGCCAATCGGGTCCAATCCGGCAGTCGGTTCATCCAGAAAAACGATTTCGGGATCAAGCGCCAGCGCCCGCGCCAGTGCGGCGCGCTTTCGCATGCCGCCCGACAGTTCCGATGGAAACTTGCCGCAACTCAGCTGGGGCAGACCCACGAGGCTGATCTTCAACGCACCCAGTGACTCCATCAGTTTTTCACTGATGCCCGTGTGCTCTCGCAGTGGGGCCATCACGTTTTGCAATACGGTCAGCGATGAAAACAGCGCGCCGTCCTGAAAGGCCACGCCCCAGTGGCGTTCGATCCTGCGGCGATCTTCTTCAGGGCCGTTCAAGACATCCACGCCCAGCACTTCGATACTGCCGGCGGCTGGCTTGTTCAGACCCACAATCGTACGAAGCAAAACGGATTTTCCGGTTCCGGACCCGCCAACGATGCCCAGAACCTCGCCACGCCAGACATCAAGGTTCAGATCGTCATGAACCACCTGCGTTCCGAATTGGCTTCTGAGACCGCGAACGCGGATCACGGCGTCACGCTGCGATGCGTTCTGTTCCGTTTCGTGTTGCGTGCTATCGTTCATGTCAGATTCCGATTTCGGAAAAGAAAATCGAAAACAATGCGTCGATTGCAATCACCATGAAAATGGATTGCACGACCGAAGCGGTTGTGCGCTGCCCCACACTCTGGGCCGACCCTTTGACCTGCAAGGCCTGCCAGCAGGCTATGACCCCGATGACCAATGCAAAGAACGGTGCCTTGATCAAGCCAACTGCAAGTTGCCAGACATCGGTGTTTTCTTTCAGACGAGTGACAAACATGCCCGGGCTTACGCCCAGATCGATCCAGCTCATCAGGGCGCCGCCGAACAGGCCGGCCATATCTGCGACAAAGCCAAGAATGGGCAGCATGATCAGCAACGCCAACACCCGCGGAATAACCAGAACCTCGATCGGGTCAAGGCCCAGTGTCCGCATGGCGTCGATCTCTTCCTGTACTTTCATCGAACCAATCGAGGCCGTGAATGCCGAACCCGAGCGGCCGGCGACGATAATGGCGGTCAGCAAAATTCCCAGCTCTCGCAGAATCGAGATCGAAATCAGTTCGACCACAAAGATTTCGGCCCCGAACTGTTTCAATTGTGTCGCACCCTGAAAGGCCAGCACGACACCGATCAGAAAACCCATCAGGGCCACGATGGGAAGGGCTTTGACCCCGGTTTCCTCCATATGAGTGACAAGGGCCGCTTTGCGCAGGCGCCACGGCATGATCAGGGTCCGAAACAAGCGGTGCAGGGTGAGGCCCAGAAATTCGAGGATCGACAGGGTATCCTTCCAGGCTCCGAATGTGCCCTGACCCACGTGAGCAACCCAGTCCAAAAATCCACGAGGGTCCTCGAGCTTGCCGGGTTTGTCCGGGATACTGCGGGTCACGGTTTCTATCAGCGCCGCATGCGCGGGTTTCACGCCTTGAATTTCCAGCGTGGCACCGTTTGACGTGAACCTCCGGCCCAGGTCTGCAACCAGCCAAGCTCCGCCCGTATCCAGTGCTTCGACGCCGGACAGATCAAAAATGACATTGCCCCCGCAAGGTTGGACCGCAGCAAAATCACGCTCCACGGTTTGCAGGGATTGTGTGAGCAACTCACCAGAAATGCGCACTTGATTGCCGCTGGCGTCGCGCTCTGATGTTATCGTTGGCTGCGTCATGGTGCCATGTGAAGTAAAACATTCAATGCCCGCAATGACTTTGTGCCATGTGACCCGGTTTTTGCCGCAAAGAATGGCCTTGGCGTCACGCCGGACCATGAGTTGGAGCAAGCGTAACTGGACACCAGGAACGTATTTTTTCGGTTCAAGTCAGGCCGGAAAAGAAAACGCAGGGCTGCTCGACTAATCGGTTGCGCGAAGATCGGAAGCGGGACACATTCCGCTGCGGAACCCTGGGTGCGGAATTCGGAGAAGTCGGTATGCATCACGCCAAGAACGTTCTGTTCATCATCATCGACCAATTGAGGGCAGATTGCCTGAACGGCGCTCTGGCCGAGCACGTGAAGCTACCGAACCTGCGGGCTTTCATGGACGAAGCGGTGAGTTTTACGCGCCACTTCTCTGTCACCAACCCCTGTGGGCCATCCCGCGCATCGATTTTGACCGGCCAATACGCGATGAACCATCGTTCCGTGCGAAATGGTACGCCGCTGCGTCATGACACGCCGAACATCGCCACGGAAATGCGAAAGGCGGGTTATATGCCGATGCTGTTCGGGTACACCGATACGTCTGCCGACCCCCGAGTCCATGATCCCAACGACCCCGTGCTCAAATCTTACGAGCAATCGATGAACGGGTTCCTTGAAGTTGTCGAAATGCGCCTGGAAGAGTCATACCCCTGGCAATCGTATTTGATGAAGAAAGGCTACACGTTCGATACATATTGGGATGTCTACAAGCCTGTCTCTCCGGATGGTCAAACGCCCAGGCTGAACGACCCGGCCATGTATCGGGCGGAACACAGCGACACAGCCTTCCTGACCGATGCGTTTCTGGACGGTATTGCACCTCATCGTGGCCAGGGGTGGTTTGCTCATCTGACGTACATCCGTCCGCATCCACCTTTGGTTGCGCCTGCTCCGTATAACGACATGTACGATCCGGCGGATATACCGCTGCCGCAGCGATTGCCGAGCGAAGCCGCTGAGAAGGCGCTTCATCCGTTTTTCGGGCCAAAGCTGGACGCCTATACGGCAGAAAAGTTTGTTCATGGCTTTGCTGGTGTTGAGCCAACGGATGAAAATTTACGCACTTTGCGCGCCGTTTATCTGGGATTGGCGACCGAGGTCGATCACCATATCGGGCGCGTTGTTCAGTATCTCAAGGACAGCGGGCAATACGACGATACCATGCTGATCATAACGGCTGATCATGGCGAAATGCTGGGCGATAGGTACAGCTGGGGGAAAATGACTGTGTACGATGCGGCCTATCACACACCGTTGATGATACGCCTGCCGGGGAACGAGGCACGGGCCGGCGCAAAAGTCACCGTTCCTACCGAATCAATTGATGTCACGCCGACAATCCTTGATTGGATTGGGCAGACAGTTCCAAACGCCATGGATGGCAGGTCTTTGCTGCCCTTGTTGCATGGCGACGTTCCCGATGACTGGCGCAGCTATTCCTTCAGCGAGCTGGATTTCTCGGAACCCGAAGAACCGACCGTCTGGCAACAGCGGTTGGGAACGGGCAACAGTGATTCATGTCTGGGAATATTGCGGGACGAACGATTCACGTTGATCGAATTTGCAGCTGACCTCCCGCCGATCCTGTTTGACCACCAGGGACAGGGAGAATTCGAAAATCTTGCGGAAAACCCCGAGTTTGCGGACGATCTTGCCCGGTTGGGCAGACAGATGCTGCGCCATCGGATGCGAAACATGGATCATACCTTGTCGTTGCACTCCATCACGTCCGAAGGCGCGAAGTCCCGTTCCAGGTATTAGGATCACTGCCCGCTTTCGTCCTCTTTTCAGTTGGATCAGGCAAGTTGCATGGGACGTTTTGTCGTTCATCAATTCCACTACCGGCGCATCAATTCTGATGGTACCCATGGGGTGTGGAGAAGACGAACCTGGACATCACCGAACAGCGCATAAAGGCGATGACGACTGCCGGACTGAATCTCATCGGTCAGGCGCTTTCGATCTATGACAGCAACCTGAAACTGGTGCTGAGCAATCGTCGGTTCAAGGAAATGTTCGACCTGCCGGACGAGCTGGTCGAACGCGGAGCCTTGTTTCGGGATACCATCCATTTTCTCGCCAGCCGTGGCGAATACGGTGACGAAGAAAGTGTGGAAGAAATGGTGAACCTGCGCGTCGAGCAGGCTTTGGCGTTTGAGCCTCATTACATGGAACGCGTAAGGCCCAACGGGCAGGTTATCTCGATAGAAGGCGCGCCGCTGCCGCAGGGTGGATGGGTTGCGGTCTATACCGACATAACCGGCACCCGGCGTGCAGAAAACCTGCTGCGGGCGCGATCGGAAGAACTGTCGGAACAATTGCTCGGCCACGCCGAAGAACTGTCAGCAACCAACCGAAAGCTTGCGGCCACCATCAAGGCATTGGAAGAGGCCAAACGCGAGCTGACCGAGATCGAAGCCCGCACACGCATGATGACGGAAATGATGCCGGCTCATATCGCGCATTTGGATAGCACTGGTCGATATGACTACTCCAACCGCCGTTTGAGTGCGGTCCTGCCGGGGCGCCCGTCGGAAATTCTGGGGCTTCACATATCTGAAGCGCTTGGTGCCGCCGCGTTTCGGCGGGTCGAAGCGCATCTGGCAAAAGCATATGGCGGAGAAGCTTCCGTATTCGAGTTCAACGAGGATCAGGATTCCCGCCGCATCCGGGTTTCGTTCACGCCGGATGACGCCGGTGGCGTCTATGTAATGTCGGTTGATATCACCGAAGAAACGCAGGCGCGCGTCGTTTTGCAGCAAACGCGCCGGCGGGCCATGGCCGCCCAGATGACCAGTGGATTGGCTCATGACTTCTCCAATTTGCTGACGATCATCCTTGGGATGCAGTCCAAACTGAACAAAATGGACCTGCCGGATGAAGCACATGAACTGGTTGCCGCGACACAGCAAACCGCGCGTCGGGGTGGGCAATTGCTGAACCGAATTGCAGACATGACCGGGAACCGAACGCCACAGCCTCAGGCCACGGACATGAAGGCGCTGCTGGAAGACCTGAGAATATTGGCCTCGCCTTCCTTGCCGCGCGGCGTCGGTTTGTCGGTGGTCAACACTTTGCCGGACCGGGCTTTGATGCTGGATCCGGGAATGGTGCAGGATGCGTTGCTGAACCTGGTGCTGAATGCGCGGGATGCCTGCGGCAGTTCGGGCCAGATTACGATAAGCGCGCACACCATCGGAGAAATTTGGGTTGAAATCGCCGTATCAGACACTGGCCCGGGCTTTACACCCGAGGCGCTGGAAAAGGCGCTGAACCCGTTCTTTACCACCAAGGGAAGCGACGGGTCGGGGCTGGGTCTGCCCATGGTGTATGACACTGTGAAGCTCGCCGGTGGCGATTTGCATCTCAAAAACACGCCATCAGGCGCGTCCGTCGTTTTGCGGTTGCCCTATCGGCCAGCTCCGCCCGTGCAAGGCGGTTTGGTGCTTCTGGTCGAAGACAGTGAAGATCTGCGGGGTCAGTTTCGGGACATGCTGGTAGAACTGGGCTTCGCCGTCATCGAGGCCAATTCGGTAGATGAAGCGCTGGTACTGATAAACAGCGTTGAAGACATTTCTCTTGTCCTGTCCGACATCCGTCTGGAAGGAAGTGGTACCGGTCTGGACATATTGCGACAGGTGAAGCCGGGATTGCCATGTATCCTTATGACATCGCTGCCCAGTTCGGACCCGTTGTACCAGCGCGCCCTTGCGTTAGCCCCGGTGTTGCGTAAACCGTTTTCGCAGGCTCAATTGTCAGCTCTGATCCAAACCGAGGCCGCCTGATGACGCAACCGCTGGTTACCATCCTCGACGACGAACCCGAAATCCGACGCATCCTGACGGACGCTCTGGAGGATGCCGGTTTCCGAACGCAGAGTTTTTCCCGCGCGCGAGAGTTCGAGGCTGCGCTCAATCGTGTGACGCCTGATGTCTGTCTGGTCGACCTGTCTTTGCCGGACACGGATGGGCTGGCGTTGGTTCATCGTCTGGCGCTGGAACAAGGCGCGGCCGTGATCATCATTTCGGGGCGGGCGCAGGTGCAGGACCGTGTTACGGGGCTGGAACTTGGCGCAGACGACTATATTACGAAACCGTTTGACCCTGCGGAAGTCGTGGCGCGGATCAGGGCAAGGTTAAGAACACCCCGCACTCAGACCTCACATTCGGATACGGCGGAATTCAACGGCTGGACCGCACATTTTGACCGATATGTTCTTGAAAGTGACACAGGTGAGGAAACACCATTCAGCCATGCCGAGGGGGAAGTCCTTCGTCTGTTTCTGGAAAGCCCCAAGCGGCTGATCAGCAGGGGGCAAATGCAGGAGTCCCTGGGCGGTGCAGCCGGCGACAGTTTTGACAGGGCGATGGATGTTCGGATTTCCAGGTTACGCACAAAGCTGGGAGAGGACCCCAAGAACCCGCGGTTGATCAAGACGATCTATGGAGCAGGGTATATATTCTTGGGTGATGTTGGTTGGAAGTAGATGCAGATCCGACCGGTAGAAACTTGGTCAGATGAGTTGTTTTCCATGTCTGTTTGAACCGCCCCGGTTTTCCCGGAGGCTGCTGACACCGTGATATCCATATTGGAACCCACTCGACTGTCCCCAATTGCCCCATCGCTCATTCGCGCAGTGCCTGATCCTTTATTTTAACAACCGGTTGCAGAACATAATCCAGCACTGATTTCCGGCCAGACAGAATGTCCACTTCGGCGATCATTCCAGGTATGATTTCGACTGCTATGCCATTCCCGTCAAGCATGGTGCTTTTGGTTCGGATTTCGACCACAAAGACCTCTTCGTCATTCCGCTCTGATCGTGTGACCGTGTCTGCACCGATGCGGATGATTTCACCATCCAACGCCCCGTATCGTGCGAAATCATAAGCCGTGATTTTGACCTTCACAGGCTGACCCGCGTGCAGAAACGCAATGTCCTCAGGCTTTACATAGGCTTCAACCAGCAATGTGTCGTCCAGCGGCACGATTTCAACAAGGTCCTCTCCACTGCGGGCGAGACCGCCGATGGTTGAGCGATGAATCCGGTTTACAATGCCGCGTACCGGAGACCGAACCTGCGCCCTTGACGCCCGGTCGCGCAAAGCGGGCAGGGCGGGTTGCAAAGCAGCCAGCTCGGCAGTGGCAAGCGCCAGGTCCGTCAGCGCGGCGCTGCGAAACCGGCTTCGCACCGCCTGAATCCGATCGTCGATTTCGTCCAGGCCCGTTTGCAATCTGTTGGTTACAGCTTCTGCCCGCACCTTGCGACCGCGCCATTCGGCTTCACTCCGCCGCAACGCAAGCAATGTTGTTGCAGGCTCCATTTGACGCTCGACCAGCGGCGCCATGATCGCCCTTTCTTCGGCCAGGACCAACAGGGTTTCCTCTGCCGTCACTTGATCGACCAGGCCTTCCTCAAACTCTCGCTGTTTTTGCTGACGCTGACGCTCCAGGATGGCTATTTCTGCCTCCAATTCGGCCCGCCGTCCTTGGTACAGCGCGGTTTCAGATTGCACGACGGTAGGCGCGCCGTTGATCAGTTGAACATCGAAATCCAGTTGTGTCCCATCAATTTCAGACCGAAGACGTTGGATGCGCGCCATCAGCCCGAATGCGCGTTGCTGTTCCTGACTGAGCTGACTGTCAATTTGAGTTGTTTCAAGCTCCATCAGCAGTGAACCTTTTTCGACCAGCTGGCCTTCGCGCACGTGCAATGACTGCAATACGCCGGGCTCGGTGGCTTCGATCAGCTGAATGTCGCCGGAAGGCACGATCCGGCCGTCCACGCGCGTGACATCGTCCAGTTCGGTCAGATGCGCCCACAATACGGCGGCGATCAGGCAGAGCAGAATCACCAAAAGCAGCAAGGAACTCCGAACAGGAGAGCGTCCCTGCATCTCTCGTGCCAGAGAGGCCAGATCAGGATGCTGCGACATTCAGGTGCCTCCCTGTCCGACGAACATGTTGCGTCAGCATGCTTTTGGGGCCGTCTGCCGCGATTTTCCCGTGTTCAAGGATGATGACTCTGTCAACAAGCTCCAACAGGCTGGTTCTGTGTGTAATGACAACCATGGTGGACTCTGCCGCGCATTCTTTCAGACGTTGGATAACCTGGGCTTCGGTTTTGACATCCATCGCGCTTGTTGGTTCATCCAGCAGGAGAACCGGCGGACGGCCTATGAGTGCCCTTGCCAGGGCAATGGCTTGCCGCTGTCCGCCAGAGAGGCCTTCGCCGCGTTCCGCGAGTTGAAGATCGTAACCCCCGGGATGGTTGGCTAAGAAATCCTCAACCCCGGCGGCGCGGCCTGCTTCGATCAGTTCGCGATCTTTGGGCCGGATTGCGCCACTTGCGATATTGTCTCGGACAGATCCGGAAAAGAGCCATATGTCTTGCAGGACGGATCCGATATTGCGGCGCAGATCGCCAGGATCGATCTGGCGTATATCAAGGCCGTCGAACGTAACAGATCCAACACGCGGCGCATACAATCCCAGCATCAGACGTGCGATGGTGCTTTTTCCGCAGCCAATCTGACCCAGGATCGCCACTTTTTCACCCGGTTTGATCGTGAATGAAACGCCTTGCAGGGTATCTTCCCCCTGGTCAGGGTAGGAAAAATACACGTTGTTGAAGGCGATCTCTCCTTTGAAATGGGGCCGGTTCACCCATGTTCGGCCTTGTGGGCGTTCGCTTTCCGCCATCATCAGCGCGTTGAGGTTTCGGTATGCACTTCGGGCTTGGTTAAGCCTTGTCAACGTCTGAGCCAGTTGCCCCAAAGGTGCCAGGGCCCGCCCTGTCAGCATCACCGAGGCAACCAAAGCGCCCATGCTGGTCTGCCCGTCTGTGATCAGAAAAACACCATAAAATACGATCAACACCTGAGCAGCTTGTTGCGTAAAACCGGTCAGGTTGAGGGCAAATTGTGTAACGGCCCGGCTCTGAGCACCGTGCGAGGATTGCCGTTCTATCGCCTGCTCCCAACGGGAACGCATTTGCCGGCCAGCGGCCGTTGTCTTTAGGGTTTCCAGGCCCGAGACAGCTTCGACGAGGACCGATTGTTTGGATTGCCCGTCAGACAGGCTCTTTTCTGCCATGCGGGACAGAAGCGGCTGTACGGCCAAACCTGTCAGCAGAACCACTGGTACGGCCAGAGCCGGGACCAATGCCAGTTGTCCGCCGACCAGGTAAATGACAAAAACGAACAACCCGATGAACGGCAGATCCACGACGGCAACAAGCGTTGCGGACGTGAAGAACTCGCGCAGGGTCTCGAATTCACGGATGGTACTGGTCATGGCGCCGGTGGATCCCGAGCGCGACTTCATCTGGATATTCAGAACGTGGTCGAAAATTCGCCGTCCCATCAGCAAGTCGGCTTTTTGCCCGGCCTTGTCGATGAACGCGGCCCGCAGCAGTTTCAGCGCGAAGTCAAAAAGAAGCGCCAGAGCCACGCCTGCCGTCAAGGCAATGAGCGATTCGGTTGCCTCATTGGGCAACACACGGTCATAGACGACCATAATGAAAATTGACGTCGACAAGCCAAGTAGGTTTGCCAGCGCCGCAGCAAGAGCAACCTGTACGTAAGTCCATCGATTGGCGGACAGTGCCGCGCGAAACCAATGACCTCGGTAAGCTGTGTGGCCGGCGTCCTGTTCATCTGTATGATTTCGCCGAAACAAGACAGCGAAACCGGTGTAGGATTTGGCCAGCCGTTCTTCTGAAACTTCGCCGATTCCTTCGCCAAGTTCCGGGTCGTAGACCAGTAAGGCACCGTTTTTTGTGCGGCCATGGTACACAACGGCCTTGTTTTCGGTCATCAGCAACAAGGCCGGAGCCAATGCTTCGTCAAAACTCGTGATGCGCCGCTCGCCATAGCCCGCCTGTAGACCTGTGTTTTCCGCTACCGAGATGATGTCACGAACAGTCAGATCCCCGTCTGAACCGGTCTGCGACGCCTGGATCGTTGCAAGGGTCAGAGGGCGTTCAAGCGTCGCGGCAATGTTCAAAAGGCAGGCTTCGTAGCATGTCAAGCGAGCGCGGTCTTGCATTGATTCCAACGTGCTCATTTCACCTCGTTCCAATTGCCAAGCGAAATTCCGAGCAGGTCCAGAATGTCTCCGGTAAGGCTCAGAGCCGCGTAGTTGGTCAGAAAATAACTCTGTTCGGCCAGAATCAGGCGTTCTTGCGCATTTACGTAATCGCGTTGAGCGTCCAGGATTTCGATCAGGCTGCGACGCCCAATCGAGAACTGTGCGCGGGACGCAGTAACGCTGTCGGCATTGGCACTTGCCGCAATACGGGCCGCGCGCAGCCGTTCCGCGCCTGCTTTTTGATCGGATCGAATAAAGCCCAGCTCCCGCATGATTTCGCGAACCAATTGCTCTCTCGCGAATTCCGTTTCTTTCACTTTGGCTTCTGCTGCTGCGATGGCGGCGCGGCGTTGGCCGGTGCTGTCCAGCTCGTAGTTGAAAGAAAGATCGACGCCAAAATTTGCATCCCGAGTGTCATCCTGGTTGGCAAATGCGGCGACCCGAACATTCGGTTTCCGCCGCGCCTGAGCTGCCGACCACTCCGCTTTGGCTGCCAGCAAGCCAGCATCCGCTCTGCGGATCTGAGGGCTGTTCATCACGATCTGGGCATCACTTCTATTCAGCAGTGGGGCCGGTACAGGAGGGGGCAATGAGCCAGGAAAAGTCCCGAACACTTCTCGAAACCGCGCTTCGGCCCGATCAGTTCGTGCTCGTGCGTCAGCAAGTCTTGTACGTGCATCCGCCATTCTGGATTGTGCGGTCAGCACATCTGCATTTGAACCGGCGCCACCCGCTGTGCGTTCCGAAATCTGACGCACCAGTTCTTCATGGACCGAGACATTGTCGGCCGCGATGCGGAGCAACTTTCGTTGATCAAGGACAAGCACATAGGTCTCGATGGCGGCCAGAGCCGTGGCCGATGCCGTCTGAATTTGATCGCCCCGTGTTTCCAGAACACGTGCCCGGGCTGCCGTCAGATCCCCCGAGGCAGCCCCACCGTCATAAACCAATTGTGAAATTCTCAGATAGGGTGAAACATCTGCAATATCCGATTCGACCCGTTCGGACCGTGCATTTATTCCCAACGATATCTGTGGAAGAAAGGCGCCTTCGGCCGCATCTTGATTGGCTGATGCGATATCCATCCTGGTATTACTTTGCGCCAGTGTCGGGCTTGTCTCTACCGCCTGGCGCACGCGTTGCCCGAATGCACTGCTGCTGAGCTTTGCCGATGGCTTTGCTGCCCCGGCACCGGTGGTCCCGGGTGCAAAGGATACTGCCACTGAAGTCAAATCAGGAGGCGGCGTGCAGGCAGACAACGGTATTGCAAGCAGAGCGAACGCAACCCAGGACAACACTGCTTTACAGGAACGCATGGTGACCCTCCTGGCTGCAACGGTCCATGGCTTCTTCTTTCTGTTGTGCCGCAATCAACGCGTCCATGAACCCAGAAACACCGGTGGTCTGTTGTGTCAGAGAACCATCAGCTACCCGATCTGCGCGGGCATGAGCATGTGTCAGCCAGATACTATGGGTCAGCGAAATCTGATGAGCGTGAATCAGTCGCAAACCCCCATTCGAAGTAAGTAGTGACAAGTGCGCGCGGGGAATTTTCTCCAGGGCGTTCTGCGTGACGCCAAAATGCCCGCACGGGAACTCAACTCCCTGAAAAGAGTCAAGCGGACCAAACAATCCCATGTCAGCAAGAACACGACACAGATGAGTTGTGTATTTCATCGACTCTTTTAGGGCGCGAAAGAAAGCTGCGACTTTTTTCAGTTCCGGCGCAAATTGACCTGATTTGTCGAAGAAAGCTTCATCCTCCGGATTGTCGGTGATAAGCCACGCCGTTTCGTCGATAAGCAATTCGTCACTGCCGTCACCTTCCGGTTCTATCAGTTGTGGCCGAAACGGAGCACAGCGCAAGACGCAAGGGACATAAGTCGCGAGCCATTTGCCATGTGCTGATACAAATGGCGTAGGCTGGTTCGGTTGCATGGACAAAACAGCTATGGGGTAAAAGCCGTGTTCGGATTTCCGAAAAGTGATTGGAAATGTGGCGGCGGCTTGAAGAATTTCTGCTTCGACCACGGGGCAATCTGCCATAGTCCGTGCGAAATCGAACGAGGTGAACCGCCTCCAGAACCGATGACCATGTCGTCCAAGACTGACCGGAGTTAAGCCATTCTGTGCCATAACCGCCTCATGATGTTGAATTACGTCTGTATGTGCGCCGGTCCGGATCAGGCCGTTGCCCCGGTTGGGTCGGTGTGCAGGATGTTATCTGCGGTCAGGCCGCTCAGATCGCTCAGGTCTTGGAACGTGGCCACGGTTTCAACGCTGGCATCGTTCGCCGCCTGGAAATCTGCCTTGACCAGAACACTGTTTGTTCCGTCGGTTGCCATCACGTAAAGCTCATCGCCCGCCGTGGCTCCGGCAAGACTCTCGACAGCGGCTTCGATTGTGCTGAGGTTGAGGTCTGCGAGTACCGTGCTGAGGCCGACAAATCCGGTGTTTGTGCCCAAGGTGTCTCCTGCGGACAGCAATTCGAATCCGGTGCCATCACCGCGAAGCGTATTGGTGTCCAGCCCGTGGAACATCAGTGCGTCGGTTACATCCGCAGCCGGGCCAATCGTAAAGCCAGTCACAGTGTCCGTACCATTGTTGGTCGGGTCCGCCTCGAAGACGACGATGTCTCGCCCTGGCGCAGAAACATCAATGGTATCGTCGCCGTCACCGCCGCGTGTGATGGTGTCCGTATTCGCAGCGGTGAGCGTGTCATCGCCATTGGTGCCAAACTGAACTGAGGTTGGCCCGCCATCAGACGTTTTGATTGTCAGCTCAATAGGTTGGCCGGAGTCCTGGATCGTCATCGTGAAGGTGACAAGCGGCTGAGAAAGATCTGTAAAGGTTGTCGCGGCGCCGGCAAAATTCATCGCGCCCCCGGCGCCCGGGCTGGCCAAGAACAAATCGAAGGCGTTGTTTTCCGAAACCGACGCCACGTTGAATGTGACAACCGAAGGGTCAAATCCGAGCTCTGCCGTCAAAGCCAGACCGCCAGAGATATCGCGGTCGGCTTCGGCATAGATTGCGAATGTCACCGTAGATCCCGAGCGCCCAACTTCAGAGATAACATAGGCGGCGGGTTCGTACGCAACGGCTTGATCGGAAACCGGCAGCGGATCTGGTCCACCCGCAACTAGCGCCTGCGCGGAAAAAACAAGGTCATCACCTGCCTCCACTGCCGAAAAGTTGGACGCCGCGACAGCCAGCGACCAGGATCCGTCGGCGGCCACCGTTGCAGATCCGACCGAACTGCCGTTTAACGTGACATCCACCGACTGGCCGATTGACAATCCGGTCGATGAACCGCCGAGAGTTATTCCGGAAGCTTTGGCATCGGTAAGAGCAATCGAATTGTTGACCCCGACATCGTTCAACGTCAACAGGGGGCGAAAATCTGTGGAAAGTGAGTTGTTCGCGGCTGCGGAGCTGTTTCCGGCCAGATCGTCAACGGTGGCGGAAATGGAATAGGTCGTTCCGTCAGAGAGCATTCCAAGATCACTTGCTGGAACGGTAACTGCCCACGCGCCATTTGATGCAACGCCTGTATAGGTTTGCCCGCCGAATGTGACCGAAACGGTCTGGCCATCTTCAGCCGTGGTCGTGCCTGAGATTGCAAGATCCACGCCCCTCTCGGTCACGTCCAACACGGCACCCACAGGCAGACTGTTTATGGTTATCGAAGGTGCTGTGAAGTCAGTGGCAAAGCTTGTCGTGGTTTGATTGTTGTTTCCCGCCGCGTCCGAGATCGACGCATTGATATTGTAAGTCTCGTCGTCTTGCAGGGCAGACAAATCTGTCACGGTTGCCGTATAGGTCCAAGTACCCCCGGTTACCGTTGCCGTTCCGGTGACGTCCGTAGTGCCGTCAGCGCGCGTGATTTCGACGGTAACAACGGTTCCGTCCGGCGCATCGGAGGTTCCTGACGCGGTCAGGTCGGTTCCTTGTTCAACGGCGTTCATGACGGCCCCGTCGGATACGGTTGAAATTCCGACCGTCGGTGGCGTGAAATCGGTGGTAAAGCTGTTGTTCGCTTGCAGAGCCGGATTCCCGGCAGCGTCCGTGACATCCGCGGTTACGGTGACGGTCGCCGCGTCAGAAAGCCCCGACAGATCCGAAGCAGGTACAGTTACGCTCCAGTTGCCGCCAGTAACCGTTCCGCTATAGGACTGCCCGTTCAGACTGACGGTTACGATTTGTCCGTCTTCAGCTGACGTGCTGCCCGAGATGTAAAGATCCGTGGCGCGCTCGGCTGCGTTCATGACAGCTCCGTCCGAAAGACTGTCGATGCTGAGCGTCGGCGCGGTCACATCCTTGGCAAGTGTCACTACGGCCTGCGGTGCCGTCAGGCCACTGGCGTCGTCGACATCCGCTGTAATAGAGAAGTTGCCCCCATCCGACAAGGACGCCAGATCCCCAGCTGGCACGGTCACGTTCCAGGCCCCGCCGGATACTGTTCCGGAATAAGTTTGACCATCGAGGGTTACGGTAACTTGCTCACCATCCTCAACATTTGACGTCAGCCCGCTGATGGTCAAGTCGGACCCGGCTTCGACAGCGTTCAGTACGGAACCAACAGGAAGCGGTGATATCGAAATGGAAGGACCGGTCAGGTCCACGGGAACCGATACAAGAAGCGGTACTGCCGGATTGCCCGACACGTCTTCGACAGCAACCAGAACAGATGCCGGGACTCCGGTGGAAAGACTGCTCAGATCGGAATTGGGGATCGTTACACTCCAGCTTCCGCCAGAAGCGGTGCCGGTATGCACTTGTCCGTTGAACGTGACGACAATGGTCTGCCCGTCCTCTGCCGTGGTGGAACCGGTCAAGGCCAGGTCGCCGACTACGTCGATCAGTTCTATCGAGCCGCCAGCCACGGGATCCAGAGAAACAGTTGGTGCAGTAAAGTCAGTATCAAAGCTTCCGCTGGCTTGTTGAGCGGGATTTCCCGCCGCGTCGGCAACATCAGCGGTAACGGCAATCGTCGCGCCATCAGGAAGGGCCGAGAGGTCTGCTGCCGGAACGGTGACACTCCATTGTCCGTTGGATACCGTGCCCGAATAGTCTTGCCCGTTCATTGAGACGGTGACGGTCTGCCCGTCCTCTGCATCGGTTGTTCCGGTGATCGTCAGGTCCGTTGCCTGTTCGATCGAATTCAAAACAGGGCCATCGGAAAACCCGGTGATCGACAGGGTAGGGGGAATTGAATCAATATCGAACTTGACGGATTCGCTTGACAGTTCCGTGCCTGAATCGTCCAGATGTCTGACTGTCACCGTAGAGACGCCTTGCGGAAGCGCATTTGCTTCGGCCGCAGTGAGAGAAACGCTCCAGCTGCCGTCACCGTTGGGTGTTACGGTTTTGACCAGCGAACCTATCGTGACCTCGACTGTCGATGTTCCGTCTGGTGCGGCGGCATTGGTAATGGCGCTGTTCAATGCCGTTGCCTGAAGTTCGGCCAGGTTCAGGCTGGTATAGCTCGGTTCCGGTTGGGGTTGGGGTCCAGGCGCGACAGGTTCCGGGGAATCGCCGCCGCCGCCGCCACCTCCGCCCGCGGCGGCAGCTGCGCCAGCCAGCCCGAGGCCGCCCAGTGCAGCCCCGGCGCCGCTGATTCCGCCAGCTGCTACGCCGGCTTCAGCTGCGCTGAACTGGGCGATTTCAGCAACCGCCTCTTCTGCGATCATGATTGCGCCGCTGTCCAGGACCTGTACGTTTTCCGCCGCCACGATCATCGTCCGACCGTCAGCCATTTTCAGAAGAACATCGCCGTTTTTCAGCAACTTGGCGGATCGCACACCCGGAATAGTCTCTGCGAACTGGAAGGCGTAAAGCTCTTCGATGGTTGCCTGTGACAAGGCAGGCAAGGCCATCAATGTGGACATAAGGCCGCCAGCCGCGCCGCGACCCGCCCAACGACCAAGCTTTCCATTGATCCACTGTTGAACTTGAGATTTGCGATCTCCGTCCGTCGAGTCAACCGCCGAACGATTGTTGGCCTCAGGTGCTTTGGTCATCTTGCCCTCGCATGTGGTGTCCGCGATCATCGCAACAGGAAAGGATGTGCTGTTTGGCGTTTTGCTCATCTGTCTTTCCCATTTGTTGCCGTTGCGATCGGACCTGAAAAAATTGAGTTAAACTGAAACCGAACTTCTCGTTTTCACCACAATTCTGCTTCGGTTTCGGTCTGCTCATCTGGTCATCTTGCCGTAACTGCCAGGGGTGGCGTGTGAGGTGATGGCTGTGATGCTTCAGTTCGAAAGTGTAGTGGCAACGGGGAGCACGGCGCTCGATTCAGGTATCGGCGATACGGCTTTAAAAACGCTTAACGGGAATACGTATCTCTACTCGGTGACCGGCCCGGGTGGCGGCGTCGCGGTCTGGCGGTTGGCCGAAGGTGCCCTGCCGCAGCTGGTTGATACAGAGTATTACAGCGGTTCGATCACCTTCCAGGTGGGGCGCAGTGCCACGCCGATCACGCTGGCGGGAACCGAGCAGATTGCGCTCGATATCAACACTGCCGTGGGCCTGGTCGGGTATGACGTGAACGCGGACGGAACGATCGGCGGCCTGAAGGAAACAGGTGTTCTCAACGGAGGCGGGGATATCTCGGCCATCGTACAGTTTTCACTTGGGTCTTCGGATGTCCTTGCGATGGCGCATGAGGATACCGGCAACATCGGAACCTATCATGTGAACGCGAACGGGACGCTCAGTCTTGCGGGTTTGATTGCCGGCACAGCGGATGCCATGCAGACGTTGCGGTCGGGTTCGGAACATTTTCTGGTCTCAGGTGACGCGGCAACAAACTCTGTCTCGACGTATCGCATCGACTCCGGCACCGGCACGTTAACCGAGATCAACAATGATTCGGCCCTCGGAACCCTTGGTGTTTCTACCCCAACTGCTGTCGAGGCAGTCGAGGCATACGGTAAATCCTGGGTCGTGGTGGCGGGGTCCGGCAGCAACTCTCTCAGTGTTCTTCAATTGAACAGCGACGGAAGTTTGAAGGCGACGGACCATGTGCTTGATACGCTTCATACGCGGTTTGAATCGGTTCAGGATCTGGCGGTCATAGACGTGAACGGGCGGGTCTTCGTGGTTGCAGGCGGGGGCGATGATGGCCTGTCTCTGTTCACTCTGACACCCGAAGGTCAACTGGTTCATATGGACAGTTTCGCGGATACGGTGGCGAGCGGCTTGCAGAATGTCGAATCGATCAGCGTTGCGCATGTGGGTGATGAGTTGCAAATTCTCGTGACGTCACAACAGGATGCCGGACTGACAGTCCTGACTGTCCCGGTTGATGATCTTGGTGTGGTGCGCAAGGGGTTCGGTACCGTGAACGGGAGCGCATCGGACGATATCCTCAGCGGCGGTATTCTGGACACGACCCTTTTAGGAGGCGCCGGAGACGACATTCTCATTGCAGGGAAGGGTGCGACGACGATGTCGGGTGGTGCAGGGGCCGACATTTTCGTGATGCAGTCGGGTAGTGGTCTGACCACAATCACCGATTTTCAGGCGGGCGTGGATCGTCTGGATATGTTCGACTACCTGCTGTTGCGGTCGCCTCAGCAACTCACCTTTACCAGCACGGCAAACGGGGCTCAGATCGAATATCGTGGCGAGGTCGTGCAGGTCCAATCCGCCTCGGGCGGAGCTTTGACAAGCACGGATATCTTTGGCGCAGGCTTCGCCGGACCGGATCATATTCCGGTGGATTTCGGGGACCTGGGCGGGCAGACCCCGGGCAGTTCTGATGGATTGGTCGGGCAGATTACGGTGGACAGTGGGGCGGCTAATCCGGGGCTGACGGATGCGGAAATCCGGTTCACGCCGGACGGCGGGGGTACGGTATCCGCCACCGCAGATGATCAGGGGCGGTTCGATCTGGAATTGCCCGATGGTACCTTTCCCGGAGTGCTGGACATCACCAAACACTATTCCACGGCAAGCGGAAAGATTGACGCGCTGGACGCTTTGCAAGTGTTGCGCATCTCGGTTGGTCTTGATCCGACATGGGGTCCCGCGACCGCGGAAAACCTGATAGCCGCAGACGTCAACAGGGATGGCACCGTAAACGCCCTGGATGCGCTTGCAATTCTGCAAGTCGCCGTCGGGCAGCCCACGGCCCATGACCCTGAATGGGTCTTTCTGGATGAGAACGCGGACCTTTCCGGAATAACCAAGGACAATGTAACCTATCAGACGGGTGTCGATATCGTGGCGGTGGATGGGGTCATCAACGTGGACATGACCTCCATCTTATTGGGAAATCTCGAAGCGGCCTGAGCGCCGAAAGATATCTCGGCCAAAGCAGGGTTGTACCTTTTTGAGCAGCAAGATGCGGATCGGCCTTCGCGGCGAAATTGACACGTCCCGGCCTCAGCGCTCGAATGCCGCCCCATGTCGCGGTGCTTTTGGTTTCGGCCCAAGCGTTGTCGCGCCTGCGGCTTCGTTATCTGTTCCATTCTTGTGCCTTCATGCAGAGATGGCCCAATAATTTCAATGTATTCTACCAGAATCGCAACTTGCCTGCGATAATCGCCTGACCTTCGGAACCGATGAGCCGCTCAAATTGCTGGTCGGACAACATAGGTCTTGGCGTCGGTGGAACAAATGTGACATAGCAGGCCGAGACATCAACACAGAGATGAAAATTAGTAACAATGGAAATATTGGCGCTTTCCATTCCGGAAGTGAAACTGATCACCCCGAAGCGTTTTGGCGATCATCGCGGGTTCTTTGAAGAAACCTACAATGCCGACAGTTTTGCGGCACAAGGGATTCATACGCAATTCGTTCAGGACAATCATTCCCTTTCGAGCACGGTGAACACGGTACGCGGATTGCATTTTCAGGCTCCGCCAAGGGCGCAGGCCAAGCTGGTGCGCTGCGGTCGTGGGCGGCTGTTTGATGTCGCGGTCGATATCCGCAAAGGCTCGCCCACCTATGGTCACTGGGTCGGTGAAGAACTGAGTTTCGAGAACGGGCGGATGCTGTTGGTTCCAGCGGGGTTCGCGCATGGGTTCGTGACGTTGGAGCCGGAGACCGAGATCGTCTACAAGTGTTCTGATACCTACGCACCGGAAACTGAAGGCGCGGTTCGTTGGGACGATCCCGATATCGGCATTGAATGGCCACAGAGCAATTCAGAACCCCAGCTGTCCGAGAAAGACCGGATCGCACCACTTCTGCGCGAAATTGAATCTCCTTTCGTATTCGAGGGCACACAATGAAAATTCTGGTTACGGGCGGGGCGGGCTTTATCGGCTCTGCCGTTATCCGTCGCGCGATTGCCGATGGGCATTCGGTCGTCAATGTCGATGCCCTGACCTATGCAGCCTGTCTGGACAATGTTGCCTCTGTTGCGGATGCGCCGGGATACGTTTTTGAACACGCGGATATCCGGGATGCGGCCGCCATGTCGGCGATACTGGACAGGCACCAGCCCGACGCGATCATGCATCTGGCCGCTGAAAGCCATGTCGACCGTTCGATCGATGGCCCGGCCGCGTTCATCGACACGAACCTGACCGGTACTTATGTATTGCTGGAGGCCGCACGCGCCTACTGGGTGGGTGCCGGCCGTCCCGAGCATTTCCGGTTTCACCATATATCAACCGACGAGGTCTTTGGGTCCTTGGGTAAAACCGGGTTTTTCACCGAAGACAGCCCGTACCAGCCGAACTCACCCTATTCGGCCTCGAAAGCGGGATCGGATCATCTTGTGCGGGCGTGGCGCGAAACATACGGCCTGCCAGTGGTTCTTACCAATTGTTCCAACAACTACGGCCCTTACCAGTTTCCGGAAAAGTTGATCCCCGTGGTCATCCTCAGCGCGCTGGCGGGCAAACCGATCCCGATTTACGGGAAAGGCGACAACATTCGCGACTGGCTGCATGTCGATGACCATGCAGAAGCTCTGTTGCTGGTACTCGAAAAGGGTGAACTGGGCCGCAGCTACAACATCGGCGGCGAGAATGAGATGACCAATCTTGATCTTGTCAGAATGCTGTGTTCGATCCTGGATCGCCTCAAGCCGGGTGAAACGCCCTATGCGGATTTGATCACGTTCGTCGCTGACCGCCCCGGTCACGATCAGCGCTATGCCATCGATCCGACACGGATTCGCACGGAACTGAACTGGCGCCCTTCCTATACGCCCGAAACCGGGCTGGAACAGACGGTTCAGTGGTATCTGGACAACAGCGCGTGGTTGAACGCGTTGCAGGCCCGCAGCGGTGTGGGTGAGCGGCTGGGTGTTGCCAAATGAAGGCGCTGGTATTCGGCCACGGGGGGCAGGTGGCGACCGAGTTGCGACGTCGCGGACAGGCGCATGGTGTCTTGGTTGAATCCTTGGATCGCGCCGCGGTGGACCTGTCTGACCCGTCGCAATGTGCAGACGCCATCCGGCATACGGATGCGGACGTGATCATCAATGCAGCAGCCTATACTGCCGTTGACCAGGCCGAAGAAGAAAGCGACCTGGCGCAACGGATCAACGGAGATTCTCCCGGAGCAATGGCGCGTGCCGCCGCTGCCCGTGGCCTGCCCTTTCTGCATATTTCCACGGACTACGTTTTTGACGGTTCTGGTACGACCCCCCGGAGCACCGATGACCCGACCGGGCCTTTGGGGGCTTATGGTCGAACCAAACTGGACGGCGAACGCCAGATCGCAGAGGCTGGCGGCCACCATGCCATTTTGCGCACAAGCTGGGTGTTTTCGGCCCACGGAAAGAACTTTGTAAAGACCATTCTTCGACTGGCAGAGACCCGTGACAAGCTGACCATCGTCGCAGATCAGATCGGTGGGCCAACACCTGCTGCCGACATTGCTGAAACCTTGCTGAAAATGGCCAAGGCCGGCCCCGCAGCCAAAGGTGGCGTGTTCCACTATTCCGGGGCTCCCGATGCCAGCTGGGCGGATTTCGCCCGTGAAATTGTTTCTCAATCCGGCTTGTCGGTCGAAATCGAGGATATTCCAACTGAGGCGTACCCAACGCCGGCGCCCAGGCCGCTGAACTCACGTATGGACTGTTCGCGGCTTGAAAACGTGTTCGGAATTCAGAGGCCCGACTGGAAAGCTGGACTGGCCGAGATATTGAGCGAGTTGAAGTCAGCGACCAGCTGAACCTTGAAAGGACAGATTATGCAGCGCAAAGGCATTATTCTTGCCGGTGGGTCCGGAACCCGGCTTTATCCGATCACCATGGCGATATCGAAGCAATTGCTGCCGATCTACGACAAGCCGATGATCTTTTACCCGCTGAGTGTTTTGATGCTGTCGCAGATCCGCGAAATCGCGATCATCACCACCCCCCAGGATCAGGATCAGTTTCAGCGCCTTTTGGGGGATGGCAGTCAATACGGGTTGTCCTTGACCTGGATCGTGCAACCGTCTCCTGACGGTCTGGCGCAGGCTTATACATTGGCCGAGGATTTCCTGGATGGTGCGCCGTCGGCGTTGATTCTGGGTGACAACATTTTCTTCGGACATGGCCTTCCGGACCTGCTGCTCGAGGCGGATCAACTGGAGCGCGGCGGGACGGTTTTTGCGTATCGGGTCGCTGATCCCGAACGCTACGGTGTCGTGGATTTCGAAGGGAACAAAGCCCGCGCGATCGTCGAAAAACCCAAGGTGCCTCCGTCGAACTACGCGGTGACGGGTCTATATTTTCTGGATGGCGATGCTCCGGCCCGCGCGCATGAGGTCAAACCGTCAGAGCGTGGTGAGCTGGAAATCACATCGCTGCTGGAGATGTATCTGGACGAAGGTTTGCTGGATGTGCAGACCATGGGGCGCGGTTTTGCCTGGCTGGATACCGGCACGCACGGGTCTTTGCTGGATGCGGGAAACTTCGTGCGCACGATCACGGAACGTCAGGGTATGCAGACCGGAAGCCTGGACGAAATTGCCTGGGCAAATGGCTGGATTGGCGACGAAGCGCTTGATGAACGCGCGCGCCTGTTCGCCAAGTCCACGTACGGCACCTATCTGAAGGGGCTGTTGAGCTAGGCCGCGAACTGTCTCATGGTTACGTGTTCAGGCTTGATTTTGCTTGAGCCGCAAACGGCTTCGCGCTTTGTGATCAAGGTCTGAACGGGGCTGGTCGGGCATTCCGGCCATGCCAGACACCGCGCAAGAAGGCCCATTGCTTGGCGCGTTTTCTCGCTGAAAACAACACAGCCGGAGACAGCAATTGCAGCAGCGCCGATGCCAGGGCCCGACCAAAGGCCATCGGGACTTCATGTTTGCGGGCGACGTAAACCCGCGATTGCCCCATATACCAGCCTTTCAGGCCAGCGATGGCTGGACTTCCCGGCGAAGATTTGCCTCTGGCGTGGCGCATCCGCGCGTTGTGAACATAGAAAAGTGGCCCGCAAACGGCTTTGAGCCGCAGGCTCAGGTCATCGTCCTCATGATACAGAAAGATTTCGGGATCAAACCCGCCGACCGCCTCGAATGCTTCGCGGCGGACCAGGAAGGCCGCGCCGACGAGGACCGGCAATTCAAAATCGGAATCGGTTGTTTTCCTGGGCAGGGTTTCATTTCGGGGAATGATCACACTGTATCGCCTGAAACGAGGTGCCCCCTTCCGGTCCAGAATTGCAGGGTTGAAGGCTGACGCATCCGAATGATTGTCGGCCCCCTCTTGCAACGCATCCAATGCTCCGGGCAGCAAGTGAGAATCCGGGTTCAGAAAAAAAAGCAGGTCCGTTGTTGCCTTGGCTGCACCAAGGTTGCAGGCGCGGCCAAACCCGATGTTGTCGGGGCTTTCGATCAGAGTTGCGCCATGTGCCCTGGCCATTTGCCGAACCGCTTCAATATCATCCGAACCATTGTCGACCAAAATCGTCGGCACGCCTTTCGGAATGGAACTCAGCATCTCCGGCAGTACACCACTGCTGTTGTAACAAACGCTTATGACCGTAATCTGTGACAAACCTGCCTGCCGTGTCTGTGGAATGGGCCTGATCGTTACTTCCTCTCAAACACGGTTAGGGTCAACCCCGGTTCCAGTACGGCGGATCCGGGCTGCTGAATGCGGTCCGTGATCTTGTGCACTCAGTCACGGCAATCTGAGAAATGTTTGAATTGGTTCTTCTCCGCTGAAGCGACGACAGCAAGCCGATCATCAAGCGCGGCCGGATGGCAAAGCCGCGTTTGGGGGGGCATGCCTTTTGGATCGGAGCGGTAAGATCTACCCCGTTGGGATTTTTCGATTTCCGGTGGCCGTGGTGAATGAGCAGATTGTTGCCTGTCGTCGGGTCGAAACCAGTAAGTCGCGACATGCCCTGAAGGCGGTATCGGAATTCTGGCGCCGACCGCTTGCCAGAATGAAGGCGTTGGCGGTTCTCAGAAAGATCCGCAGATGGTTGCAGACGTAAGCTTGTGCGCTCAACACCCTGCGCGCGTTTGCATGACCTCACAATGCCCAAAGCCGTGGCGTCCCGCGATATCGGTAAGCTGTTGAAAACTGTATCAAGCATACCTCAACTGAAGTGCGGCACGAGCCCAAGAGGTTCGACCCGACGCCCACGCGGATGCCGCTTCTTTTGCAGATAAGGCCACGAAACAGAACCCGGTCAAAACATGTTTCTTTGAAGATGGTTGCAAAACGCCCTTGGTGCGATTGACCCTTGGGCGAGTGGTCATTGCTGCTGGGGGAGTTTTGTGCAACATTAACCTCTGAGTTGAACATTATCTGGGTGCAACATCCAAGGCCTTGTGTATCGGTTTGGTATTGGGGATTGCAGAACCAGACCAAACTATATAGCAGCCGAATTGAAGCACGAAATAAGCATCACGGAAGAATTACAGTGAGCGATAGACATACTTACGAATACGACATTGATATGAACAGTGATGTAGCACCCGCACGTGTGCTGCGCATGGTAAAGCCCGGGTCCAAGGTGCTTGAGATCGGGGCCGGGCCTGGTTCGATCACGCGCCATCTTTCCGGTACTTTGGAATGTGATGTTGTGGCGCTCGAGATCGACCCTTCGGCGATCGAAAAGCTAAAACCGTTTGCCCGTTCGGTGTATCCGATGGATCTCAACGATGCTTCATGGAGTGACATCGTTCGCGAAAAAGACGGGGTATTCGACTACGTGATCGCAGCAGACGTTCTGGAACACGTTTACGACCCGTGGAGCGTTCTTTCAGGCATGAAATCGCTGTTGAACGACACGGGATCGGTTATTCTTTCGCTGCCGCATGTTGGCCATGCAGCGATTGCCGGTTGTCTTGTCGATGAAGATTTTGAATATCGTGACTGGGGCCTGTTGGATAGAACCCATGTCCGGTTCTTCGGCATCAAAAACGTTCAGCACCTGCTCAATTCGCAGGGTATGAGCATTGAGCAAGCCGAATTTGTGGTTCGTACGCCAGAGATGACGGAGTTCTGTCACCGGTGGAGTCGTCTGCCACAGGATGTCCAGGCCGCCTTGCAGCGCAATCGCTATTCCCACGTCTTCCAGGTCGTAAGCAGATCGGTCCCCAAAGAACGTGCCGAGAATGATATCTACCTGATGGGCTTGCCCGTCGAACAACCCGATGAAGAGACCAGGCAGCATTGGACCAACATGATGGCAGGTCTGCCCCTGTCCGAAGAGATTGATCTGCAATCGACTATCGGGCCGGTGGACGCGAGCGCCGCTTCCCGAGTCGAGCCCGGCCCACTGGCGAAGAAGAAAAAAAAATCTCTGGCGCGGCTGTTGGGGTTGAAGAAGTAATGTCCTCGACAATCACGGATCGTGAATTCGGCAATATCAGGACAATTGCCTTCTACCTACCTCAGTTTCATCCGATTCCGGAAAACGATGAATGGTGGGGCAAAGGGTTCACCGAGTGGACAAATGTTGCAAAAGCCAAGCCGCTTTTCACCGGGCATTATCAGCCTCATCTTCCTACGGATCTGGGGTATTATGACCTGCGTGTCCGCGAAACGCGGCTTGAGCAGATCGAGATGGCCAAGGCCAGCGGAATTGATGGTTTCTGCTACCACTATTACTGGTTTTCCGGAAAGCGCCTGCTCGAACGTCCCGTCGACGAAATGCTTGCGGATCCCGAAAGCGATATGCCGTTTTGTCTTTGCTGGGCGAATGAGAACTGGACCCGCCGCTGGGATGCGGCCGAGCACGAGATTCTCATTGAACAGAAATACAAGCCCGAGGATGATCTGGAGTTCATCAAGTCGATCGAGCCGTTTTTCCGGGATCCCCGCTACATTACATTGGATGGCGCTCCGTTCCTGATTGTTTATCGGCCGCAGCATCTGAAGAACTCGCGCAAGACCGTGCAGGTCTGGCGTGATTATTGCGCCTCTGTCGGAATTCCGAAAATCCATCTGGCTTGTGCGCTGACGCATCGAAACTGGGACTACGCGTCATACGGGTTTGATTCCGGTGTGGAATTCCCGCCCCACAGCATCAACGTGCCCAACCTCTCGCCAGAGGTGGACCTGTTCGACGAATTCCAAGGCCATTGCGTTGATTTTTCAGCGATCGCAGAACAGTATCTGGGTCACAGCTATGGGCCCGAGAACAATGTTCATCGATCGGTTTTTCCGTCCTGGGACAACACTGCCCGGCGGAAGGAAAATGCCATGGTCGTATTGAACGGAACACCGGAAAACTACGAATACTGGCTTTCGCGTGCCTTGCGCAAAACCGCGCAGGATTTCCCTGACCAGGAACGTTTTGTTTTTGTGAATGCATGGAATGAATGGGCGGAAGGATGTCACCTGGAACCGGATCGCGAGTACGGGCATGGGTTTTTGCACGCGACCAAGGCCGCTCTCCAAGGTTCAAAGCTGACCGACTGGACGCATGTGGGTGTGCCCGAGATTTCGCGCCGTGGCGAAACTACGGAAGGCATCGCGCATCCTGTTCCATATGGTGCCAATAAATCATTGGCCAAACGTGCTTTCCGTCTTTTGCGCGATACGGTCAGCGGTCGCTTGCTGAAGCAATGGCTGTCCGCAGCCCGTACAAAATAGAAAACCACGCTGGATTGAGTTGCATGAAAGTCCCAAGTACTTGTCATGCAACTCTGCCTCGTGCTTTGCATGGAAAAATAGGTTTTCTTTGTCATAGTCGGCACGACGCGCCTTAGTACGAGAAACTGCATGTCCATCAAAGATACCCTGCTTTACCATCTGCTGACCGCTGCGTCGAAACTCAGCCCACCTTTGTCGCCACGTACGGCAAGACGGTTCAGAAATTCAGCCAAGAAAAGAGACCCCAAACGGGGTTGGGACAAACCGGGGCAATCAAACAGGCAGGGATTTGAAGCCGTTGGTCAGGCTGAAGAGTTCAAACCCTTCGACCCGCCTGCGAAAGCTGATCCCGCAGTACGGGCGATCGCGCATTACCTGCCGCAATTTCACCCATTCAAAGAGAATGATGAATGGTGGGGCAAAGGCTTTACCGAATGGACCAATGTCGGAAAGGCCGTTCCGAATTTTCCGGGCCATTACCAACCTCATTGTCCGATTCATCTGGGTTACTACGACTTGCGGTTGCCAGAGATCATGGTCGAACAGGCGCGGATCGCGAAGTCTTACGGGATAGGAGGGTTCTCCTATTACTACTACTGGTTCGGCGGAAAGACCCTGATGGAACACCCGCTCGAACAAATGTTGGGCAATCCTGAAGTCGACATGCCTTTTTGCCTGACATGGGCAAATGAAAACTGGACGCGCCGATGGGACGGGCGGGCGCATGACGTTCTTATCGCGCAGAACCATTCGATCGAGGATTCCCTGAATCTTCTCCGCCATATACGCAAATACTTTGATGATCCGCGCTACATTCGGATTGATGGGAAACCGGTTTTCATCGTTTACCGTGCGAACATCATACCGAATATCGAAGAAACAACCGCGGCATGGCGAAAAGAGGCGCAGAGCTGGGGCGAGCCGGACCTGTATCTCATCGCTGCCCAGACTTTCGATATTGGCGATCCCGAGAAACTGGGTTTCGACGCTGCTATGGAGTTCCCTCCGCATCAGGTAAAGCGCACCGACATCACGGATGAGATGGGGATCTACAATCCAGAGTTCACAGGAGCCGTTCTGGATTATCAAGCCGTGGTCGAGGCAGAGCTTCAAAAGCCGGAACCTGAATACAAGTTGTTTCGGTCCTCCACGCTTTCCTGGGACAATACCGCGCGCAATCAGGATGCTCCTCGGATTATGGGCCGGTTTTCAATCGATGCCTACAGGCGCTGGACGGAACATTTGTGTCGTCAGGTTCTCGCGCAGGAAAAATACAGTGCCGACGAAAAAATCGTTTTCATAAACGCATGGAACGAGTGGGCAGAGGGGACTCATCTGGAGCCTGACCGAAAATATGGCTTTGCCTATCTTCAGGCGACGTATGACGCGTTGCCCAAGAAGTCTGAAAGTCAGATCAATACGTGATGTTTCCGACCTTGAGGTTTCGAGGACCTGACGGTTGGCGCCTCTGATATCCTGATGTCACAGTTGCCCGGGGTTCCGTATCAATTCTGATCGACCCTATGATGCTGTTCCGTATCGTTCGCTCTGACGGTGCGACCTGCGATCTGGTCGAACATCCATTGTACGGCTTCGTCGCCGTCGGACCGGATATGCCGATAAAGGCGAAGTTCGATCGGAGGCACTTCAACCGGCAGCCTCAACATGCGCAGCCCCATTTCACGCGCGCTGCATTCGGTCAGCGTGGCAACCATATCTGTCTTGTGCAGAATGTCCCGGATGTTCAGATAGCTTTGCATCTGAAGCCCGAGTTTGCGCCGCGCACCCAGTTTGCGCAGGACGATGTCGACCGGACTCGCCCCCTGAGGTCGTGAGGAAACATGCAGATGTGTCAGCCGAAGATAACGCTCCAGCGTCAATGGGCCCGAACCCAGCGGGTGGTCGGGTCGCATGGCACAGACATAACGGTCCTTCATGATGGTCCGGCTGATCAGATACGAACTGTCCGGCATCGGAATGTCCGACGCGATATCGATCGTGCCCTGCTGCAACGCCTTGCGCGTATCCCGGCGGGGAATGCGCACGAGGCTGAGTTCGACCTGGGGTGCCGTGCGTTGAAACCCGGACAAAAGCCCGGGCAGGATGATGAGGCTGTGAAGATCGACCAAACTGACCCGGAACAGCCGTTTGCTGGTGAACGGGTCGAACCGTTCACCCTGCGCCGATGCGGCTTGCAACTGGTGAAGAGCGGCTGAGATCCTGTCCGAAATGCTCTCTGCCAGCGCCGTGGGCTGCATCCCCGTGCCGGTCTTCACGAAAAGCGGGTCGTTCAGTGTCTTGCGCAACCGGGTCAGGGCGTTGCTGACGGCCGGTTGCGTGATCGACAGGCGTTCGGCAACGCGGGTCAGATTTCGTTCGGTGTAGATGGCGTCAAAAATAACGAAAAGGTTCAGGTCGATCTTGTTGAGCTTGGTCGTCATGTCATTCACCAGATTTATGCCGACAATCATGCAAGTAAATTTCACAAATGTCATTGGGGGCGGTAAGCTGAATGGCATCCCGGCGGAATACGGAGTTTCACGCATGACCTCATCCGGCCTCGAACTCGATACCGAGCGGCTTTCGACATATTTGGGGCGTCATATCGAAGGCTTCGCCGGCCCATTGTCCTATCGCAAGTTTTCGGGCGGGCAGTCGAACCCAACCTATCTGCTGAAGGCCGGTGGTTCGAAATACGTGCTGCGCCGCAAACCGCCGGGCGACCTGCTGCCTTCGGCCCATGCCGTGGATCGGGAATATCGTGTTCTCAAGGCACTTCATGGCACTGCGGTTCCGGTCGCCAAACCTTACGTGCTGTGTGAGGACACGGATGTCATCGGTTCCATGTTCTATGTCATGAGCTTCCAGGAGGGCCGGATTTTCTGGAACCCGGCGCTGCCCGAGTTGGACGTGGCCGACCATCATCCGGTGTTCGACGAAATGATCCGGGTTCTGGCCGCGCTGCATTCGGTTGACACAGGCGCCGTCGGCCTGTCCGACTTCGGCAAGCCGGGAAACTATTTCCAACGCCAGTACAGCCGCTGGACCAAACAGTATCGCGCCGCAGAAACAAGTACCCTTCCCGAGATGGAACAGCTTATGGGCTGGCTGTCGCGCAACCTGCCCGATGGTGACGGTTCGGTCAGTCTGATCCACGGTGACTTTCGCATAGACAATTTTATCTTCGCTTCGGATGCCCCGCAGATCGCCGCGGTTCTGGATTGGGAATTGTCGACGCTGGGCCACCCGATGGCTGATCTGGGCTATTTCTGTGTGTGTCTCAGATTGCCGCCCACCGGTCTGATCCGGGGGCTGCAAGGGCTGGATCGCGCTGCTTTGAACATCCCTTCCGAAGCTGAGATGATCGAGCGGTATTGTTCGCTGCGTGACCTGCCAGAGATTGAAAACTGGACTTTCTATCTGGCGTTTTCCTTTTTCCGGATGGCTGCGATTGCACAGGGTGTTTACAGCCGTGCGCTGGCGGGAAATGCATCGAACGAGAACGCGATGGCGTTCAAGGATCTGGTGGCCCCTCTGGCGCAAATGGCGCTCGACGAAATCGCCGCTGCAACGCACTGAAGAGGATCACAATGGATTTTGCCCCATCGCCACGCGCCGAGGAAATGCACGACCGGCTAAAAGCCTTCATGCAGGCGCATATCTATCCGCGCATTCGCGACCACAAAGAGGAAATAGAAGCCGGCCATTTCCCGGTTTCGTTCATGGAAGACCTCAAATCGCTGGCCCGCGCCGAGGGGCTTTGGAACATGTTCCTGCCCTCCTTGCGGGATGATGAGCCCGGTACGCGGCTCAGCAACCTTGATTACGCGCCCCTGGCCGAGTTGATGGGGCAGGTGAGCTGGTCTTCGGAAGTGTTCAACTGCAACGCGCCGGATACCGGGAACATGGAATTGCTGCACATGTTCGCCACGCCCGAGCAGCGCGAAGAGTGGTTGGTGCCGCTGTTGAACGGCAAGATCCGCTCGGCCTTTGCCATGACCGAGCCGGATGTGGCGAGTTCGGACGCGACCAACATAACGACATCCATCCGGCGCGCGGGGGATGAATACGTCATCAATGGCCGCAAGTGGTTCATCACCAATGCGTGCCACCCGAACACCAAATTGTTCATCGTCATGGGCAAAACCGACCCGAACGCCGATCGCCATAAACAGCAAAGCATGATCATCGTTCCAAAGAATACGCCCGGTTTGGAGATCGTGCGCAATCCGACGATCCTGAACATGCACGATCCCGAAGGGCATGCTGAACTGGTTTTCAAGGATGTGCGCGTCCCGGCCGGCAATCTGCTGGGTGAAGAGGGCAGCGGCTTTGCACTGGCTCAGGCGCGGCTTGGGCCGGGGCGTATTCATCATTGCATGCGTTCGATCGGGGCGGCGGAAATGGCGCTGAACCTGATGGTGGAACGTGCCCAGGAACGGAAGACATTTGGCAAGCAGCTTTCGGAACAAGGCGTGATCCGTGAATGGATCGCGAAATCCCGGTTGGAGATCGAACAGGCCCGGCTGTTGACCCTGAAGGCGGCCTGGAAGATAGATCAGGTGGGCGCGAAAAAGGCGTTCCGTGAAATATCTCTGATCAAGGTTGTGGCGCCGCAGGTGCATGCAAAGGTTACGGACCGTGCAATGCAGGTTTTTGGCGCAATGGGCATGACGCCCGACACGCCATTGGCCGACAGTTACACCTGGGCCAGGGCGTTGCGCTATGCGGATGGGCCGGATGAGGTCCATCTTCAGGCTATTGCCAAACAGGAGTTGAAGAATTCCAATTATGGGATGTCCGCGCAATGGCTGACGCCGCCTCTGCGCTAGGTCAAGGCAGGGACGGCATCACCGGAATATCTCGAAGATATGCAAGCCGAATTGCCCCGTTTTCCTGGGCATTCGGATACGCAGCATGCCGCGCTATGTTCCGGCGGCAAGCAAGTCACTCGCTTTTTCTCCGATCATGATCGCCGGAGCGTTTGTGTTGCCGCTGACGATTTCGGGCATGATCGAACAATCCGCGACCCGCAGGTTTCCGATGCCGCGAACCTTTAGCGCAGGATCTACGACTGCGGTTTCATTCGTACCCATCGCGCAGGTCCCCGTTGGGTGATAGATCGAAACGGAATTCGACCTGACCCAGTCCAGCGTGCCCTCGTAATCGTCGGTCGAAAGTTGTGACGTCGGGCGGAACTCTTCGGAAATCTTCGATGCCAGCGGATTATGCTGAGCGATTCTGCGGGCGATGTTCACACCGTCAACGATGGTCCGGCAATCCGTTTCCGTCGACAGATAGTTCGGAATGATCTTCACATGCTGTGACGGGTCCGGGCCGTTCAGATGCAGTTCACCCCTACTTTCCGGTCGCAGCTGGCATACGGACATGGTGAAGGCGGAAAACGGATGTACGCCTTCGCCGGGGCTGTCGGCGGACCAGGGCTGCACATGGAATTGAATGTCGGGTGTTTCCACGTCCGGGCGTGTTTTCATGAATCCGGTCGCAAGGCTGGCCGCCATGGTCATCGGACCGGCGCGGAACAAAGCGTATTTGAGGGCAATGCGGGCCTGATTGATAAGGCTGCGCACCTCGTCATTCAATGTGGGCTCATTGCATTTGAAAACGAGACGGGCCTGCAAATGATCTTGCAGCCTTTTGCCGACATTGGGCAAGGCATGGACCGGATCGATGCCGTTTTTCTTCAGGTGGTCCGGGTCGCCGATACCCGACAGCATCAGAATTTGAGGAGAGTTGATTGCCCCACCGGACAGGATGATTTCGCGCCGAACCTTCAGGGTTTTCTCATTGCCTGCGCGATCCCGATAGACAAGTCCCGTCGCCTGTTTCCCATCCAGCGTTATGCGTGTCACCAATGCGTTTGTGATGATGTTCAGGTTTTGCCGGTTTCGAATGGGTTTCAGATACGCCACGGCCGAGCTGCACCTGCGCCCATTGCGCGTGGTCAGCTGAAAATACCCCACGCCTTCCTGATCTGCGCCGTTGTAATCCGGATTGAACGGGTATCCGGCGGCTTGCGCTGCCGCGACCCATGCGTCGCAGATCGGCCGCTGAATGCGCATGTTCGACACCGACAGCGGCCCACCGACGCCGTGATACGGGTCTTCGCCGCGCTCTTGATCTTCGCTGCGTTTGAACAGCGGCAGCACGTCTTCCCAGCCCCAGCCGACATTCCCCATCTGGCGCCAGCGGTCATAATCTTCCTTTTGGCCGCGCACATAGAGCAGACCGTTCAGTGAGGATGAGCCGCCCAGCACTTTCCCGCGCGGCCAGTCGATCGAGCGCCCGTTCAGACCGGGATCAGGCTCGGTCCTGTAACACCAGTCCACCGAAGGGTTGTGCATGGTCTTGAAATAGCCAACCGGGATGTGGATCCAGGGGTTGGTATCGCGGCCGCCGGCCTCCAGCAACGCGACGGTCGTGTTGGGGTCGGCGCTGAGCCGGTTGGCGATGACACAACCCGAAGACCCCGCGCCAACTACCGCATAATCCACTTCCATGACCGCCTCCTTCCAACGTCGTTGAAAAAAACTCTATGCAAGATGCAAGAAATATACTAGCATTTTTTGATACAAAACGTCTCAATAATTGCGAACAGGGAGGTAAGCAATGGAGATTGGTCGGAAACTGAGTGGTATTTCGCGGCGGGATTTTTTCCGGGTGGCGGGGCGCTATGGCATGAGCTCGACGCTGCTTGCAGCAGGAGGGTTTGGCGGGGCGATGAGCCTGGCCAACCTGGCGCAGGCGGCGGAATCCACTTATGAAAAACGCTTTTCGAAAGAACCGAAGCACACGTTGAAATTTGGTGCGTCGGGCTTCAACACCCGCAACCTGCTGATCGAGCGCGCCGGCGCCATCGAATTCGCACGCGATCTGGAAGAACGGACCGATGGCGAGATTCGGATCGAGTTCATCGGCGACAACCAGATTTGCGGACAACTGAGCTGTGTTGAAAAAACCCAGCAGGGAATCGTCGATATCTACGCGGCCTCGACCCAGAATTCGGCCGGCGGTGCGCCTTATCTGAACGTTCTGGACTATGCCTACATGTTCCCCAGCCGGGCGGCGCAGTATCATTTCTTCTACAGCCCCGCCAGCCAGCGCATCCTGCGCGACCCGCTGGAAAAGCGGCACGGGCTGAAATTCCTGTTCACCCATTGTGAACTGCGCGGTCTGCAAATGGGCTCGACCTTTGCCGACAAGCCGACCGTCACCAAGCTGGAAGAGTTGTTCGGCACCAAGAACCGCGTGACGGGCACGCAGCTTGGCCGGATCGCGATGCAACTACTGAACCTGAACCCAGTGCCGGTGGCATGGGAAGAAACGCTGGATGCGCTCAAGACCGGTCTGATCGACGGTGCGGAAACCTGGGCTTCGGCGGTGGCATATGCGAACATGGCGCCTGTGGTCTCGCAATCGGTGAACCTGAAGTTCTTTTGCGGTACCGAACACACTTCGATGTCTGCCAAAGTGTTCGACGGGCTGGGCGGCGAGTTGCAGGATGCCGTGATGGAATCGTCCTACTTCACCCAGGCCCTGATCCAGGGCGCGAACGAGGCGGCGCTGCTGAACACTGTTGGATTCTCGGATCCGCAATTGCCGCATACCATATTCGCGGAAAACGGCGTGCGCCCGGCCTTCCTGCCGGAAGACCAGATCAAGCTGGCCGAGGAAATGTGCGCTCCGAACTACAACCCCGAGCCATGGGCGCAGTGGCGCGAGCGGCTGAACAAGTGGGCCGGTGGCATCGACACATACCAGGAGATCTACGACATCGCGCGCGAGATCCCCGCGGACACGCTGCCGGAAAATGTCGAGCCGCGCCGCTGGTGGAAGGGCGAGGCCTGATTAGACTGCCAGAACCGGCCCGAAGGGGCCGGTTCAATCAATACCCACTGGGAGGACGGGCTTCATGTCACTTTGGGCAGACATTGGCGCAATATTCAGCGCTTTTCTCAGCCAGGATTCATTTGAGATACAACTCGCTCTGGAATCCGACGCCGCTTGGATCGTTGGTGCGGTCGTTGCCGCGATCGGGGGTTTGTTGGTCATGCTGATCTATCGCAAGGTGCCGTTGATCGAGCGTCAACTGGAACGTTCGGTCATGGTGTACTCTTATCTTGCTATCGCGCTGATCATTTTCTGGGGCGTGATCGACCGGTTTGTTTTCAATGATCAGGAACCCTGGTCCACGACCATTCCTCCGCTTCTGTTTATGGTAATGGCCTGGTTTGGTGCGTCCTACAACGTACGCCTGCGCACGCATCTGAGTTTCAGTGAATTCCGCACCGCCATGCCCCGTGGTGGGCAACTGGCCTGCCTGTTCCTGGACGCCGTGCTGTGGTTCATCTTTGCGGTGATCGTCATCGTGACCACCTCGCGGCTGGTGGCGCTTTCGGCTTCGAACTTTCAGATCGTTCTGGGCACGGACAATATCATGCAGTGGTGGTTCCTGCTGGCAGCACCATTGTCATTCTTCTTGATGGTCGGTCGCGTGTTTCAGAACCTCGCCGATGATTTGCACAACTGGAAAACAGGCGAGCCGCTGATCAAGCAGGCCGTGATCGGGGCAGACTGATGACAGACGGAACACTTGTTACACTGATCTCGTTGGGGGTCACCTTTCTGTTCATGCTGGGCGTACCGGTGTTGCTGGTCATCGGTTACTGGGTCATAGGTTGTTCCTTTGTCCTTGGCCTGACGCTGGACAATATGGGGGCCGAACTGCTGAACGTCTTCAACAAGGGCTTCGCCCTGTTGGCGATGCCGCTGTTCATCCTGACCGGAGACCTGATCAACAAATCCGGCATCGCGCGACGGCTCAGCGATTTTGCCTATGCCTGCCTGGGCTGGATACGCGGCGGGCTTGCAATGGCGTCGCTGGGTGCCTGCGGGCTTTTTGCGGCAATTTCCGGGTCGAATTCGGCCACGACGGCGACCATCGGGTCGATGCTGCACCCCGAGATGGTAAAAGGCGGCTATGACGAACGGTTCAGCGCAGCGACCGCTGCTGCGGGCGGCACGGTCGGTATCATCATCCCCCCTTCGATCATCTTCATCGTCTATGGCTTTCTGATGAACCTGCCGATTTCCGAATTGTTCGTGGCCGGTATTCTGCCCGGTGCGCTGATGGTCATCGGGATGCAGGTGGCGTGCTGGATCATCTGCCGCATGAACGGGTGGGGCTATCTGATCCCACTGCAATTGAACCGGGTGCTGAAGACAGCCTTTGGTGCCTGGCTCGGCTTTTTCGCCATTGGTCTTGTGCTTTGGGGCATTTATACCGGCAAGTTCTCTCCGACCGAGGCCGCGGGTGTGACCGTGGGCTTTTGTGTCATTGCGGGGCTGGTCAGCTACCCGATCAACCGGATCATGGGGGCGCGGAACGATATTCCGCCAACCGAAAAGAGTTTTGCGGAAATGTTCGTGGTCGAAGGGTTCACGATTCCTGAGATCCCCTCAATCGTTATCAGGTCTGCGCAGATTACGGGTATCCTGGCCCCGTTGATCGCAATTTCGGTGGTGATGCAGCAAATCCTGTCCCTGCTTGGTGCTCAGGAAACAATCGGAAACTTCGTGACCTCCATGGGGGGCTACCATGCGGTTCTGTTCACATCGATGGTAATCGTCTTCTTCTCGGGCATGGTGCTGGAAAGCCTTCCGGTCACGATCATCCTGGCCCCGATCCTTGCGCCAATCGCGGCCTCGGTCGGAATTGATCCAATCCATTTCTCGGTCATCTTCCTGGTCGGGGCGTCCATCGGGTTTATCACGCCACCATATGGGCTTAACCTTTACGTTGCTTCAGGCGTGACGGGCGTGCCGTATTTCCGGTTGCTGCGCTATACGGTGCCGTACTTGGTGGCCCTGCTGTCGGTCTGGATATTGGTGTCGCTGGTGCCCGGACTGGCCTTGATCCTTCTGCCAAATAACTAGAATGTGAAGGGATGGCCGAAACCGACACAAAAGACCGAGAAACTCAGATTCCCACCAACCTGCGTCTGTTGCTGATCCTTGAAGAGGTGGCACGTCGCGGGGTGGCGGTCAAACCCTCGGACCTGATCGACGCATTGGGATTGGCCAAGCCCACAATCCATCGTTTGCTGCAAACGGCAGAGGCAGAGGGGTTTCTGCAACGTGATCTTGACGGGCGGTCTTATGGTCCGGGCAGGCGATTGCGGCTGTTGTCCGTGAATACCATGTCCGCCGAACACCTGCGGACTGCGCGTCTCGCCATCCTGCGCGGTGTGGCCGACGAAGTGGGCGAAACCTGCAATCTGGCGATCCCGGATCGCGAAGGCATGATCTATCTTGACCGGGTGGAAACCAAATGGCCGTTGCGGATTCAATTGCCGATCGGAACCCAGGTGCCGTTCCACTGCACGGCCAGTGGCAAGATGTACCTTTCCACCTTGCGTCCCAAAACTCTGAACGGGTTTCTGTCAGCCGGAAAGCTGAAACAGCAGACCGCCCGTTCTTTGACAGAGCCGACGGCCCTGCTGAGCGAAATCAAGATCACCGCCGAGCGGGGATTTTCCACCGACGACGAAGAATTCATGGCGGGCATGGTGGCGATTGCCGTTCCGGTGCAGGACGCGCAGGGCAGGCTGGTTGCCACGCTTTCAGTTCATGCCCCGACGCAACGGCATGATGTCGGCAGTCTGATGTCATTTCTCGACACATTGCGCCGTGGTGCAGAAAAACTGTCGCTGCTGTTGGGCGAGTAAGTGGCGCAGAGGGGTGACCGGCAATGATCAGGCCGACAGCCGTTCGTGGCAATGATATCGTGGATGCCGCATACTCAATGCCGGGTTTGTTCGTCTTCGCGCAAAGGGCGGATGAAATTTCCAGCTTCGCGATTGGAACAGCCATGTCCGGCAAGGCCAGGAAGGGCTTCGATCAACGCGTCGACAAACTCGGAACCTATTTCTGTCCAGACCGCCCTTCCGGCGCACCGGACAGGGTCATCTCCTGATCAATGAGATCGCGCAAAGCCTTGGACGGCTTCTTGCCGAAACACATGACAATCCATCAGCACCGGAATGACCGTTGCCGCGGCGGCATCGGAACCCTTGGCCAAAAGACCGCCTCAACCTGCAGGACAAAACACCCGGGACTGGCCGTCCCGGGTGACGTATTTGCGGGCCTTTCAAGTTTATGCCCGACAGTTTTCCGGCGACACTCAGATGTCGAATTTGACACCCTGGGCCAGTGGAAGTTCGGCTGAGTAATTCACGGTATTGGTCTGGCGGCGCATATAGGCTTTCCATGCATCCGAACCGCTTTCGCGCCCGCCGCCGGTTTCCTTCTCTCCGCCAAAGGCGCCACCGATCTCTGCCCCTGAGGGCCCGATATTGACGTTGGCAATGCCGCAATCGGATCCGGCCGCGGACAGGAATTGCTCGGCCTCGCGCATGTTCAGGGTAAACACGCAGGATGAAAGGCCTTGCGGTACATCATTCTGAAGCTCCACCGCGTCGTCGAAATCGTCATAGCCCATGACGTAGAGGATCGGTGCAAAGGTTTCGGTTTTCACGGTCGCTGTCTGACCCGGCATTTCGACGATCGCAGGTTCCATGTAAACGCCTGCCGGAACGCCTTCGGTAACGCGGTTGCCGCCGAATACCGAACCACCTTCCGCTTCGGCCGCTTTCAAGGCTGCGGTCATCGCCGCGCCCGCCGCTTCGTCCACAAGCGGCCCAACCAACGTGCCGTCCGTCAGAGGATTGCCAATGGGCAGACCCGAATAGGCTTTTTTCAGACGGCTCACCAGTTCTTCGCGGATCGAGTTGTGCACGATCAGGCGGCGCAGCGTGGTGCAGCGCTGACCGGCGGTACCAACCGCCGAAAAGACAATTGCGCGCACGGCCATCTCCAAATCAGCCGAAGGGCCGACGATCATTGCGTTGTTGCCACCCAGTTCCAGAATGCACTTGCCAAAGCGCTGTGCGACGATGGGGGCGACAGCGCGGCCCATGCGGGTCGATCCCGTGGCCGAGATCACCGGAACATCTTCGCTGGCCACCAGCCTTTCCCCAAGATCGGCACCACCGATAAGTGTTTGCAGCAGACCGTCCGGCGCATCGCCAAATCGGGCCAGGGCGCGTTCGAAAATCTTCTGGCAGGCCAGCGCCGTCAGCGGGGTTTTTTCGGACGGTTTCCAGATCACCGGATCACCGCAAACAATTGCCAGAGCGGCGTTCCACGACCAAACCGCGACCGGAAAGTTGAAGGCCGAGATCACGCCGACCGGTCCTGCAGGGTGCCAGGTTTCCATCATCCGGTGGCCGGGACGTTCGGACGCGATGGTCAGACCATAGAGCTGACGCGACAGACCGACGGCAAAGTCGCAGATGTCGATCATCTCTTGCACTTCGCCCAGACCTTCCGAGGTGATCTTGCCTGCTTCCCAACTGACCAATGCGCCCAGGTCATCCTTGGCCGCGCGCAGCTCTTCACCCAACAGGCGGATCAGTTCACCCCGGCGCGGGGCAGGGACCACGCGCCATTCCTTGAACGCGGCCTTGGCACGGGAAAAGATGGTGTCCATGTCCGAGATCGGCGTCTCGTGCACTTCGGCCAGCAGGCTTCCGTCAATCGGCGACGTGACCTTTAGCGTGCCGCCTTTCAGTTGGGCCTCGGTCAGATCCAGATTTGCAAGCGTGGTTTGGGCTGTCATAACGATGTCTTTCATATCTCAGGCCGCCTTGTTCTGTTCGGTGACGTCACCAGCGCGATACAGCTGGCCGAATTCAGTGTTGAGGAAATCACCCAGCTTGACTTGTTCCTGCCGGACAAAGCCTTTCGAGGGCAGCGCTCCGATCCGCATCAGATCGACCACGCCCAGCACGCCTGCGGCGGTCGTGACCTGAATGGCGCTCCAGATCTGTCCGTTGATGGTGCGGGCAAAGGATTTGTTGATCAGGGATTTCTCGCGCAGCACACCGTCGATCTTGCCCTTTGCGGTGCAATATACCAGCACCACGTCCTGGTCGGTGCGGGGCAGGGCGGCCTCGAATATCTCCTTCAGCAGGTCGCGGCGGCGTTCCAGTCCCAGATCGTTCAAAAGCAGTTTCAGGATATCGCAATGACCCGGATAGCGGATCGAGCGATAGGACACATCCCGCGCCTTGCCTTCCAGCGTTTCCGGCAACGTGCCCAGACCGCCCGAGGTATTGAAGCATTCGTATTCCACACCGTCATGGCCCAGTACTTCGTAGTTCTCCAGCGGCGCGGTCTTGACCAGCTTGCCATTCACGATGGCATCGCATGGGTTGCAATATTCGTTGATCAACCCGTCGGTGGACCAGGTCAGATTGTATTTCAGCGCGTTGGTCGGATAAAGCGGCAATGCCCCCACCCGCATATGCAGGCTGTCAATCTCGTCAAACTCCGCCGCCAGCGAAGCCCCGGCGATGCCGACAAACCCTGGTGCCAGACCGCATTGCGGCATAAACGCAGTTGCGCTGTTCCCGGCCAGTTCACGCACCGCATTCGTGGCCGCGACATCCTCGGTCAGGTCGAAGTAATGCGCGCCGGCCGTTTTCGATGCTTTCGCAATCGAAGGGGTCAAGAAGAACGGCGCTGCCGAGATGACTGCATCGAAACCGGTCAGTTCCCGGGCCAGCCCGTCCGCGTCATTGGCATCGATCTGTCTGGTTCCAATGCCCATCTTCGAGATATCGCCAAGCGCTTTCAGATCATGATCTGCCACTGTCACAGAGTAATTCGGCGACCCTTTCAACAGGGTTGCGATCATCTGCCCGATCTTTCCAGCGCCGACAACGCACACATTCCAGGACATAAAAATCTCCGCTTCTTCCTATCCTGTACCAAGCGTGACAAGTAGCCGTGACACTTCATAGGTACGAAATTGACGAATTGATGTATGAATGTGTCAAATCATCGGATAAAACGACATAATGACGAAATTGCGATTGCCGCTGGCGTGTCGCGCCGTGACCATTTGTTTTGCGCCGTTTGGTACCTTGGAAGATCCGCTTTCATCAGCCCTTCAGCGAGCCTGTGTTCTGACTTCTGGACGCAACAGTCCGGTGATCTTGCAAGGCGATTGACCCGCTTCCATCCGGGGCTCAGAGCGCTTCCAAATATGCGTCAAACGTGGAATTTTGAACGATGTTCCTCGTTTGCGACACAGCTTGGTCGAATCGAACAACTTCTTGGCTTTGCACGGCTGCATGCTACGTCCAGCGGTCGCCGGAGAAGGCTGTGAAGCTCGGTCGCGGCCGCCTTGTTGCGGGTTGAACAAGGGCAGGTGTTGCATTGATCGCGTTATGTCCCAAGCCTGGAACCTCAGCCTGCTCGGGGCAGGGGGTTGTGACCTCATGCCCGCAAGCCGCTTCGCAACAAACACACCAAACACCCTGGGAGGGTTGCAAGGAATGACTGCAAGGCCGCTCGATCAAATTCGTGTCCTCGATTTCGGTCAGTATTTGGCTGGCCCCCTGGTTGGCATGATGCTTGCTGATTTGGGGGCAGAGGTGATCCGCATCGACCCGCCCTGTGGCCCTCGATTGAAAGAACCGGCCACTGATATGCTGTCCCGTGGCAAAACCGCTGTGACGATCGACCTCAAATCGGACGCGGGTTTGAAGGTCACACGCGAACTGGTGGCACGGGCTGACGTGGTGATCGAGAACTTCCGGCCCGGCGTGATGCAGAGGCTGGGCCTGGGTCCGAAAGCTCTGCGCGACATAAATCCGCGCATCGTGTCATTGTCACTTCCGGGGTTTGCCTCGACCGATCCCGCGCTGGCACATTTTCCCGCGTGGGAAGCCGTGATCGCGGCCCGCACCGGGCAGTTCACGGATATGGGGCTGAACCGGCGCTTGATGGGCATCAACCCATCCTTTTCACCTTTGACGCTGGCATCCGCCTATGGCGCTTCGTTCGGCGCGATGGCCGTGCAGTTCGCTTTGGCTGCACGTGACCGGAACGGAGGCGATCACATCGAGGTGCCTCTGGCTTCGGCCTTGCTGGAGGGGTTGGTGTATAACTGTGAGCAGATTGAAGATTATCCCGAACGCTACAAGTCTCCGCGCGAAGTTGAACTTGACAGGCGCGCAGCCGAAGGCTTGCCAACGGATCTGAGCTTTGCGGAACTGGAAGAGTTCCTGGACCCTTTCTATCGAACTTATACCTGCGCCGACGGGCGCGGGTTCTATGTGGTGGCGGGCAGTGTGAAAACACATCCGCGGCGGGTGTTGGAGACGCTTGGCCTAAAAGACCTTGCTGATCAATTGCCGGACTTCGACGCCTATCTCGATACCGCAGACTGGCCGGATGAATGGTCATTGCGCAACTACCCCGTCGGAGCAAGGGATCGCGCGCGTGTGTCCGAGGCGATGAAAAAGGCCTTTCTGACAAGGCCCTCTCATGAGTGGGAAGCGCTTTTGGGGTCTGCCAAGGCGCCCGGAACGGCGCAGAGGTTCAGCAAGGAATGGCTGGCCGATCCGCATGCTTTGGCCTCGGGTCTGGTGTTGGAGGTAAAGGACTCGCGTCATGGGAACATGAAGCAGATGGGAAATGTTGCGTGGCTTGCGGATGATGGCGCTGCGCTGGTCAAAAAACCGGGCCCCGATCCCGATGACGCACCCGTTTTAACGATCCTTGCCGAACCGCCGCGCAGCGGGCCACCAGCCGCAAGCGGCCAAGGCTGGCTGGAGGGGTTGAAGGTGCTGGACCTGACCAATGTGATCGCCGGTCCGACGATTGGGTCCACGCTGGCGCGATTTGGCGCTCAGGTGACTTCCGTCCAGCCGGCCGAGCCATCAGTCGATCCGTGGAACACCGTGGTTTTCGGCCTGCACGCACATCGTGGAAAACAAAGCGTTTTGCTGAACCTGAGCTCGGATGACGGAAAGCAGGCGTTGCGGCGGCTCATCGATTCTTCGGATGTGGTCACCATGAACGGCACGGATGAGCAGCGCGATGCCCTGGGGTTGAGCGAAAAAGAGCTGACGGCGATCAACCCCCGCCTCATACTGGTGCAACTCGATGCCTTTGGCGGCCCTGCGCGCGGACCGAAGTCGGACCATCTGGGGTATGACGACCTGGCGCAGGCGGCGACAGGGGTCATGGTGCGTTTTGGCGGTGGCATGGCGACACCCGAAGAACATGCGCATTTCGGTACGATTGATGTGCTGACCGGCTATTGCGCATGTGTTGCGCTTGGCGCGGCCCTGCTGAGATTGCAGAAAACCGGCAAAGGCGGGATTGCGCGGGCTGCTTTGGCGGCGGCCGGCAACCTCATTCAGGCGCAGTTGATGTATGATTTCGAAGGCCGCGCGCCCTTTGACGAACCAGCTGGGCGCACGGCTATGGGCTGGGGACCATTCTACCATTGTTACCGCGCGGCGGACGGGTGGATGTTCTTTGCCGCACCCACCGAACAACGCAAAGCCCTGCGCCGTGTCTCGGACCTCGCGAGCGTGGCCGATATGCCGGAAAAGGAATTGCCGGATGCGCTTGCCGATCATTTTGCCAGGCAACCTGTTGAATACTGGCAAAAGGCGTTTTCCGGTTCCGCCAGCACCGTCATGCCTCTGGGATCATTGCATGACACGCGCGACGCCGTGTTGCAGCCGGAAAGTGCCGGAAATATCGACCTGACGCGGGGAACACTCAGCGTCATTCGGCATGACATGCATCCCATGGGCCGGTGGTGCGATCTGGTTGCCCCAAATGCCGTGCGACCCGAACGCGCCCGGATCGTCATTCCCGGACCGATGCCGAAATACGGCGCGGATACACGCAGCATTCTGCGAAACGTCGGTTATGCAGATGAGGATATCGACGCGATGATCTCTGCTGGATCGGCCGCTGAAAGATGGTCGGAAAAGTATTTGCCCGAATAATCAACCAGCCACAGATGGCTCGGAAATCAACGATATATGCCATCCGCTGCCGCAGGCCCGGAGTCCCGGCTCCGGCAACGGGTGGTATCTGTCGTGACAAGCTTTGGCCGGCACCCGCGCGACTTGCAAAGAATATTCAACCGCTTTGCCACAGTTTTTTTTGCATGTCTTGCGGCAGGAACCGTTCTAGGTTCGGCAAAGCATTGCCTTGCATTCACAACGAAACAAGAACCACTGACCATGAGCCAAATTTCAGAGAGCCTGCTGAAACAAATCCGCAGCCGCTTTGCCCAGATCGATCATTGCCCCGAACAGGGAGAGCGGATCTTTTTCGAGAATGCCGGAGGCGCACTGACATTGAATTCAGTGTTGGAAAGTTCGGTGCGCCATGCCGCCATCCCGGACAATCAAGGGCGCGACAATCCGGGATCTCATGCGCTGGTTGCCACGATCAACGCGGCCAAGGCGGATTTGCGGGACTTCATGAACGCACCCTGCGGGCAGTTCTTTGTGGGTGAAAGCGGCACAGAGCTGTTGTTCCGGCTGATCATGAACGCATGTCTGGGAACGGGTCCGGGCGTTGTGCTGGGATCCACATTGGAACACCCGGCAACGCGTTCGGCCTGTGATCGTTGGGCCCGCATTTCCGGGCAAACCCACGTTTTGGTGCCCCATGATGACGCCACCGGTACCGTCTCGGCCGAAGCCTATGCCGCGGCAGTGACACCGGATACCAAAGTGGCGACGATCCTGCATACCTCTCCGGTGACGGGAATGGGCGTTGATGTCGCTGCGGTTTCTCAGGCCATCCGCACCGTGGCTCCGGACTGTTTCATCATCGTCGATGGCATCCAGCACGCAGCGCATGGCCGGATCGATCTGACCGCCTATGACGTCGATGGTTATGTGATTTCGCCCTACAAGGTGTTTTCGCGTCATGGTTACGGAGTGGCGTGGATCTCTGACCGGCTGACCGCGCTGGACCACAACGCCTTGCTGGATGGCCCTGCGGACAATTGGGAGATGGGCACGCGCGACACCGGGGCATATGCCACGATGTCAGACGTCGTGTCCTATTTCGAATGGCTGGGCAGTCAGGTCAGCGATGCCGAAGACCGGCGCGGCAAGTTTCTGGCGGCGGGCGATGCGATCCATGCGCAGGAAAAGGCGCTGACCGACGCGATGATCCACGGCACCGGCAACCTGAGCGGCCTGGCCGAGATGGAGAAAGTCACCATTCTGGGCGGGGCCGACAACCCGGCCCGAGAAGGTCTGGTGTCGCTGCGTGTCGAAGGTGTGGCCTCGTCCGAGGTCGTCAAACGGCTGAATGAACACGGTATCCGCACGCATCTGCGCAAGGCGGATCACTATTCCGGCAATATCCTGACGCCGCTTGGCTATGACGCCTGTGTGCGGGTCTCGATGTGTCACTACAACTCGATCGGCGAAGTCGCCAAATTCCTTGCCGTCATGAAAGAAATTGCCGCCTGAGCCGCGCCATATCCAAGGACATATCTCATGAAAACCCATGCACAAGCTGTTGTCATCGGCGGCGGCCTTGCCGGTACGTCGATCCTGTATCACCTTGCCAAGCTTGGCTGGACGGATTCGATCCTGCTGGAACGCGACGAGTTGACCAGCGGATCGACCTGGCATGCGGCGGCCAACATCCACGGTCTGCATGACAACAACAATATCACCCGCATCCAGCACTATACGATGAACCTGTACAAAGAGCTGGAGAAGGAAACCGGCCAAAGCTGCGGGGTGTTCCAGCCCGGATCGCTCTATCTGGCCCAGACCGAAGAGCGCGAGCAGCAGTTGCGCCTGCAAGAGGCGAAGGCCCGGTTCTATGGGCTGAATTTCCACGAGGTCAGCCGGGAAGAGGCCAAAGAGCTGCACCCGCTGGCGCAGTTCGATGACATCCGCTGCATCATGTACGAACCCGATGGCGGAAATGTGGACCCGTCCGGCGTACCGCATGCCTATGCCGCCGGGGCCCGTGCGATGGGGGCCACCATCGAACGGTTCTGCCCGGTGATCGCCACGGAACAGCAACCCGATGGCAGTTGGATCGTCCGTACGCCCAAGGGTGACATTCATGCCCAATGGGTGGTCAACGCGGCGGGTCTCTGGGGCCGCGAGGTGGCGGCGCTGGCGGGTCTGACCCTGCCTCTGCAACCGACCGAACATCAGTATTTCGTGACCGAGAGCATCGGCGAAGTGGCCAGTCTGGGCCGTCGTCTGCCGTCTATCGCCGACCGGGACGGCGAGTATTATTTCCGACAAGAGGGTAACGGCCTGCTGATCGGGGCCTATGAAAAAGACATGAAGTTCTGGGCCGAAGACGGCACGCCGCTCGACTTTGCCCATGATCTGTTCCCCGACGATCTGGACCGGATCATGGAAAACGTGATCCGCGCCACCGAACGCGTGCCGGTCGCCGCCACGGCCGGGGTGAAACGGGTGATCAACGGCCCGATGATCTGGTCGCCCGATGCCAACATGCTGTGGGGACCGGTGCCCGAGCTGAAGAACTATTTCCTCTGTGGCGGTCTGATCCCCGGCTTCTCGCAGTCCGGCGGGCTGGGGCTGCTGGCGGCGCAATGGATGATCGAGGGTGAGCCGCAATATGACATGTTCGCCTGGGATCTCGCCCGCTTTGGCGATTGGGCCGACAAGAAGTTCACCAAGGCCCGGGTCGAAGACGCCTATACCCATCGCTTCAAAATCCACTTCCCGAATGAAGAACGCAGCGCAGGCCGCCCGGCCCGTGTGCGCCCCGCCTACGAGATGCAGAAACAGATGGGCTGTGTCTTTGGTCTCAACTGTGGTTGGGAACACCCTTTGTGGTTTGCAGATGAACCCGGCACCGAAGAGACCGCTGGCTTTACCCGTCAGAACTGGTTTGATCCGGTCGGGCGCGAGGTGCAGATGCTGCGCGACAGCGTGGGCGTGATCGATATCTCGAACTTCGCCAATTACGTGATCAAGGGACCGGGCGCTTATGACTGGCTGGATCGTCTGGTTGCCAATCGCGTACCCACCGAGGTTGGCCGCAGTTGCCTGACGCCGCTGATCTCGGTGCGCGGCGGCGTGGCGGGTGATTTCACCATCACCAAGCTGGCCGAAGACGAATACATGATGATCGGCTCCGGCATGGCTGAACGCTATCATCAGCGTTTCTTTCAAATGGTGGAATTGCCCGAGGGCACAGCTTTTGAAGTCGCAACAGACCGTGTTGCGGGGTTCAACATCGCCGGCCCGAAATCTCGCGAGGCTCTGGCGCGCCTGACCAATGCTGACCTTTCCAACGAAGGATTCCGCTTCATGCGGTCCCGGAAGATCACCGTTGCAGGTGTTGATTGCGTGGCCATCCGGGTCAGCTTTACCGGCGATCTGGGTTGGGAACTGCACTGTGCCGAGTCCGATCAGGTCGCGCTCTACTCTGCGTTGGTGGAAGCCGCCAAAGACTGCGACGGCGGCCCCGTGGGCGGGCGGGCGCTTGGGTCGCTGCGCATCGAAAAGGGTTATGGATCCTGGGGGCGGGAGTATTCTCAGGAATACTGGCCGCAAGAGGTCGGGCTGACGGGTCTGATCAAGCTGGACAAGGACTTCCTGCACAAAGACGCCTATCTGTCCATCAAGGACAAAGCACCGCGCGAGGTCCTGTCCGTCTTTGAACTGGACGTGACCGAGGATGCCGACGCCACTGGCAGTGAGCCTATCTTTACACCTGATGGTGCGCCCGTGGGCCGTGTCACATCGGGTGCGTACGGGTATTCAGTCGGGAAATCTTTGGCCTTGGGTTTCCGCAACCCCGACGTGGCGCAGCCAGGGGATGAAGTGGTGATCCAGGTGATTGGCAAACCGCATAAGACTCGGGTGCTGGCAGAAGCGCCGTTCGATCCTCTGGGCGGCAGGTTGCGCGGCTGAAGCAACCGGCCCGCCGGATCAAAGTTTTCCCGAGGCCAAAGATCTCATCCGCGATCTGTGGCTATGGGATAGGAAATTTGCTTTCGGACCGATCGACAGGGTCCGCCTCGTTTCCGGGATGCCACTGTTTCGCGGCCGGTTCGCAAACCTTCAGACAATCAACCGCGCGCGCTGCGATCTGATCTGCGATTTCAGTTATGTTGACCGGATTCAAATAGAAGGCAGGCACAGGGGGCAGGATGATGGCTCCCATTTCTGCGGCGGCCGTCATATTGCGCAAATGCGCCAGTGTCAGCGGCGCTTCTCGTGTCAGCAGAACCAGTGGGCGTCGTTCCTTGAGCTGAACGCCGGCCGCGCGTGTCAACAGGTTGTCGTCCAGTCCGTGCGCGATCGCACCCAGTGAGCGCATGGAACAGGGCGCGACGATCATCCCGGATACCGGCACCGAACCGGATGCTATGCTGGCCCCGATATCGGCGGGCGCGTGATGACGGGTTGCCGACTGCCGCAGTTCCTTCAGGGCATCCGGGCCGCATTCCTGTGCAAGCGTCAGGCGGGCGGCGGGGCTGACGACCAGGTCGATTTCGATATCCGCCGATGTCAGATGTCGTGCCACCGCAAGGCTCAGAACTGCACCGGAAGCGCCTGATACGCCTAAGACTACACGGGTTTTCGTCATGTTCTCAGCTCTGGCATCAATCTGTTTATCAGGTCTTCCGCAAATGCGTGATCAACCTTGTCGGTGCGCATGACCGTCCCCCATTCCCGCCGTGTTTCACTGCCTGTTTTCGTCGTGGCGTCGATGCCCAGCTTTCCGGCCAGACCAGGTTCCGGCGAGGCGAAATCCAGATAATCCATAGGTGTCCTGTCCAGGGTCATCATATCACGGCTCGGGTCCATTCGCGTGGCAAGCGCCCAGGCGATATCGTCCCAGTTTCGGGGGTCGATATCAGCGTCGACCGCAACGATCATCTTTGTATAACTGAATTGCGGCAGCATTCCCCAAAGCGCCATCATCACACGTCGGGCCTGGCCCGGATATCGCTTGTCGATGGCGACGATGGCGATGCGATAGGAACAGGCGGCAGGCGGCAGCCAGAGGTCGTGTATTTCGGGGATTTGAGCGCGAATGGTCGGCAAGGCAAGGCGATTGAACACTTCGCCGATAATGGCAGGTTCGTCCGGCGGGCGTCCGGTATAGGTCGACAGATACAGCGGCGCTTCGCGATGGGTCACGGCCGTGACATGCATCACTGGAAACGGCTCGGCGGGATTGTAATACCCGGTGTGATCCCCGAACGGCCCCTCGGGTGCTGTCTCGTTTGGCGACACCCAGCCTTCCAGAACGATCTCGGCATCTGCCGGCACAAGCAGAGGGACGGATTTGGCCGGAACCAAACGTGGCCGGTTCTGGTTCAGGGCCCCGGCAAATGTCAGCTCAGACACCATTTCGGGCAGGGGCAGAGCCGCCGACAGCAAGGTCGCGGGGTTTGCGCCCAGAACAATCGCGACCGGCGTTTTTTCGCCGTGCCGCGCCCAACTGCGATGATGAGCGGCCCCGCCGCGATGTGGCAGCCAGCGCATGATCAGACGGTTCCGGTCCAGCACCTGAACGCGATAGACGCCGGCATTGTAGGTCTGTGCCGCGTCGGGTTCGCTGCCACGGGGCCGGGTGATGACCACGGGCCAGGTGATCAGAGGCCCCGCGTCCTGGGGCCAATGTGTCTGGATCGGCAGCGCACAGAGATCAACATCGGCCCCGCGGTGGCAAACCTGCTGAACAACGGCGGTTTTGACCTGCTTCGGTCGCGTGGACAATGCGGCCTTCAGCATCGGCCACCGGGACAGCGCATCCCGCAACCCGTCCGGGGGCGTCGGGGCCCGAAGCGCAGCCAGAAATGCGCCCAGATCATCCAGCCCTTCGGAAGAAACGCCCAGTCCGGCGGCGACGCGTTCCGTAGTTCCGAACAGGTTGACCACAACCGGTATGTCGCACTGCCCCGAGGGCACACCTGTCGGTGTGTCAAACTGCAACACCGGCCCATTGGCCTCCAACACGGCGCGGTGGACGGCGGTCATTTGATGGCACACGGAAACCGGGTCAGGGATGCGCCTGAACTGCCCTGTTTCCTGACACCATTTCAGAAAATGTCGAAGGCTGGGATATGGCGGCAGAGTGCGAATGGGTTTGCTCCGGCGGTGGTGCCCACCCTCTAGCAACGAAAGAGGCCGGTCGAATTGACAACCGTCAAGTCCCGGGCGCCGGGGCGGCTTTAGGAAGGCCGCACCGGTTCACTTTATTGAGACAGCAGGAGGTCTGTTTGTCCGATCCCCGAAACCCGATACCGCAATGCCCTGCCGCTTTGGCCGCGGCCCTGCGGTTTGTACCGCTTGCGCCCTTGTCGCTGTCACTGACAGTGTTTTCCCGCAAAATAACCAAGAAACACCCCGACCTGCTCAACCGGCTCGGTGAGTACAGCCGGGCAGCCTTTGTGCTTGATCCAACGGATCTGCCGGTTGTCCTTCTGCTCGAACCGAATGGTGGCACGCCGAGAATAAGACTGAGCCGAGGGCGCGTGGCTGGGGCTGCGCGAATATCAGGCCCGCTGGCCGCGCTGCTGGGGCTGGTGCATGGTGCGTTTGACGGGGATGCCCTGTTCTTTTCACGCGATCTGGTGATCGAGGGCGACACAGCCGCGGCACTGGCGCTGCGCAACGCAATTGACGACGCAGAGCTGGACCTCGCGCACGAGGCCGCAACCCTTTCCGGCCCGCTTGCACGCCCGCTGAAGCAGATCATCGCCTTTGCAGAGCGTCGGACCGGCCTGTGCCTGACCCGACCCGAGGACGCGATCCTATGGTAATGGAAATCGTTTGCCCGGCGGGAACGCCCGCGGCCCTGCGTGCAGCTGTCAAGGCCGGGGCCCACACGGTCTATTGTGGGTTCAATGATGAAACCAATGCGCGGAACTTTCCGGGGCTCAACTTTGACCGCGCTGAAATGCGGGCCGGAATTTCCTTTGCCCATGATCACGGATCGAAGGTGTTGGTTGCAATCAATACTTTCCCGCAGGCGGGCAGTGAAGGGATCTGGAAACAAGCGGTGGCGGATGCCGAAACCTGCGGTGCAGATGCTGTCATTCTCGCCGATCTGGGCTTGCTGGACTACGCCGCGCGACACCATCCCAGATTGCGCAGGCACCTGTCCGTGCAGGCCGCGGCGGCCAATGCTGACGTGATCAATTTCTATGCCGAAACATTCGGTGTGAAACGGGTGGTCTTGCCGCGCGTTTTGTCCGTGCCGGAAATTGCCGCGATCAACTCTGAAACCGACGTCGAAACCGAAGTCTTCGTGTTCGGTGGTCTTTGTGTCATGGCCGAGGGGCGATGCTCGCTGTCCTCTTATGCCACCGGGTTGTCGCCAAACATGAACGGTGTCTGCTCTCCTGCCAGCCATGTGCAGTATCAAGAAGAGCAGGGCGCGTTGAACGCGCGCCTTGGCGGGTACCTGATCCACCGGGTCGAACGGGATGAGCCCGCACCTTATCCGACTTTGTGCAAAGGGTGTTTTTCCGCAAGTGAAAAAACCGGGCACCTGTTCGAGGATCCCGTCAGCCTGAACGCAGAACGGCTGATCCCGCAATTGCAAAAGGCAGGTGTGACAGCCTTGAAGATCGAAGGGCGCCAACGGTCCAAATCCTATGTCGCACAGGTCGTTCGGAATTTTCGCGCTGCGGTCGATGCGCTGGAGTCAGGCCAGCCGATGCCTGAAGGAATGCTGGCGCGATTGTCCGAAGGGCAGGCCATGACGACCGGCGCTTACAAAAAGACGTGGAGGTGATCCGATGGAACTGACAGTAGGCCCGAACCAGTTCTTCTGGCCCGCCGAAACCTGGGCTGCGTTTTACGATGATCTGGCCCGATCCCCCGTCGACCGCGTCGTGCTCGGAGAACTGGTCTGTTCCAAGCGCTTGCCATTTTATCAGGATCGTATCCCCGAGGCGATTTCCCGATTGGTCGAAGCGGGCAAAGAGGTTGCACTGACAAGCCTGGCCCTTGTGACCCTGAAACGCGAGCGCAAACTGACGGCTGATCTTGCAGACATGGGCGTCACGGTCGAGATCAACGATCTGACCGCGCTGGCACATTTGCCCGGCACCTGCACGTTTGCCGTTGGCCCGTTGGTAAATGTCTACAACGAAGGCACTTTGAGATGGTTGGCAGCTCGGGGTGCGCGCCGGGTGTGTCTTCCGCCGGAACTGCCCATCGCTTCGGTCAAAACGTTGGCGCAAGCTGCATCGGACTTGGATGTCGCGATCGAAATATGGGGGCATGGCAGGTTGCCGCTGGCCATTTCCGGGCGCTGTTACCACGCGCGATTGCATGGGCGCAGCAAGGACAATTGCCAGTTTGCCTGCGAAGACGATCCTGATGGGTTGGACGTTCTTACCGGTGACGGCAAGCCGTTCATGGCAATGAACGGGGTGCAGACTCTGTCAGACAGCCATGCCTGTACGGACCATCAGATCGACCTGCTGCAACAGGCTGGCATCTCGGCATTGCGTCTGTCGCCGCAATCTGGCGGTTTCCATCAGCTGTGCGAACTGTATCGAAAACGTATCGACGGCGATCTTCCCCAGGGCGAACTTGAGCGCGCCCTGCGAGGCGCTGATCCTGCCATTCGGTTGAGCGACGGATTTCTGACGGGGTCCTTTGGCGCTGAATGGTCGGGCGATTCCGGTACCGGGTCTGCTGCCTTATGATCACATCGGCGGGTGGGGGCAGGGCGTTTGATGCGTTCTGGAAAGCCCCTTACCGCCCGTTGTTTCTGGCCTCGTATGTCAGCGCTTTGATTACGGTGGCTTGGTGGCCTCTTGGGACAGCCTTTGGACTTCCCGGTCCGGCATGTACGCCGGAGGTCCTCTGGCATATCCACGAGCTGATCTTTGGTTTTGCCGGAGCGGCCATTGGTGGGTATCTTCTGACGGCATTACCCGGTTGGACAGGAAAGCCACCGATTCAGGGGACACCCCTGAAATGGCTGCTGGGTTTTTGGCTGTCCGCTCGGGTATCGACCGCGCTGATGTGTGATGTGGCCCCGGCTGTGCCAATCGCTCTGAACGCGGGTTATTTCGTGCTGCTGGCTGCGGTAATGGGCACCCATCTGTTCCCGGCCAGAGCATACAGAAAACTCGGCTTTTTTTGCACTGTCATAGGGCTTGGTATCGGGGAAATCCTGTTTTTGTGGCCCATTGGGGCCGGGGCTCTGTGGGTCAGTCTGGACATGGTTCATGGGCTGCTCATTGGACTGGTCATGCTGATGAACAGTATCGCAATGCGCGCCATTCCGGCCTTTTCGGCAAACTGGATGCTTCAAACCGGCCATTTGAACGACCTCAGGCAAGGATTGCCCTTTGCGGTGTTTCTGGTTCAGACAGGGTTGATTTCCAGCATCCTTGCCCAACTGTTTGAATGGACCATTGTTGCAAATCTGGCGATGATCGCTGTGGCCTTGGTGCTGTGCTGGGAAATGCTCGGATGGCGAACACTGCGGGTGCGTTCCAACTTTCTGCTCGTGGCGCTTCACATATCTTTCTTATGGTTGCCGATCGGGCTTTTGGTTGTAGGGGTATCGGGGCTTGTCCCGACACTTTATCCAGCAAGTGCCGCTCTCCATGCGATCACCATCGGCGGGATGTCCGGGCTGATCATGGCCATCTCGGGCAGAGCGGCGGCGCATTCGGATACAGGTGGAATGCAGGCCAACCTTGGGTTCATCACTGGCCTTGCTTTGGTCTGGCTGGCGGCCGTGGTGCGGTTGGCTGTGCCGATCTTCCCGGATCTTCAGGTTGAACTCGCGGGCGCGGCTTTATGGTGCGCAGGCTGGACGGCATTTATCATCGGCTTCCTGCCTGCTTTGACCGGCCCAACCCGTCGACCAGTTTTAAGCGGTCAGAAATACGCTGTTTCAGAATCCTCTGATCCTGTGCCGTCAAGCGAATGAAGAAATGCGCCTAATTCTATGTCAAACAGGGATTTCTTCCAAATGAAGCGGACGGACAACCTTTGCCACCTCTTCGATTTCCTTGGCAAGCGGACGGTCGGCATCCAGGGTGCCGAAACCTCCGGGACCCGAGATTGATATCTTGCAGAAACGGCACCGATTGATCACTGGTGCGCGCGCAATTCGACTGCCTGGCAGGCGTCCTTCACTTCGATGGCTGCCAGTGTCGACAGGGCACCGGTGATCTCTGGATCTCTGACAGCGGTATCCGGCGCAACAGAATAGCCGATGGAGATCGAGGCCTGATCCCACATCCCCGTCAGTGCTCTTCAGTCCTTGGCCCAAAACCGGGTTGCGCCCGCCATGGCGCGGATTCGGGTGTGTTTCCCGGACACGGGAATTGACCTGTGCATAACACACGAGGACCGCCTTTACCCGCAGCATGAACATATTTCCTTTTTTAACGGCGCCGCCTATCCCTGCTGCACAAAGCAATTTTTTTGACCGATATATCTCGGATGGCGGGATGGGAAACGCCCCGGATCATCTGTTGGTCCATACGGACTGGAGTGCGTAATGCCTGTCACCCGACCTGGACCAACTGGTTCCGCGACGGGCAATCCCGAGGCTTCATAACGCCAGAGCCAAAACTGTCATGAAGTTTGCGCGTTTGCCCTGGTTTCTTCTTCCTGAACCCAGGTTTCGGCCTGCAAAACCCCGGGTTGCCCGGTGCCGATAATCCCCACGACCTGCACATCGCCGGTGTCGGCGGGCGCGGCCACCTGAACACGCCGGATCAATGCGAAAAGGGCGACCGCAATACCGATAGCCGCCAGAAGAAACTGAAGACCGCGCCCGCCGAACAATGAGATAGAGTTCGGCCCCAGCATGGTTCCCACCAGCAGGCCGACATTCAGCAACAGCACCATCGTGCCACTGGCCGGAACGATCTGAGACAGCTTGAGCTGATCATTGGCATGCGCCGTCAGGATCGAATACGCGGGATACAGCCCGATTGCGATCAGTACAAAACCATAGACGATATGAGACGGAGACGTGTCGATGGCCATCCAAAGACTGGACAGGGTCGTAACGACACCCAGCCCGATGACCACATAGCGTCTGTCGGTGTGACCAGACAGCCAGCCGATTGGGTATTGCACCACCGCACCGGCGATCAGCGCCGCCACCAGCGCCCCTGACGCCTGCGCCGTCGTAAAGCCGTTTTGCAATGCATAAAGCGGCAACGAGATATAGGACGCCGCGACACCGATGCTGACCAGAACGATGCCGATGACTGCGATGGGCGAAACCTTGTAAAGCACGGGAACCGACATGCGTTCCGGCGCGGCATATTCCGGCGCCTTGTTGCCCGACAGAAGAAGCGGCACGATCGAAAGCGAAATCAGGATGGAAACAAGGCCGAACAGCAGGTTGCCGGTGGGGTCGGGAAAGCCGACTATGGCGGTGCCAAGCGCCGGGCCGGCAAGCTGGATAATGAAATACAGCGACAGAACCTGAGCGCGCATGTTGTTCTCGGATTTCGCGTTCAGCCAGCTTTCGGTGATGACGTAGAGCCCTGGATAGCAAACCCCTCCCAGCAAGCGCATTACGCTCCAGCTGATCGCGTCGCTGGTCAGCAGATGCACAATGGCCGCAATCGAAACCAGCGAGGCGAGGGCCGAAAATGCCCGAATATGCCCGACATTTTCGACCAGCCTCGGGGCAAGTGCCGTCCCCGCAAGCGCGCCCAAGGGATAGCTTGCCTGCATGACGGAAATCGTGAAGTCACTAAAGCCCAGGCTGGCCCCCCGGATCGTCAGCAACGTCGCCAACAGACCGTTGGCAACCATCAGCATGAACATCCCCAGGAACAGCGCCCAGTTTTCATTCAACGCGCGTATCATGGCCAACGGCTACTGATGCGGGACTGACCTGTATACAACTCGTACGACATCGGGATGTCGTTTGATGGTACTTCTCCGTTGCAGGCCTATATGCCGGGTTCAACCGTCTTGGTGGCCATTTCAAATGGGTTTTCGGCTGAGCTACACGTCGCCTTGCATGATACGGGCATAGATATCGGGATCCGTCACACCTTCGGAGCCGATCGTCAAAACACGAGACTGCGCCGTCAAACCAAGCTTCTGGAAAAGCTCGTGGTTGTTGGCCGCTTCGATCAATGCGGCCAATCCGGCAACGCCGCTCTCTCCGGCTTCGATCGCCGGATCACTGCCTTGCGGACGCGCAAGGCGACGGACGGTTGGCGGTATCAGCTGATCGTCGATTGCCAGAAAGTCCGAGGCTTCGCTGCGCAAAACCTCCCACGCCATCGGAGATGGCACCCCGCAGGACAAACCCGCCATGATGGTTTCTTCATCGATTTCTACAGAGGCGGCTTGCCCCTGCCTTGCGCTTTCGAACAGACACGCCGCCAGATGCGGTTCCACGACCACGACGCGCGGCGCGGCATCACCCCAGGCCTGACGCAATGCTGCCGCAACTGCCGCGGCAAGCCCTCCAACTCCACCTTGCAGAAAGACATGTGTCGGTGCCGTGTCCATTGCATTCACGACTTCTTTGATCATGACGCCATAGCCCGACATCACGTCGCGCGGCGGGTCGGTGTAACCTGGCCAGGATGTGTCCGAAACCACGAACCAGCCGTTCTCGTCGGCTTCCTGCCGACATTGATCCACCGAGGCGTCATAGTCTCCATCGATGCGCACGACGTCGGCCCCCAGATCGCGCATGGCCTGCGCGCGGCCTTCACTGACCTCGGCGTGAATGTAGATCCGGCAAGGCGCGCCGAACCGCTTGCACCCCCACGCGAGGGACCGACCGTGGTTGCCATCGGTCGCCGAAACAAGCGTGATACTGGCAACCATGTCGGCGCAGCGGCCAGTACGGATATCTTGCAATGACACGTCCTGACCGGTGCGGCGCGATACTTCACGTTGCAGAACACGCAAGGCGGCAAAGGCCCCCCCCAATGCCTTGAAACTGCCAAGCCCAAACCGGGGACCTTCATCCTTGTAGTGGACCTCCGCGACGCCGATCTCGGCTGCCAACGAGGGCAAGGAATGCAACGGCGTGGGCGCATACCCCTCCCATTGGGTGATTTCCCTTGCTGCGCGATCGAAATCCCGTCGTGTCAAAACGGTTTCGGCAGCGGGGCCGAAGCTCGGCCTGCCTGCCTGATGGGCGGTGTTTTCCGTCATGGTCGTGTGTCCTGTCAGGGTTTCAGCGGCAGGCGCTGCCGCACCAGCTCTGCCCAGAGTTCTGCACCCAGCGGGAGCAGTTCGTCGTTGAAATCGTAATCAGCCGAGTGCAGCGGACGGCCATTTGATCCTTCGGTCCCGTTGCCGATAAGCAGGAAACACCCGGGCACAACGGCGGCAAATTCGGCAAAATCTTCCGAGAAAGACATGGCAGGGCGGTCTCCGTCCACCTCAAGACCCATGGCCGCCGCCGCTGAAACGACATGCGATGCGGCATCGGCATCATTGTTTGCCTCGATGAATTCGGTGCGGAAATCCACACTCACCTCGACGCCATGGCTTTCGGCCACACCGGTTGCGATCTGGCGCATATTGCGCTCGATCAGCCTGCGATCTGCCGGTGACATGGCCCGCGCGTCACCTTTCAGAACAGTGCGCCCCGGAAGCACATTGCGCTGTCCGTCGGTGATGAACTCGGTCACTGACACCACGGCGCCGGAAGAAGGTGCAAGCTTGCGTGAAACGATGGTTTGCAGGGCCAATACCAGTTCCGCGGCAGGCGTGATCGTTTCGCGCCCGACATGGGGCATCGAGGCATGACCGCCCTGACCGGTAATCGTGATCTCGAACAGGCTTTCACTGCAACAGATGACACCGGCGCGGGTGGAAACCCGCCCGACAGGCTCACCCGGAAGATTGTGCGCGCCGTAAACCTCTTCAATCGGGAAGGTCTGCAAAACCCCTTCATCGATCATCGCCCTTGCCCCAAGCCCATGCTCTTCATTGGGCTGGAACAGAAAGACAACCGTGCCGTCAAACGCTGGATCCTTGGCCAGCAATTCGACGGCCCCAAGCAGCATCACCGTGTGGCCATCATGGCCACAGGCATGCATGACACCTTCGTTCTGCGACGTGTGCGCAAACGTGTTGACCTCGGTAATCGGCAGCGCGTCGAAATCCGCGCGCAGCCCGATGGCGCGATTGCCGTTGCCTGCCTTCAAGACGCCCACGACACCGACCCCTTCAAACACCTCGATGCCCAAGGCTCGCAGATGCCCGGCAATCCGGGCCTTGGTCCAGACTTCCTGAAACCCAAGCTCGGGGTTGCGATGAAACTCATGGCGCAACGCACGCAGGCGTTCTGTCAATGCTGTCACGGCAAAACTTCCCCTTCGACGTGTTGCTTCACAGGTGTGAAACAAGTTTATTGCAAGTGACCTGAAAAAAGGGCTCTAGTTGGTGGCTACCCATGCAAGTTTCTTTCACATGACGCAATTGGATGACTTTGACCGCGCGATCCTGCGGATTCTGCAACAAGACAACAGAACCACGCAGCACAAGATTGGCGAGGCGGTAAACCTGTCCGCACCCTCTGTACAGCGCCGTATCCGCCGGATGGAGGCAGAAGGCGTGATCCGCGCCAATGTCGCCATTGTTGATCCGGCAGCCGTCGGTCTTCAGCTTACCATCTTCGTCGAACTTGAACTGGTCAGCGAAACCCCTGACGAGATTGATGCCGTCAAGAAAACCCTGCTGAATGCTCCGGAAGTCCAGCAATGCTTTTACGTGACCGGAGAGGTGGATTTCATGGTTGTCGTAGTCGTCGAAAGCATGGCGGTCTACGAAGATTTCACCCGCCGGATGTTCTTTGAAAACGGAAATATCCGAAAGTTCAAAACCTTCGTTTCAATGGATACCATCAAATCCGGCAGCGCTTTGGGTTTCTGACCGGAACATGGTGCAGTGCCGAACCCGACGAGACGAGTTCGTCCTGTGCCTCGACCATTTGGTTTGATCGACGGAACCGCAAAGGCAAGTCCCGTCAAGGGTTTCAACGAAGGTGTTCCACCGTGTTTTCACCTACATTCCATTGCGCGGAATGACATGCGCGTTCTCTTCTTCAAAGATCAGCTCCTCCCCCGACCATGCCTTCAGGCGCGAGATCAAATGAAACTCGGTGGCCGTTGCCCGTTGTTCGGAATAGGTCCAGATCCGGGCTGACCAGTCCTCACGGTCGAAACCGGCGGTCTGCTCCATCGTGGCGACAGCCGAAAGCGGGTCGCCCGGAAGGATTGTATACCTTCGATCTGACACATCGCTGAGCACCGTCCCAATATCGTCCAGGCGGAAATCACCCACCGGCCCGAAGACGCCCCCGTCAAGAAAAGACCTGTGAGTTACCTCGCCATTCGTCAGGTCCGTGTGGACCGAGCGTTCCATCGAGCCCGAGCGCACCTTGGTCTTTCTGGGCCGGGAACCGGACGCTGCCGGTTCGGGCAGCGGGCGGGGTTCCGAAGTGTCAACGCCTGGGTTTCGGATGGGCAAGTGCAACTGAGACTGACCCGGACGGATCGTAAGTGTCACAGGTTCGGGGGCGGGCCAAAGTACGGGCCAATAAGCCGAAGCGATCTGCAAGACGATGCGATGACCTGACAGAACCCGATATCCTGTTCCATACATCGGGACGGTTACAGCCATCTCCTCTCCGGGTGTGATCGGTGTGGGTTCTGTATCGCTGATCCGGTGGTTGAGGTTGCAGAATCCCCGTGCAATCAACGTCTGCGCACCGTTCGGGGCTTCGTCCACCAGCAATGCAACGACAAAGCCCTGAGCCTGATCTGCGGACACTTTCAGATCGACGGACGGTTGCCCCAGGATATCAAGCGCGTCTGCAAGTGGCGTCGCTTTGAACTGCAACGCGCCGGCGGCGTCGATCCGGCAGTCTGCCGCCATGTCTCCGGGTATGGCGAAAGAACACATATCGCCTGCGGCCGCCCCGAAGCTTTGCGGCGAGCAAATCGCAAGCTCTGCTGCGGAAACGGGGTCTGCCTCAAGCGTCAGCTGATTCAGCCAAAGGGACGTGTTGGTGATATTCGGTGACGGCCAGCTCGGCTCTTCAACCCAGCGCCCCGTGCGTTCGATATGCGTCCCGGTCGGCGCTGCGCTGTCTTGAAGGAAAAAACGCAAAGGCGGTTCGTCCATCAACCCTGTGTCTTTTCCTTTCAACCAGTGATCCCAGAACCGGATGACCTCTGCGACGAAATCAGCCTTGGGGCCGGGCACCCCTTCGTGCGGGTACAGATGCGCCCATGGCCCCATCAGGATCTTGACCGGCCCTCTGAGGTGTTCGGCGATGCGGAATGGTGTATCGCGGTACAGATCCATCCAACCGCCGAAAAAGTAGACCGGCACATCCACGTCGGCATAGTTTTCGCAGATCGAACCGCGCCGCCACATCTCGTCATGGGTCTGGTGTTCCAGCCACATGGCCGGCCAGAACGCCGCGCCTTCCAACCGCTCGCGCCACATGTCAAGCCAGCGGTCCGCGCCGACAATCTGTGGGTCCGGTGGCATGGCGTTGTACAGTTGCATGATCGAGCCCCACCAGAAATTGTCGTTGGCCAGACACCCGCCGTAAAAGTGGATGTCCTCGCGCCACCTGTCGTCTGTGCCCATCACCGGTGCTATCGCCTTCAACGCCGGAGGGCGTGTCGCCGCCACCTGAAACGCGTTGTATGCCCCCCAGCTTTTGCCGAACATTCCGACATTTCCATCGCACCAGTCCTGATCGGCGATCCACTGGATGAGGTCGTGACCGTCCTGAATCTCCTGATGCGAATACTCATCTTCTGCGACACCATCACTGTCGCCATAGCCCCGGATATCAACGCGGATCGACGCGTAACCGGCGGCGGCAAACTGCGGGTGCATGCTTTCATCCCGCATGCGTGTCCTGTCCCGGCGGCGATAGGGGATGTATTCCAGGATACAGGGCACAGGGGCGTTTTTCGCGCCTTCCGGCAGCCACAGGCGCGCCGCAAGTTTCGTGCCGTCAGGCAGCGGTATCCAAACAGTCTCGATGACCTCGATATTGCTCATGTCCGGTCCTTTTTGTTCGCGCCTAAGGGGTTTCATGCCGTACAGGCAATCGGTGGTACGTGTTCAAAGCGCATTCTTCGATGGCGTCACCACCGAAGGCCAAGGCGCAGCGCATCATAGACTGCCGCGTGTATGTTGCGCGAGGAAACGGCGTCTCCGATCCGATACAGATCAAAGCCCGCCTTCGGGTTCACCTGCGGAAACACGTCGCCCGAACTGGCGACAAGAGCGTCGTGATCCACAGCGCCAAGATTTCGCGAAAGCGGTTTGAGTTCGAAATAGAGATCGTCCAGAGGCAAGGTGCCCTGATTGACGATCACCTGATCATACATGCGCTTTTCAACAAGATCCGAGTAATCCGTTCCAATCGCCGCTTCCAGTTGATTGCCTGAGCGTACCAGCGATTTCAGCGTCCGGGTTACGGTGAACAGCGCCCCCGTTTTTTGCAGCGCCCGCATATATGGCACCAGATTCATGCCCATGATCTCGGGCGCAAAGCTGCGGTCGCGGGTCATGATCTCAACCCGCGCACCTGACCCGGCGATGATCTCGGCCGCCATCAGGGCCGGGTGGTCGCCCGCATCATCGTAGATCAGCACGTTTTCGCCCGGGTGCGCGTCTGCGGACAGGATGTCCCACGCCGAAACCGCCAGATCGTTGCCGGTTTCCAAGATTGTCGTCTCGGGCAAGCCTCCGGTCGCGATCACGACCATATCCGGGGCAAGGGTTGTTACGTCATCCGCGTCTGCAAAGGTGTTGAATTGGAACCTGACATCGCGTGCAGCGCATTGCGCCATGCGCCAGTCGATGATCCCGATCATCTCGGCCCGGCGTCGGGACTGCGCGGCCAGACGCACCTGACCGCCGGGTTCAGAGGCCGCTTCCAGAACGGTAACGTCATGCCCGCGCTCTGCCGCAACCCGTGCCGCTTCAAGCCCTCCGGGCCCTGCGCCCACGATGACCGCCCGGCGGCGGGACTTGGCCGCGGTGATCACATGCGGCATCGACAATTCGCGCCCGGTGGCAGGGTTGTGAATGCACAGGGCTTCACCGGCCTGATAAATCCGGTCCAGGCAGTAGGTTGCGCCGACGCAGGGGCGGATGTCATCTTCCCGACCGGCCCGGATTTTGGACACGATCATCGGGTCGGCCATATGTGCGCGGGTCATGCCGACCATATCCAGCAACCCGGACGCCACGGCATGTCGTGCGGTGGCCACATCGGGAATGCGCGATGCATGAAAGGTCGGCATCCCGATTTCGGCTCGTACGCGCCCGGCAAAATCCAGATGCGGTGCGCTTTTCATGCCCTGCACCGGGATCACATCCGTCATGGCCGGATCCGTATGAATGCGCCCGCGAATGACGTTCAGGAAATCGACCTGACCGCTGTCGCGCAGCCTTCGGGCGATTTCCAGCCCGTCTTCTTCGGTGATGCCGCCTTTTTCAACCTCATCTGCCGTGTAGCGGACGCCAACGATGAAATCCGTCCCGACACGGTCGCGGATCGCATCCAGAACCATGAAGCCGAACCGCAACCGATTGTCGAGACTGCCGCCATAGGGCGCATCCATCGTATTGGTGAGCGGTGACCAGAACTGATCGATCAGGTGGCCATAGGCTTGCAATTCGATTCCGTCGAGACCTGCGGCCTTCATACGCTCGGCTGCATCGGCATAATCGCTCACGATCCGTTCGATATCATGGTCTTCCATCTTCTTCGCAAAAGCCCGATGGGCCGGTTCACGATAATGCGACGAAGAGACCGACGGCAGCCAATCGCCCTTGTTCCAACCCGTGCGTCGCCCCAGATGGGTCAATTGGATCATCACTGCGCAACCATGAGCATGGCAGGCGTCGGTCAATTCAGCCATCCAGCGCACGACCTCGTCCTTGTAGGCAAGGACGTTGTTGAACACCGGCGGGCTGTCGCGGCTGACGGTGGCGGAACCAGCCGTCATGGTCATGGCTACACCAGCTTTCGCACGTATCTCATGATAGGCGCGATACCGCTCTTTCGGCATGCCGTCTTCGGGGTAGGCGGGTTCATGACTGGTCGTCATGATCCTGTTCTTCAGTGTCAGATGTTTCAGCTGATAGGGTTGCAGCAGCACATCGCGGCTCATGACCAGCCGTCCTTTGTGGGAACCATTGACGTCAGTCGACCAACGTCGCTGTCCTGCATGGGACATGCAAAAGGCAGTGTTTCGGCAGTGTCGGGTGGCATATGGCGCTCCGATATTGGGGTGAGCCGAGGAGCTCTTTGCCGATTGAAAGCAGACTGGGAAATCTCCGTCAAACGCCTTGTGAGCCGAGGCCGCGATGTTTCACCGAATTCGTTGGCCGGGAAGCGCAAGACAGGAAGGAAAAGCCATCAGTGAAAACGACCTGTCCGCATGGCGCGGGCAACTGAATGTCACATCACCGCGCACCGGACATAAGCGTGCTGTCGGGCTGAAAAACCCCGCGCGGCAGGTTGGCAATTATTCGATTGTTGAGGGTCCGGGCTGGCGGTTGGCGTCGTTTCACTCTATCGCCCAACCGGAACGTACCTTTCGTGACAGGAGACAGCAGTCGTGACCATCACCCGCATCGAAACCGGCCAGCGCATGAGCCGCATCGTCAAACACAACGGAACCGCCTATCTGTGCGGTCAGGTTTCAGATGCCGCGACCGTTGCGGATCAAACCCGTGACATCCTTGCCAAGATCGAGGGCCTTCTGGCCAAGGCCGGCAGCGACAAGACGCGTATCCTGCAATGCGTGATCTGGTTGTCGGACATGGCCGACTTTGCCGAAATGAACGCGGTCTGGGATGCCTGGGTGCCAGAGGGTCACGCCCCGGCCCGTGCCTGTGGCGAGGCGAAACTGGCCCGTGATGTTCTGAAGGTCGAAATGATCGTTACCGCAGCCTGCGATTGATCCGGCCGCGCGTCGTGCGCTGAATTCGGGCGCGGGTGGGTTCGGGCTTGGGAATCAAGACGCCCTGAGCACGTTCCTACTGTACCTGAGAATGCACCTTTACCAGAGTTTCCAGAAACAGCTTGGCCACGCGTGTTAGCGCAGGTTGTTTTCTGGCCACGGCCGCGAAACGGGTTCTGTATTTGATCTCTTTGGGCAGGACCTTTTTCATGAGCCCCTGTTCGACAAATTCCTGCGCCAGATGATCGGGAAGAAACCCAAGGTAGCGACCTGAAAGTATCAGGATAACCAGTGCCTGTTCGTTCTGCACTTTGGCTGCACGCCGAAACCCAAGTTGTTGACCAACGATGAGGTTCGGAGAGTTCACGTTCAAACCGGCGTAGTTGAACTTGCGAAGATCGCTCAATTGCAACTCCGGATCTGGGCGATCAAACAGCGGGTGTTCCTGCCCGCAGTACAAGAACATGTTTTCCCCGTAGAGCGGCGTGTAGTCCAAGCTTGCCGATGGTCTGTGCAAAGCGATGATGCCGACATCCAGATGCCCGGTGATGACCATGGTTTCGATCACGTTGGGCGGTTCCAGCGACAGCTCGATGTGGACCGCCGGTGCGGCCTCATTGAACTTGTGAATCGTGCGGGCAAGTCCGGCTTCGGGGTTGGTGGTGCACTGATCGAACAGAGCCACGCGAATACTGCCGGCCAGTTGCTGTTTGACTTCGTTGACCTCGGTTCTGAACTGCGCGACGGAAATAAGCAGGTCTTCTGCCGCCGCCAGCACCTTCTCGCCGTCTTCCGTCAGTGAAAACCCTGACGGCCCCCGGTTGCACAGCTTCAGGCCAAGCCTCAGTTCCAGGTCAGACAAGTGTTTCGAGATCGTTGATTTACCGATGTTCAGCTCGATCTCGGCGGCCGTGATACCACCACTTTCCGCGACGGTTTTGAACACGCGCAGCAGACGGATGTCGGTGTCCCCGATCCGGGTATCAAGTTTGTTCTGTCTCATATCGTATGTTTGATATCTATGAAACCTTTCACGCAAATATTAACAACGACGAAACCATTTTGGCAAGCTAGCTATACGTCGCCGAGGTAGAATCGGACTGGCCTATTTCTCCCCAGGTCAGCGCGCACCTCGAAACACGACAAATGGGAGGAAATCCATGTCATTTCTCAAAAAGCTTGGCACTTTCAGCGCAGCCGTTTCCGTTGCCGCACTGATGGTCGCCGGCACGGCCGAGGCGAAGAACTTCAAGATCGCTGTCGGCGACAGCGCAGGCAGCGCTCAAGAGGCGCTGGGGCTCGCTTTCGTGAAAGCACTCGAAGAAAAATCGGGTGGTAAGCACACCGCGACACTGTTCCTGAACGGTCAGCTCGGGTCCGAGCAGGACACCGTGAACGAGGCCGCCATCGGCACGCTCGACATGTCGCTGCTGGCGATCAACAACATCACGCCCTTCTCGCCTTCGGTCGGCGTTTTCACCTTGCCTTATGTCATTCTCAGCCTGGAAGATGCTGAAAAGCTGACCCAGGGGCCAATCGGTCAGGAACTGGTCGAAAACACCATCCGTGATGCCGGCGTCCGTATCATCGGCTGGACGTATACCGGTTTCCGCCGTCTGACCAACTCGAAGAAGCCGGTCAAATCGGTTGCGGACTTGCAGGATCTGATCATCCGCGTTCCCAAGAACGAAATCATGATCGAAACCTACAAGGCATGGGGCATCAACCCGACCCCAATGGCCTGGTCCGAAACCTTCACCGGCCTACAGACCAAAGTGGTCGACGGTCAGGACAACCCTTACCTGACCATCAATGCGATGAAGTTCTACGAGGTTCAGGACCACGTCACCAACCTGCGTTACATCTTCTCGATCGAACCGCTGATCATCTCGGAAGCCATCTTCCAGGATCTGTCCGAAGAGGAACAGCAGATGATCCTGGAAGCAGGGCAGGAAGCCACGCAGATTTCGGCACAGTTCCTGCGTGATTCAGAGGCTGCCATCAAAGAAGAGCTGACCGCAAAGGGAATGGCAATCATCGACCCCGAGAACGACGAAGCCGAGTTCATTCAACTGGCAACCGAAGCCGTATGGCCGCAGTTCTACGAGTCCATTGGTGGTGTCGAGAAGCTGAATGCAGTTCTCGAAGCCATCGGCCGCGAGCCGGTCCAGCAATAATCGCCCCAGAGCGATAGCGGGAGGAGCGCTGCGGCGCTCTTCTCAATTCAGGGAGGAGTGAAACCACATGTTCTGGAAATTTCTGGACAACATAGAAAGTATCATCTGCCGGATCCTCTTATCCGGCTTCGTCTGCCTTTTGTTCGTGCAGATCATCGCGCGCGAAGTCTTCGGCTTTTCGATCAGCTGGATCGAAGAACTTTCGGTCTACATGTTCGTGTGGTTCGTCTATTTCGGCGCAAGTTACGCCGCTCTGAAGGGCGCGCATAACCGGGTGACGTTCCAGTTCAAGTTCCTGCCTGAGGGGGCGATCAAGTACATCGAAGCTTTTGCCGATCTCTTCTGGCTCTTCTTCAATGTCTACTTCCTGTATCTGGCGACAGATTTTGTCTTCAACAAGATGAACAAATTCTGGAAGTCCCAGACCCTGGGTATCGAGATGAAATACATCTACATGGTGCTGCCCATCGCCTTTGCGCTGATGACCGTCCGCATCATTCAGGTGAACTACCGCCGCCTTATCAAGGGCGAAGATATTCACGATCCCGATCAGATCGACCTCGACGAAATCAAAGCTGCGACTGAAGCAGCAAAGAAATCCTAAGGGCAGGGGGATAAACCATGGAATCCGAAATCGTCACAATCCTGTTTGGGTCTTTCCTGTTTCTGCTGCTCATTGGCGCACCGATCACGGTGGCGCTGGGTGTGGCTTCGCTGGTCTCATTCCTTTATCTGGACGAGAACCCGATCAAGTTCGTGCAGATTGCCTTCACCTCAGTCGGTTCGTTCCCGCTGATGGCTCTGCCCGCGTTTATTCTTGCCGGCGCTTTGATGGAAGCCGCCGGAATTTCGAAACGCCTGATCAATGTTGCCGAAAGCCTGGCCGGTCCCTTCACCGGCGGTATTTCGGCTGCAACGGTCATGGCCTGTCTGTTCTTCGGCGCTATTTCGGGCTCGGGCCCGGCAACAACCGCGGCCGTTGGGATGCTGATGATCCCTGCGATGATCGAACGCGGCTATGAGCGCGGCTATGCCTCGGCGATCACTGCGTCCTCTGGCGGCCTTGGGATTATCATTCCTCCCTCTATCCCGATGGTGATCTTCGGCATTGCCGCGCTCGGTATGGCGCCGCCGCCGGAAGCCGTGGAAAAATTCGGTACATTCCAGTCGGTTTCGATCTCGAAACTGTTCATCGCCGGATTCGTCCCTGCCTTCCTGATCGCCACCAGCCTGCTGATCCTGAACTTCTTCATGTCGAAAAAGCGCGGCTACAAGGGCGTTTCCGAAGGTTGGTCGATCCGTCACGTGGGCTGCGAAATGTATCGTGGGTTCTGGTCGCTGATGGCGCCGCTGGTGATCCTGGGCGGTATCTACACCGGCTTCTTCACCCCGACCGAGGCGGCAATCGTGGCAATCTTCTACACCCTGTTCGTGGGCGTGGTCATCTATCGTGAACTGACATGGCAGTCGCTGTTCCAGTCGCTCGAGGCCACCACGTGGCTGACTGGTCGGGTGCTGCTGATCCTGTTCACCGCGACGGTGTTTGGCCGCCTGCTGGTGGAAAACCAGATCCCGGCGATTATCGCGGATTCGATGCTCAGCTTTACCGACAACCTGTATGTGATCTGGGCGCTGATCATCTTCTTCCTGCTGTTCGTCGGCATGTTCATGGAGACGCTGGCCACCATCCTGATCCTGGTTCCGGTGATGCTGCCGGTGGCCTACTCGGTGGGTATCGACCCGATTCACTTTGGCGTGGTGATGGTCTGCACGCTGGGCATCGGTTTCCAGACGCCGCCGCTGGGCGAAAACCTGTTCATCGCGTCCGGTATCTCGAACATCACGATCGAACAGATCTCGTTGCGCGCTCTGCCTTTTGCCGCAGCCAACACGGTGGCGATCTTCATCATCGCCTTCTTCCCTGAACTGTCGCTGTGGTTGCCGCGGCTGTTTGGCTACTGACCTGAAAGGATGACGACATGAAACAACTGGTCACAAACATCCTCTTTGCCACTGATCTGTCCGAAAATTCGGGTCATGCCATGCGCCATGCCGCCAGCATCGCGCAGGCCACGGGGGCTGAAATTCACGTGCTGCATGTGAATGAACCGCTGTCGGACGATGCCAAGATCACGATGGAGATCTTCATCCTGAATGAAGAGACCCGCAAAACCGCCGCTGCGCGCCGTCACGAGATGGTGCGCAAGGTTCTGGCCGAGCGGCAAGCCAAGTTCTGGGCTCAGTTCGATGGTGACGATGAGAGAATTCGCGAACAGGTCACTTCGGTCGAAGTCACCGATGGCCACCCGGCCGAAGTGATCCTGCGCCGCTCGGTCGAACTGGGCTGCGATCTGATCGTGCTGGGCGCGCATGATCACGGCTTTTCGCACACGTTTCTGGGCACCGTCGCAAAGCGTGTTCTGCGGCGCTCCAAGATCCCGACACTGATCGTCCCGAACCCGGACGAAACGTAACAACCCCACTGACAAGGAAGCACAAAATGAGCAAAACCCTGACCGCGCAGGACCTGGCGGACACGTTTGACGCGTTCAACCGCCACGACATCGACGGCGTGATGACCCATTTCGCCGACGACTGCGTGTTCTACACCGTGGCCGGCGACGAGAAATACGGCAACAAGATTGAAGGGTCCGAAGCCATCGCCGCCGCGTTTTCAGGCGTTTGGGCAGGCATGAAAGACGCCCATTGGGATCACCACGGCCACTTTGTCCATGGCGATCGTGCGGTTTCGGAATGGACCTTTTCGGGAACCGATGCAAACGGCATGCGGATCGAAGCCGAAGGTGCGGATCTGTTTACCCTGCGTGACGGGAAAATCGTCGTAAAACAGGCGCTTCGCAAAACGCGCCCGATGTTCAAAGCCTGATCCGCCGCACCGCGCGCAGCTTCGGAGAAAACAAGAATGGTGGACAACAGCATCCCGCGTCATTGGCCCAAGGCCAGCTATGACCCGAAATATGACCCCATCATCGATGCGGGTCCCGGTCACAATCGCGACCACGCGCCCACATACTGGATCGGAACGGCCGGTACGCCCCCGGCCGATGATGGTCCGGTGTCCAGCGATATGGATGCCGATGTGGTGGTGATCGGGTCGGGTTATACCGGCCTGTCCACCGCCATTCACCTTGCCAAGGAACACGGTATCCAGGCGGTTGTTCTTGAAGCGAATACCGTGGCCTGGGGATGTTCGACCCGCAATGGTGGGCAGGCCCAGATCTCATCCGGGCGGCTGAAACGGTCGCAATGGATTCAGCGCTGGGGCACGGACGTGGCCAAAGGCATGCATGCCGAAGTCACTGAAGCTTTCGAGTTGTTCAACGATCTCATCGCGTCGGATGACATCGACTGTGATCCGCAGCCGGGCGGCCATTACTACATCGCGCACCGCGAAAAAGTCATGCCGTCGCTCAAGAAAGAGAGCAAATTGTTGAACGATGTGTTCGGCTATGGTTCGCGTATCCTGTCCCGAGATGAGCTGCATGAAAAACACGTGCGGGACATGGAAGCCGCAGGCGCGATGTGGGAACCGGACGGAACCTGCATCCACGCCGGCAAGCTGGCCTTCGGTTATGTCAAGATGGCGCGCAGGCTGGGTGTGAAAATCCATACGGGCAGCCCGGTCATGGGGTGGCAAACCAAAGGCGGAATACATCACTTGCGGACGCCGGGTGGTATTGTGCGCGCGAAATCGGTGGCCTTGGCAACGGCGGGCTATACCCCGCCGGGTCTCAACAACCGCACCAGGCACCGCCTGATGCCAATCCTGTCAAACTCGATGGTGACACGGCCTCTGACCCGGGCCGAGCTGGATGAATGCGGGATCCAGACCAAATCCCCCCTGACCGACACGCGCACGCTGCGCCATTATTACCGCCTGTTGCCGGACAACCGGATGCAGATCGGCAGCCGCAGCGCGGTGACAGGGCGTGATGCCGAGAACGGCAAACATCTGGACTTGCTGAAAAAGGGACTTGCCCGCAAGTTCCCGGCGCTGGCGGATATCAACCTCGACTACTCCTGGTGGGGCTGGGTTGATGTCAGCCACGATATGATGCCGCGCATTTTCCGGCCGGATCCTGAGCAAAGCGTGTTCTATGCCATGGGCTATGGCGGCAATGGCGTCATGTACTCGGCCCAGGCCGGACGACGCATGGCGCAGTTGGTTGCCGGCAAAAAGGACAAGGCGTTTGAACTGCCGATCTTCACCTCCCCATTGCCGAGCCACGGCATCCTGACGCCGTTTCGCCGACTGGGACAGCGCATGGCGTATGTCGGCTATTACCTCAAAGACGAAATACTGTAACTCACAGGGGCTTTGCCGCCCTGAAAAGACAAGGAAGCACCCACATGAAGATGACGACGGAAGAGGCGTTTGTTAAGGTTTTGCAGATGCACGGGATCGAGCATGCGTTCGGGATCATTGGATCTGCGATGATGCCGATCTCGGACTTGTTCCCGAAGGCCGGGATCATGTTCTGGGACTGTGCGCATGAAGGCAGTGCGGGGATGATGGCCGACGGCTATACCCGCGCCACCGGCAAGATGTCGATGATGATCGCGCAGAACGGCCCGGGCATCACCAACTTCGTGACGGCGGTGAAGACGGCCTACTGGAACCACACCCCGCTGCTGCTGGTCACCCCGCAGGCGGCGAACAAGACCATCGGTCAGGGCGGTTTCCAGGAAGTCGAGCAGATGAAGCTGTTCGAAGACATGGTCGCCTATCAGGAAGAGGTCCGCGATCCGACCCGTGTCACCGAAGTTCTGAACCGCGTGATCATGAAAGCCAAGCGCGCCAGCGCCCCGGCCCAGATCAACATCCCGCGTGATTTCTGGACCCAGGTGATCGATGTCGATCTGCCCGCCATCGTCGATTTCGAACGCCCCGCGGGCGGCGAAACCGCCGTGGCGCAGGCGGCCGAGCTGCTGTCGAACGCCAAGAACCCGGTGATCCTGAACGGTGCCGGCGTGGTTCTGTCCAAAGGCGGGATCGAGGCCTCGAAAGCACTGGCCGAGCGTCTGGATGCGCCGGTCTGCGTCGGCTATCAGCACAACGACGCCTTCCCCGGCAGCCACCCTCTGTTTGCCGGTCCGCTGGGCTACAACGGTTCGAAAGCCGGGATGGAGCTGATCAGCGAGGCCGACGTGGTGCTGTGCCTCGGCACCCGCCTGAACCCGTTCTCGACCCTGCCCGGCTATGGCATGGAATACTGGCCGGCCGAGGCCAAGATCATCCAGGTCGACATCAACCCCGACCGGATCGGCCTGACCAAGAAGGTCAGCGTGGGCATCGTGGGTGACGCGGCCAAGGTGGCGACCGGCATCCTGAACCAGCTGAGCGATACCGCGGGCGACGAGGGCCGCGAAGAACGCAAGGCGAAGATCGCCGAGAAGAAATCCCGCTGGGCCCAGCAGCTGAGCAGCATGGACCACGAGGATGATGATCCCGGCACCACCTGGAACCAGCGCGCCCGCGCCGCCAAGCCCGACTGGATGAGCCCCCGCATGGCCTGGCGCGCGATTCAGGCGGCGCTGCCGAAAGAGGCGATCATCAGTTCGGACATCGGCAACAACTGCGCCATCGGCAACGCCTATCCGTCCTTCGAGGCGGGCCGCAAATACCTGGCGCCGGGCCTGTTCGGGCCCTGTGGCTATGGCCTGCCGGCCATCGTCGGTGCCAAGATCGGCTGCCCGGACGTTCCGGTCGTGGGCTTTGCCGGTGATGGCGCCTTCGGCATCGCGGTGAACGAACTGACCGCGATCGGGCGTGAGGAATGGCCCGCCGTGACCCAGATCGTCTTCCGCAACTACCAGTGGGGCGCGGAAAAGCGCAACTCGACCCTGTGGTTCGACGACAACTTCGTGGGCACCGAACTGGACACCAAAGTGTCTTACGCCGGTATTGCGCAGGCCTGTGGCCTGAAGGGCGTCGTGGCCCGCACCCAGGACGAGCTGACCGCGGCGCTGAACCAGGCGATCGAGGACCAGAAGAACGGCATCACCACGCTGATCGAGGCCCTGATCAACCAGGAACTCGGCGAACCTTTCCGCCGCGACGCAATGAAAAAACCCGTCGCCGTCGCCGGAATCTCGGCCGACGACATGAAAGCTCAGGTCGAGCTGTAATCTGATCATGCCTCCACCCGGGCCGAATACGGTGCGGGTGGGAGCAGGCTTTGCCTAAAAGGCAACTCAAATATTGCAAAGGAAGTAAGATGCAGGTGTTGAGTGCATCCAACTCGCCGTGGCTTCGGGCACGGTCTTTCGTTCGTTTGAACGGGCACGGTTTCCTTGTTTCCGTGGTTGTTGCCGTCGCAGCGAAGTTCTTGTCCGAACATTATGGTGCCCCGGCGATGCTGATGGCCTTGTTGCTGGGCATCGCGTTCCATTTCCTGGCCGAAGACGACGCGGGCGACTGTAAGGCCGGAATCGAATTTACCGCACGAACCGTTCTTCGTTTTGGCGTTGCGCTGCTTGGGGCGCGTATTTCCGTTGAATTGATGATGAGCCTTGGCGCGGATCTGATTGCCGTTGTGATTGCGGGTGTGATCCTCACGATCCTGTTCGGCCTTCTGGGCGCGCGCCTGCTGGGTCGTGGCTGGCGCTTCGGTGTGTTGACGGGCGGTTCGGTTGCGATTTGCGGCGCGTCGGCCGCGATGGCCCTGTCTGCCATTCTGCCCAAAAACGAGCATTCGGAGCGAAACCTGGTTTTCACGGTATTGTCGGTCACTGTTCTGTCGACAATCGCGATGATCGCCTACCCGATCCTCACCGAGGCTTTCGATTTCAACGACGAGGTTTCAGGGGTCTTCCTTGGCGGCACGATCCACGATGTCGCGCAGGTTGTCGGGGCCGGGTTCTCGGTCTCGGATCAAACCGGTGAGGTCGCGACTTTGGTCAAGCTGATCCGTGTCGCCATGCTGGCCCCGGTGGTTCTGGTCATCTCGTTTCTTGTCCGACGCCACGCGGAATTCGGCGAAGAAGACGGCAAGCGCCCGCCCATTTTGCCGATGTTCGTGGTTGGCTTTCTGATCTTTGCCGTCCTGAATTCAATGGGTCTGATCCCCGGAGTGGTCTCGTCGGCCATGGCCGATCTCAGCCGGTGGGCGCTGCTGGTGTCGATTGCGGCAGTGGGCATGAAGACGTCGCTCAAGCGGATTCTGGATGTGGGCGGGCAGGCCATCGTCCTGATCGTGGCCGAGACGATTTTCATCGCGGCTCTGGTTCTGGCGGGTGTCTACCTGTTTCATTAGAGGATGGGGGAAATCCTAGTCCGGCATGTGACCGACCATTGGCCGGTCACGTCATCTCGCAATACACGACCAGCAGGAGGGTATGACCTCATGACGACACAGGTACTCAACCTTTTCGATCAGCCCGCAACGCGCAGCGAACGGCGTTTGGCCGATCTTCCCGATCGCGTTGTCGAGGGTGATCCGCATCACAAGATTGGAATGCACTTCACCAGCCCGGATGGACAACTGTCTGCCGGGATCTGGACGTCCACGCCGGGCAAATGGCACGCGTTCACGGACAAGGACGAATATTGCTATATCGTCAAAGGCCATTGTGCCCTGATCCACGAAGACGGGACCCGTCAGGATTTTCGCACCGGGGCCAGCTTTTTGATCCCCAACGGCTTTCGCGGTTATTGGGAAGTCGTGGAAGAAACGACCAAGCACTTCGTGATCCGAGATTGTGCGCCGGACGCATGATCCGATCCGCGAACGAACCTGAGGCGGCGTGAATCGGCATGCCTCAGGCGCGTCATCGGTTCTTCAGCGACGGGTCTGGTCAAAGCTGATCGCCAGTTTTCCCGCCGTGGGTATTGACTGGCAGGTCAGGATTTCTCCGGCTTTGATGTCTTCATCCTCCAGCGCCATGCGCGCCCGCATATGAACTGTGCCGTCGGTCAGTTTGGCCCGGCACGCGCCGCAGACCCCCGATTGGCAGGAATAGGGTGGCTTGAGCCCCGCTGACTGCGCTGCGTGAAGAACGGTCTGTCCCTTGGTGATCGGAATGAGGTGTCGGGCGCCTTCCAGCGTCAGTTCAGCGGTTGCGTCCACCCCCTCAATACCAGCGTCCAGATCCGGCGCAGCACCATAGCTTTCCATGTGGATGCGGTTCGCGGGCACATCAATGGACATCAATGCCGATTTGACGGCCTGGTTCATGTTGCCCGGACCGCAGACATAGTATTGAGCGTCCTGGGCGTAAGGAGGATACTCGGCGATCAACGCTTCGATTGCGGCCTGGTCGATCGTACCCTGCCGCCAATATTCGGCGCTGGACCACCAGCCGGGCTTCGAAAAGACATGATTGATTGTAAAACGTTCGGGATGCGCTTGCCGAAGACCGTTCAGCTCTTGCTGCAACAGGATGCTCTTGGCGTTTGTGTTGCCATACACCAGATGCGCGACTGAATGGGGCTCGGCTGTCAAAACCGAGTTCAGCATCGCGTAGAGCGGCGTGATGCCAGAACCCGCGCCAAAAAAGTAATGGGTGCGCCGCGCCGTTTCGTCGGGGTCCAGGCAGAAACTGCCAAATGGCGGCATGACGTCAATGGTTTGTCCTTCCTGGACAGTGTCGTTGATGAAGTTGCTGACACGGCCACCCTTGACCCGTTTGACGGTGATGCGAAGCGGGCCCCCGGAGTAAGGTGAACTGGAGATCGAATAGCTTCGACGGTGCTCCTCGCCATCAATATTGAAACGCAGGGACACGTGTTGGCCCGACCGCCAGGCGAATATGTCCATCAGGCGGTCAGGTACCTCGAACATAACGGTCTTAGCCACGCCATCCAGTTCAACTCGGGTCCCGCAAACGCGCAGTGGGAAAAAGTCACGTGGGTTCATTTCCCTTCTCCCAACCATTGCAGAACAACTTTCTGGTGCTCGATGACGGGGCTTTCACCGTTTGCTGCCGGACCTGCTTCAAAATACGGAGAATGCAGGGATTTCTGCTGCTGCTCGCACGCGTAGATGTCTTCGCCGGTAAAATCGCCAGCAACCATCGGGTCATCTTCGCCCATCGCGTCACTGGATTCGTATTTTCCGCCTATTCCAAACTTGGACCAGAAAGAGGACGACTTCATCGACTGTTTGGTGAATTCCCATTCCGAGCTGTTGGACACCCGCCCGCGGTTGTGAACTCGTGTCAGTTCCGGGCCAAGGGGTTCGACAATGAAGATGCTCCAGCCGTCTTCCGAAGCGGCCAGTCCAATCCCCGGAAACAGCATCGGCACCCAGGCGCCGTTCATGTCTTTGGGAATGACGCGCGGGGCGGTCAGTTTGCTGTCCTGATCTTCCAGAAATTCTGCCACCGGCGGCTCCCAAAACATGTAATGAGGTCCTTCCCAGTGGAATTCGGCGGATTTGTGATCATACATTTGCAGCGTGTTCGAATGCAGATGACTCAGGTGGTAAACGTCGATGTAATTCTCGACGACAACCTTCCAGTTGGCCTTTATCTCATAGCTGGTGTTCAGGTCTTCGTATTCGACCAGCTCTTCCGGGACGTGCGGGCCGATATGGGGTTCGACCGGGCCGAACCATTCGGCGATGGAAGGCGCGTCGGGGTCTGGATGGACGAAAATCATCGATTTCCAGATATCGACCTTGGCGGGTTTCAGGCCAAGGCAGGACTTGTCGACCTTGCCATATTCCTCGTGCTCGTCCGGCACCGAAATCAGATTGCCTTCAAGATCGTAGGTCCAGTCGTGATATGGACAGGTCAATGCCTTTTGCGTTTTGCCAACCGCGCGGATCAATTGGGTGCCGCGGTGGCGGCAGATGTTATGGAACGCGCGCAGGCGACGGTCGCGCCCCATGATCACGAATATGTTGTTGAGTCCGGCCTGCACGGCGATGTACTGGCCGGGTTCACTGACATCCTCCATAAACCCGGCATAGCGCCAGGTTTTGGAAAAGATTTCGCGCATTTCCCGGTCGAACCAATCCTGGCTCGTGTAAGCCTCGACCGGCAAAAGGTGCAGCATGGGTTTCATTTGAGCCTCTTGTAAAGGAAGTTTCAAAACGTTCGAGTGAGAAAGTCGATGGCGATCATCGACAGGCCAAGTGCCATCCAGGCGAGTTGGATCAGCCAAAACAGGATGGGGTCCTTGTCCCGGGTTACGTCGGTCAAAAGCAAAGCGTGACCGGAATGGAAATTCGGGATTGTCCAGAACATGAAAAGAAGCCCCTAAAACGTCTGATAGCCAAGAACGGTCGTAACCATGAGCACAGCGAAAGAGATGCAACATCGAAACCAGATATCGCAACACATCTGATCAGAGCCTGCACGACCTGCTCATAACGTTCATCACGATTTGAGGGGCGCCCGATCATGTTATTTCCAGTATTTCAGCGTCACGTTTGCCGTTGCGCCGGTGCCGACGGCGACGGCGGCATCCGTGAATTCCGGCGGCAGACCGCTCTGCCCCATACCGCCAAAGCCGTACCCTTCGGTTGGGATATCCTTTTCGGTATCCAGGTTGCTGTTGCTGTTCTCGTCGTGAATCGCGGCGATCCCATAGGTGCCAAGCGGGAGATCGTGAAAGGTCACCGAAACCTGCCCTTTGACAGCAGGAGCGGAGGCCAAGGCCGCCGCGTTCGCCACGTCCATGGCCTTGAAAGATTTTGCTTCATCGAACACGGCAATGATCAAATCACCCTCTGCATTGCGCACGTCCTGCACCGTTGCAGTGAGAGTTTGTGCGGATGCCCCGAGGGTTGAAGCCAGTGTCATTACAGATGCGACGACCAGTTTTCTAATCGGCATGATATATCCTTTACTGTCAACATTGACAGTAATTAGGGAAGGTGCGATTAGCTGTCAATAGTGACAATCATTCGCCCGATTTCCCTGAACGTGTTTATGGCCTGAACTAAAGGCGAGGTACCGGCCCAACGTCGGCAAGGATCGGAGAAAGGGGATAAAAAACCCTAAAGGGGCTTTCCAACGCTACTCGGGCAAGACTTGCCTCATGTAGAGATGACGCATGACCATTGGCGTCAGGTACATCGGAACTTGATACGCCCCGATAAAGGCCATGATGGGTGCGGTGACTTCGGGCGGCAAAGCAACGAAGAAAATCGCGATGTTTCTGTTTCCCGCGATCAGAGAGACGGCAGTTGCCCTGGCTGCCGGCAGACGCCCTCGGGTCATCCGGAACGAAATGAACTGTGCTCCGAAATTGGCCAGACAGGCGAGCGCGATCCAGAAGGCCGCGACGGCCGGGCTTTTCAGCGCCGTGGAGCTGACGGAAGGCATAAGGCCGATGACAAAAACGGCCAATGTGATCGTGCCCAACCCTTCCAGATTCAACAAGGTGGAGCGGGATGGCGAACGCAACCAAACACGCCGAGCAAAGATGGCGGCGCCGGTTGCGCAGAGTATCGTCAACAACAGTTGCAGTCCGGCCAACAGCACGGATTGAATGTCGCCCAATTCGGGCATGAGCAGGAACACCGGAAACGCTGTCAATGGCAACAGGGCAGTGCCAACAACCAGCATTCGCATCGCGTGTTCAGGTGGGTAGCCCATCATCAGACACATGTTGGGACTGCCTGAAATCGAAGGTGCTGCCGCCATAATCAGCAGGGACAGAAGCACCGGCGTTCCGGTCCATCCCCCAATAAATCCGATGGCCAGAATGATCAGCGGCATCACGAATTGAAACCCGATGACGGTGAACGCGACCTTGTGCAGATCGCTCAACGATCCAAAAATGGTTTCGGGGTCCATTCTCAGGACGGTGACGAACAGCAGCAACACGACCAGGGGCGGCAGCAGGTTCCGCATGGGCTCGGCCAAACCCGGCAAAAGCAGACCCGCCGCCAATCCGGCGACCAGAACACGGGGCCCGTGACGGGCCGCCAGATGGAGCGGGTTCAAGGTCGTTTTACCCGCCGGGACTCTGCCGCAAATTCTCGGGCAGCCAGGTGGCGAGGTCGGGGAACCAGATGAGGATGAAGACCATCAGTACCATGATCAGGAACATCGGTATCGCGGCGCGTGCGATATAGCTCATCTCATGGTTGGTCATACCCTGCATCACGAACAGGTTGAACCCGATCGGGGGTGTGATCTGTGCCATCTCGACGACGACCACGATGAAGATGCCGAACCAGATCAGATCGATCCCGGCGTCGCGGATCATCGGTTCCACCACGGCCATGGTCAGCACAACCGAGGAGATCCCGTCAAGGAAACAACCCAGAATGATGTAGAACACCAGCAGAACCATCAGCAGCTCGAACCGGGTCAGTTCCCATCCGGCGATCAGATCGGCCAACCCGCGCGGCAGGCCGGTAAAACCCATCGACAGCGACAGGAACGCAGCGCCAGCAAGGATCAGGGCGATCATCGCGCTGGTCCGCGTGGCCCCCATCAGGCTTTCCGTGAATGTCTTCCAGTTCAACGACCCCTGGCCTGCCGCCAGCAACAGGCCGCCGATCACTCCGAACGCCGCGGCTTCGGTCGCAGTGGCATAGCCCAGATACATTGAGCCGATGACGACCGTGATCAGAAGGATCACAGGCAACAAAAAACGGGAGTTTCTGACTTTCTCGGAAAAGCTCAGCTTGCCCTCGTCATTCGGGTTCCAGTCTTTGCCCAACTTGGAATAGATCGCGACATAGCCCATGAACATCGCCGCCAGCACCAGGCCGGGAAGGATGCCGGCAAAGAACAGCTTGGTGATCGATTCATTGATCGTCACCCCGTAGACGATCAGGGTCAGCGACGGCGGGATCATCAGCCCCAACGTCGCAGCGCCGGTCAGAGTACCGATGATCATCCGTTCGGGGTAATTGCGTTTGCGCAGTTCGGGGATCGACATCTTGCCGACGGTGGTCAGCGTTGCCGCCGACGAACCTGAGACCGCCGCGAAGACAGTACAGCCCACGATATTCGTATGCACCAAGCCGCCGGGCAGGGGGGCCATCCACGGGGACAGCCCCTTGAACATGTCTTCGGATAATCGCGTGCGGTACAGGATTTCGCCCATCCAGATGAACATGGGCAAGGCGGTCAGGGTCCACGACGACGAGGCGGACCAGATGGTGGTGATCATCACGTCGCCCACCGGGCGGGTGGTGAACAGCTCCATCCCGACCCAGGCAACCCCCATCAGGGCCAATCCGACCCAGACACCGGTGCCGAGCAAGGTGAACAGTACAAAGAGGAAAAGGATGATGACGGACAGGTTTTCCATGCGCTTACTCTCCGTGGCTCTGGTCGGCCAGATCGCGGACAATGCGATGGTCACCTTTGAACAGGACGTGGATCAGGTGATCCGTCAGCGCGATGGCCAGGATCACGGCACCGATCAGCATCGCCGACTGGGGAATCCAGAGTGCGGTTCTGTCCTGTCCCTGACTGATGTCGTTGAACTTCCAGCTCCAATAGACGAAGCGATAGGCATACCAGCAGAAATACCACATGACGGCAGTGCCGATGGTGAAACACCAGATTTCAAGGATACGCCGCACACCGCCCGGCACGGAGTTCAGAAGGATCGAAACCCGAATGTGGCTGCCCCGGTTCAACGCATTGGCAAAGGCCAGGAAAGATGCCGCCGCCATTGCGTAACCGGCATAGTCAGGCGCTCCGGGAAATACCTCACCTGTCCAGCGGGCCAGCATCTGAACGACGATCAGCAAAAGAATGGCAATCAGGCTGAGCGCCGCCAATACCCCTGCTGCCTGATAGATGAAGTCCAGAACGGACCGAAGCCCTCGCAATACCGCCATGGTGTCCCCGCTGTATTATGATTGGGTGGAAAGCGGGCGGCATAGTGCAACGCCGCCCGCCCCGAACGGTTACTTAGATGCGTTGAACGCATCGACGATGGCTTTGCCTTCGTCGCCAGCGGCTTCCAGCCATTCATTGGTCATGGTTACACCAATCTCCTTCAGCTCATTCGTCATCTGTTCAGATGCCGGACCGACGGTCATGCCACCATCACGCAGACCTTGCAGAGTAAAACCGGTATATTCCTTGGCGCGCCAGTTGCCTGCGTATTCCGCCAGTTCCGCGCAGGCCTTGATGATGTTCTTGTTGGCGTCGGACACGCCCGACCAGACATCCGAATTCACCATCACATAATTGCGCGGCAACCAGGCGTCGACCTCGTAGAAATAGTTCAGGCTTTCCCAGACCTTGCGGTCATACCCGGTTGATCCCGAAGACACCATCGACTCGGCGACGCCCGTGGCAAAAGCCTGACTGATTTCCGCCGCTTCGATCGTTACCGGCAACATCCCTGTCAACTCGGCCAGTCTCGAAGTCGCGTTGTTGTAAGAGCGGAACTTGATGCCCTTCATATCGGCGACCGAGTTCACCTCATTCTTGAAATACAGTCCCTGCGGCGGCCATGGCACCGCGTAAAGCAACGTCAGGTTCTGTTCGGCCAGCACCTTTTCAATTGACGGTTTTGCCGCTTCCCAAAGCTTGGCGCTGTCATCGAACGAGGTTGCAAGGAACGGTATCGAATCGAAACCGAACAACGCGTTCTCATTCTGGTGGCCAGACAGAAGGCGTTCGCCAATCGGGGCTTGCCCGGTCTGGATTGCGCGTTTGATATCGGCACCTTTGAACAACGAGCCGGATGGATGCGTAACGATTTCGATCTCACCGCCGGTTCCGGTCGTTACACATTTGGCGAATTCCGCTCCGGTGGCCGAATGGAAGTTCGACGCCGAATAGGCCATCGGCATGTCCCATTTCTCGGCCACGGCCGGTGCTGCCGCTGCGGCAGTCAAAGCGGTTGCCGCCAGTAGGTTTGTCAGTTTTTTCATCGTTTTCTCCCTATCGAGTTTTGAAATACCGATGTTTTTCATCGGTCTGTTCTTATGTTGCAAAGCGCGACGGCGCGTAGACGCTTACGTCGGTGTTCGGTGTTCTGCCCGCGATCATCTGCGCCAGAAGCCGTCCGGTCTTTGGCCCGCCTGTCAGGCCGATGTGATGATGACCAAAGCCCATATAGGCCCCTTTGATTCCGGGCACGTCTCCGATTATCGGGATCGAGTCAGCCGGGGCCGGCCTGTGCCCCATCCATTCCACTTCCTCCTTCCATGTTATGCCCGGAAACGCGGCCCGGGCATTTCTTCGCATCAATTCAAACGGCGCGCGCGAGGGCGGTGCGTCCAGCCCTCCGAACTCCACAATACCCGCCAAGCGTATGCGCCCATCCATGGGCGTGGCAACAAACTTGCCCGAAGCCACCATGACCGGGCTGCGGGGCATGGCAGAAGGTGCCACCAATTCAAGATGATAACCGCGCTCGCTTTCAAGAGGAACAGAAACCCCCAGTCGCTTGGCCAGTGGCCCGGACCAGACACCAGCCGTGACAATGGCGGTGTCGCAAGCGATTGTCTCACCATCCGCGCGCACGCCGGTAACGCGGCCGTTGTCGCGGGTGACGTCCTCGACATTGGCGCGGATGATCCGGCCTCCACCAGCCTCGACATGGGCGGCCAGGTCTTTCACGTACCGCCCGGGATCGGTGATATGACCGTGGTTTGACAGCTTGGCAGCGAAACCGATATCCGGGCTGAACACGGGGTCATAGTCGTGAAACGCCTTGCCCTCCAGTTCTTGCCAATCAAAGCCGTTCTTCCGACGGATTCCCCAGCCCAACGCATCTTGTTCAAAATGAGCCCGGTTCTCGTAGAGAAACAGATAATCGCTGGGCACGATCCACTTTTCAGCACGTGTGCCTGCCGCCAAAGCCTTGTGATCATTCAGGCTGTCGCCGACGATCGGTGTCAGCGCCGCCGCGATCCGTTCAACGTCTGCCACGTTCGCGTGGCTCAGATATTGCCGGAGCCATGGGAGCAACTTCGGTAAATATCCCCATTTCAAAAACAGCGGCTGCGAGGAGCTCAGCAGCATTTTGGGTGCTTTGCCAAGCAGTCCGGGAACCGTCACAGGTATGATGGAACAGGACGCCAGCACACCGCCATTGCCATGAGACGTGCCTTCACCCGGTCCGGCCTTGTCGAACAGGATCACGTCGTGCCCGTCCCGTTGCAGCCAGACCGCGGCCGAAACGCCGACTATACCGGCGCCGATGATGGCTATGGTTTTCTTTTCACTCATTCTGAAACCGCCTTGGCCACTGCATAATGGTTCAGCTTTGCCAGCTCGGGCTTGCCGCCAAGTCCCGGGCTTTCGGGCACGCAGACCTGTCCGCCTCTGATCCGGAAGGGTTCTTCCAGAATGTCCTCTTTCAGGAAATAGGACGCCTGATAAAACTCGCAGCCCAATGTGATCTCGGGTGTCGCGGCAATCAGATGGGTGCCCGCAAGATGGGCCAAACCGGCCTCGAACATGTCCCCGCCATACGCAGTCAGACCGTGCGCCGCCGCGATGCGGGCGACCGTTTGCCCGCGGGTCAGTCCGCCAGACTTCATTATTTTCACCGAGACACCATCGCAAATGCTTTCACGCGCGGCGCGTTCCATATCTTCGGGACCAAAGACGCTTTCATCGGCGAGAAGGGGAACATCGGTCATATGCCTTAGCTTCGCCATCATGCCGAAGTGATGGGCGCGAACCGGCTGTTCGATGAAATCAGGATTGAACCGGGCCACGTCCCGCACCCGTGCCGGAGCCTCCTCGATGCTCAGCCCCTGATTATAGTCCACGCGGATCGAGAATTCAGGGCAGTTCTGCGCAAGGTACTCCAACCGCATGATGTCAAAGGCGTGATCCTTGAACCCGGTCTTGAGTTTGACAATCCGCACGCCGTCCTCTCGCAACCGCGCCAACAGGTCTATGTCCTGAGAGAAGTCCGGGTTGGCGATGGAACAGCTGAGCGGAATGGTGCTGCGGCAACGACCGCCCAGCAAAGACCAGACCGGGATGCCGCTGATACGGCCGGCCAGATCCAGCAGAGCGGTTTCCAGCGCGGCCTTGGCCTCGGTGCAATGCGCCACGGCATAGGTGGCGCGTGCCATGATGGCCGATCGGTCACTTACGCTGGCGCCAAGAACTAGGGGTCGCAAGTATCGATCCAGCGCCGCGAAAGTCGCCTCCGGGGTGCCGGTGAACACCGACCATGGTGACGCTTCGCCAAATCCCTGTGTGCCATCCTCGGAGGTCAGTCGCAGTATGACGACTTCGCAAACGCCTTCGACGGATCCTATACCGTGATCCCGGCGGGACGTGACCGGAAGCTTCAGGTGCCAGAGGTCGTAACCGATGATGTTTTGTGCCAGATCGCTCATTCCGCCCCCTGTGGATGAGCGGAAGCCTGCCTTGACGGGCATATCATTTCAAATACTATATCTTCGACAGTTCATCAGAAAAAATGATGTGATTACCGATGTCCCTGCGCTTTCGCCAGCTTCAAGCGTTTCACGCCATCATGGAAACCGGAACCGTAACCGGTGCGGCGTCGGTACTTGGGATATCCCAGCCTGGTATCAGCAATCTGTTGGCTCAGTTGGAACGCGAAGCGCGACTGCCTCTGTTCGAGCGCAACAAGGGCCGTTTGCTGCCCACCCCGGAAGCCGAGTTGCTGTTCCGCGAAGTCGACACCGTCGTGCGCGGGCTGGATCACGTGGCGCAGGCCGTGACGGATTTGCAGAACAAGCATCCCGGTCAGTTGCAGGTTGCGGCGCCGCATCTTCTGTCATTTGGTTTCATGCCGCGCGAGATCGCTCGTTTTGCCAAAAGCCGCCCCAACCTGTCAGTCAGTTTCCAGTCGCAGTATTCATCCAAGATTCAGGAATGGGTGATTTCCGGCCTGTTTGAAATCGGCATCGTCGAGATGCCGATCCTGCACGACACGCTGAACTATCAGGTGTTTCAGTTCGAAACGCTGGCGACTTTTCCAGAACACAGCCCCTTGGCCGAGTACGACGTTCTGACACCGGAAATACTGGAAAATGAACCCTTCATCGTGATGGGTCCGGAACACCAAACCCACCGACGAACCCGTGACATCTTTCAGGCATCCGGGCGCACGTGGCGGACGCAGATCCACACGCACCTGTCCGAGAACCTGCTGAGTTTTGTGAAACAGGGCATGGGTGTTGCGATGATCGACCCCTTTACCGTGACGTTCGACGGTGAGAGCGGGTACCAGACCCGCCCGTTCAGGCCTTCCGTCATGCTGGATCTTGCAATCATCACCGCAAAGGGGCGCCCCCTGTCCACGATTGCGCAGGAGTTTCTGGCCCAGCTGACCCCGTCGATTGCCTCTTACGCGACCCATTCCGACACAGGTGCAGCGGCGTCGTGAAGCTGCTGCGAATGGATGTCGACCAATGTGGGGCCATCATGTTCGACGGCCTGTTTCAACACTTTCGGCAAGTCCTCAGGATCCTTGACCGTCCATGATTTCACTCCAAAGGCGGCTGCGACAGCGGCGTGGTCGGTCCGGTTGAAATCAACGTTGTAATAGCGTTGATCAAACCCAGCATCCTGACCCGCCTTGATCCATCCGAAAACCGAGTTCGAGAACACGATCGAGGTGATCGGCATTTTGTGCCGGACCATCGTTTCAAACTCACCGCAGGCGAACCCAAACGAACCATCACCCATGACGGCAAGCGTCTTGACCGAGGGCCGCCCGACATGTGCACCCATGGCCGCCCCCAGAGAATAGCCCAGTGCTCCATGCGCGCGATTTGTGATGAAATGCCGCCCGGGTTGCCGCCAACGGTAATGCGCACTGAAATAGGGGCAGGGGGTGCCGGGATCAGCGACCACAATCGCATCGTCGTCCAGAATGTCCATCAGGGACGCCATGACGGCCTCAGGCCGTATCGGGGTTTCCCGACTTGCAGCCAAGGGGGCAAACGCCGCCGCCTTGGCCTCCCATGCGGCGCGGGCCTTGGCTGTTCCGCCTTGACCGTTCAGGTCCTGCCGTTGCTCCAGTGCATGAGCAAGTGCCTCCAACGCCAGACGGGCATCGGCGCAAATCGCCACTTCGGTCTGATAATTTGCGCCGATCACCATAGGGTCACTGTCGATGTGAATGATCGTGGCGTTGCGCCCGGGGCTTCTCCACCGTTCGGTCGTGACCGAACCGGCGCGGCACCCGATGAACAGGACAACGTCAGCCTGATCCACCACGGCGCGTGTCGCGGGGATGCCGCCGTTCGATCCGACGACACCCAGGGCCAGAGGATCGGTTTCGGCTATGGACCCTTGGCCTGAAACGGTTGTGGCGACGGGCATATCCAGCAGACCGGCGACGCGGCGCAACGCATCGGTTGCGCCGGACAGAACCGGGCCGCCGCCACAGACCGCGACAGCGGATTTGGCCTGGGCAAGAATGGCTGCGGCTGCTTCGATGGCATCAGGTTCGGGGGCAGCCCGCTCTGCGGGATAGCTGCGATGCCGCTTGTCGGCCCAGATTTCCGCTTCGTCCACCTGTGCCTTCTGCGTATCAAACGGCAGTGCCAGATGGGTCGCGCCGGGTGTTCCCGTTGTCATCGCCCGGAACGCCGCTCGAACCATGGCCGGAAGACGGGCAGCATCATCCAGAGACGCGTTCCACTTCGTCAGCGGGTGGAACAACGCTGGCTGATCCAGTTCCGTCAAAGGATACTTCCCACGGCTGGTCGTCGCCACATCGGACGTGATCGCCAGGATTGGAACCGAACTTTCATTGGCCTCGACCACACCCGGCAGAATGTAGGTCGCACCACCGCCGGAAGGGCCTTCGCAAACGCCGGGTTTGCCTGCCACACGAGCATAGCCATCCGCCATGTAGGCCGCGTGCCGTTCGTCGCGGGTCAGAATGTGCTGAATGCCGTGATCCAATCGGGCGAGCGCATCATAGAATGGCAAGGTGGTATCGCCGCACAGACCGAACATATGGGTGACGCCATGCGCCTCGAGCATGCGCACCATTGCCTCGGCTCCGGTCAGGTAATTCGTTCCTGTCATCGTTCGCGACTCCTTCGATTCACGTCTGCACACAAAGCTGTATACAGTTTTGTATATTGATTTCAAGAACTGTGTGTGGCACCTGTGAATCAACGGAAGAAAGGCAGGGTTTATGGCGGGTCCACGTGTCGATGATATCTATGATCAGGTCAAAGCCATGGCGGTGTCCTTCCGCCTGCGCCCCGGTGACCGCCTGAACGAGGTCGCTCTGTCCAGGGACCTGGGCGTCAGCCGCACGCCGTTGCGTGAAGCGTTGAATCGTCTGGTCGCCGAACGGCTGTTCGATTTCCGCCCGGGGCAAGGGTTCTTTTGTCGTCCCTTGGATGCGCAAAGCGTGTTCGACCTTTTCGAGCTGCGCCAGATCATCGAATCCGCGGCGGCCCGATCCGCCTGCGCCAGGGCGACGGATGAAGACCTGCAAATGCTGCGTGATGAACTTTACGAAACGGGCATCGACATCACCGGCCTGACGATCGAAGAGGCAGTGACCCGGGACGAAGCGTTCCATCTGGGGATCGCAAAACTGTCAGGGAACATGGAGTTGTTGCAAACTCTGACGCGGATCAACGAGCGTATCCGCTATATCCGCTGGATTTCCATGAGCATGGACCGGGTGCAGAAGTCCAAGGACGAACATAAACATGTCATGCAGGCCCTTCTGGATCGGGATGCTGATGAGGCGGCCCGGGTTCTGGCGGCTCATATCACGAAACGAATGGATCAGGTTCAGGACGCAGTGCGCCACGGGATTACCAGCATCTACATGGAAGGGGCCGAAGACATCTCGACCCGCATTATCGAGGAGGCGCAGGGATGATCGCGCAGGGCGGCAAATCCATTTATGGCGCATCGGTGGGAATCCTCATGCTGGACGCGCAATTCCCAAGAATTCCCGGCGACATGGGCAATGCTCAGACATGGCCGTTTCCGGTGCTGTACCGCGTCGTCCGGGATGCCTCGCCCGATCGGGTGGTCCGGCATCGGGCCGAAGGTATGCTCGGGGTCTTCATCGACGCCGCGCAAGAGCTGGTCAAAGACGGCGCAGATGGCATAACAACCAATTGCGGGTTCTTGTCCCTGTTCCAAAAGGAACTGGCCGAGGCCGTTCCGGTTCCCGTCGTCACCTCGTCCTTGATGCAGGTCGAAATGGTGAATCGTATCCTTCCCAAGGGAAAGCGCGCGGGCATTCTGACCATTTCGGCATCCACCCTGACCAGTGATCATCTTCAGGCCGCCAATGTCCCCTTGGACACGCCAATCGGCACGACCGAGGGTGGGCGGGAATTCACCCGCGCAATTCTTGGCAATGAACCGCATCTGAATGTTCAGAAGGCCCGGGAGGACAATGTCGAGGCCGCAATCGCGTTGGCCTCGGACCACCCCGAACTTGGGGCAATAGTTCTGGAGTGCACGAATATGTGCCCCTATGCGCCGGATATTCAGCAGGCGACCGGGCTGCCGGTGTTTTCAATCGTGTCTTTCGTGACTTGGTTCCAGGCCGGTCTTGTTCCGCCGGTGTACCGGAGCTGACCTCTGGCCTTTCATCAAGACGGATTGTATTGGCCGAAGGCAAAACTCAAGCCAGTGTCAGATCACCGGGTATCGAATTTCGGATCACGCGCTCTGCATTCGGCAGATCGTTCGACTGCGCACGGTCCTTGGCGGCATTGGCGTCCAGACCGTGGCCGATCCATCTGTTGGTCAGGCGGGATTCGAGTGTTTTCAGATCAGTGTCCAAAAACACCTTGAATGCCCACAGTTGGTGAAGGTCCGACCAACCCGGTTCATTCAAGAGAAGGTAATTGCCCTCAACCAGAACAACGCGCTGATCCGCCGTGATCATGGACCGCGCGGCAATGGCCAGATCGAGATTTCGGTCAAACTCGGGTATTGCGACTTCTTCTTCCGCACGCAATCGACCAAGCAGCGCATGAAAGCCGGCACGGTCAAAGGTTTCGGGGGATCCTTTGCGGTTCAGCAGGCCGCGATCCTTCAAGATCACGTTGTCATAATGGAAGCCGTCCATGAAGACCAGTCCGGTTGCGACGCCGCGTAGATTCAGCTCTTTGGTCGCAAGGCTGGCCGCAGTCGTTTTCCCCGATCCCGGTGGCCCGGCAATTGCGACAAGATGACGGTCTTGCAGCGGAGGCAAAGCCTTAACGGCATCCGCGATCCTGGTTGCAAGCGCTTCGGGGGTGGCACGTGTATTCGTCACGCGGCCTGATCCTCGGCGGGCGGTTCCTTGGCACCGGTCATGAACGCCACAGCGTCGGACATCGTGTAATCCTTGGGATCAACGACGCAGAGGCGTTTGCCAAGCCGGTGCACGTGAATTCGATCGGCGACCTCAAAAACATGTGGCATATTGTGGCTGATCAGGATGATCGGAATGCCCCGCGATTTCACGTCGAGGATCAGTTCAAGAACGCGACGGCTTTCCTTCACACCCAGTGCGGCCGTTGGCTCGTCCAGGATGATGACTTTTGATCCGAACGCCGCGGCCCGCGCCACGGCAACACCCTGACGCTGACCCCCGGACAGAGTTTCAACGGCTTGATTGATGTTCTGGATCGTCATCAGGCCCAGTTCGCTCAGCTTGTCGCGGGCGAATTTCTCCATCGCCGGACGGTCGAGCATTCGGAGCCATGATCCCAACGGCCCTTTGCGCCGGATTTCGCGCCCCATGAAGATGTTGTCCGCAATCGACAGGGCGGGGGACATCGCAAGCGTCTGGTAGACCGTTTCGATACCGGCTTCGCGCGCGTCAATCGGCGAGTGGAAATTCACTTTCCGGCCTTCCAGCCAAACATCACCTTCATCCGGCACCACCGCGCCCGATATCGCCTTGATCAGTGTTGACTTGCCTGCGCCGTTGTCGCCGATCACGGCCAGAATCTCGCCCGGCATCAGATCGAAATCGCACTGATCCAGCGCCGTTACCTTGCCGTAGCGCTTCACAAGGTTCCGTCCTTTGAGAATAGGTTCCATTAGGCTGCCACCTTTCTGATCCACTGGTCGACCGCGACCGCCGCGATGATAAGGATGCCGATCAACAGGAACGTCCATTGCGCATCAGCGCCCAGCAATCGAAGCCCAAGCGTGAAGACCCCGACGATCAACGCTCCGAACAATGATCCGAGAATGGACCCGCGGCCACCGAACAGGGATATGCCCCCGATCACGACCGCCGTTATGCTTTCAATATTGGCCAACTGGCCAGAGGTCGGAGACACTGACCCGATCCGACCAATCAGAGCCCAACCCGCGAAGGCGCAGATCAGCCCGGACAGCATGTAAACTGACATCAGCGTGCGATGCACATTGACACCGGACAGCTCGGCAGCTTCCGGATCATCACCGACCGCATAGACATGCCTTCCCCAGGCGGTATGACGAAGCGCATAGGAAAGAACGAGGATAAGCACCAGCATGAAGATCACGCCGACGGTGAATACTGCCCCGCCGACGTTGAACTTGGCACCGAACAGTTGCAGGATGCTGGCATGTTCCTCGATCTCCTGTGACCGGATCGTTTCGTTCTGAGAATAAAGGAAATTTGCCGCGAGAACGATTTGCCACATGCCAAGCGTCACGATGAACGGTGGCAGTTTGATGCGGCTGACAAGATAACCGTTCACCGCGCCGATTGCTGTGCCAACGAAAAGCCCGCAAATGATCGCGACCGATGGCGGCAGCCCATATCGGAAGGTGAACTGACCCATCACAACCGACGACATCACCATGATTGCCCCGACGCTGAGGTCGATACCGGCGGTCAAGATGACGAGGCTTTGCGCCGCCGCCACGATCCCGACGATCTGGACCTGCTGCAAAATCAGGGTCAGCGCAAATGGCGAGAAAAACTTGGAGCCCAACAAGACACCGAAAATGACGATGGCAGCCACAAGGACGATCAACGGCACCAGAGAGGGGTTCACATGCAGAAAATGCTGAACCGTTCCGACAAACCCGCGGTGGTGATCGTCAAATTCAGCAATCTGTTCCGGGCTGCCTTTTGCAGCGGCTTCGAAGTCGTCTGATCGTCGTGAAGTATCGGACATAAAGGTTCCCCCAAAGCGTCAGGTTTCTGACGACTTTAGCAAGTTTTCGGGCGAATGGGTGGTTGGAAAAGCGGAAGGCCGCCCTCTGCGGCCCTCCGGGTGGTCATGTCATCCCCAGCAGAGGTCCATGCCTTCTTTGACCGAGATCGACTCGACGCCTTCGGCAGGCTTGTCCGTTACAAGCGCTACGCCGGTGTCAAAGAAATCCTTGCCAGGCGTGTTTTCAGGCTTCACGCCTTCGTCCGCCCATTTCTTGACGGCCTCAACACCCAGCGATGCCATCAACAGCGGGTATTGCTGCGACGTCGCGCCGATAACACCATCGGCAACGTTTTGGACACCCGGGCAGCCTCCGTCCACGGAAACGATGAGCACGTCATTTTCGCGCCCGATGGCTTTCAGCGCCTCGTAGGCACCTGCCGCGGCAGGTTCGTTGATGGTGTGAACAACGTTGATCGTGGGATCCTTGGCCAGAAGGTTTTCCATCGCGCGGCGACCACCTTCTTCGTTGCCGGCAGTGACATCACTTCCGACCAGTCGTGGGTCATCTTCATCACCTATTACGTTCGGGTCCGCCAGATCGACACCAAAGCCTTGCAGGAAACCCTGATTGCGCAGCACATCCACTGTCGGCTGACTGACGGCAAGATCCAGTGTCGCGATCTTGGCGTCGTTGGCCGCGTCGCCCAGCGTTGCTTTGGCCCATTGTCCAATCAGCAGCCCGGCAAGGAAATTGTCCGTGGCAAACGTTGCGTCAGCCGAGTCAATGGGTTCCAGCGGCGTATCCAGAGCAATAACCAGAACCCCTGCATCCCGCGCCTGCTTCACGGCCGGAACGATGGATGAAGTGTCCGAAGCCGTCAGCAGAATGCCCTTGGCGCCGTCCAGAATGCAGGTCTCAATGGCTTGCACCTGCGTTTCATGGTCGCCGTCAACTTTGCCTGCAAAGGCTTTGAGCGTCATTCCCAGCTCTTCCGCCTTCGCTGTCGCGCCTTCCTTCATTTTGACAAAGAACGGGTTGGTGTCTGTCTTGGTGATCAGGCAAACGGTTTCACCGTCCGCCATTGCACTGCCAGCCATGGCAGTAACCCCGAGCGCAGCTGCACCCGCAAGTTTTGCAAGTTTCATCGATTATCCTCCCAGTTTTTCCTATGCCGAGTAGGGCACGAGGGCGATCAGGCAAAAATCCTGATCCCATAAGAAACAATCACAAGAATCGAAATTTGAGTCAATAAATAAATCACTCTTAATTATTATTGACAGGGCGGGCGGGCTTTCCCATCCTTCAGCAGGAAAGGGGTGGTCGTGCCGGAAAAATCATCACGGAAAAATTCGATTGGTTCACAGGGGTCAGTGGTGCGCGGAACCAATCAAAGCGGCATGCGGGCCCGCAACGAACGGCTGGTGTTGTCGCTTGTCCGACGTCATCAGGCCCTTGCGAAGTCCGAACTCGCGCGCATGACGGGACTGTCGGCACAAACGGTTTCCGTCATCATGCGTCAATTGGAAAAGGATGGGTTGCTTCTGCGCGGTGAACCGGTCCGCGGGAAAGTCGGGCAACCTTCCGTTCCCATGCGTCTCAACCCGGATGGTGCGTTTTTCTTTGGGCTCAAGGTCGGGCGCCGCAGTACCGAGCTGGTTTTGACTGACTTTGTGGGAAACGTGCGGCAACGCAAGCGGCGAACCTATGACTATCCAACGCCGAAAGCCACTTTGGAGTTTTCCACGCAGAGTCTGGGCAAAATGATGTCATCCATGTCGCCCGAGGCCAAAGGCAGGATTGCGGGTCTTGGAATTGCCATGCCGTTCTACCTGTGGGACTGGGCCCAGGCCCTTCAGGTTCCTCAGGAAGAAATGGACCCGTGGCGCGTATCAGACCTGAAGGCTGACCTGGCTGGTCGCCTCGATATGCCGGTTTTTCTGCAAAATGACGCAACGGCGGCTTGTGGTGCGGAACTGGTATTCGGTCCGGCCGATGGACCAAGGGATTTTCTGTATTTCTATATCGGGTTTTTCATTGGCGGCGGTGTGGTTCTCAATGGCGCGATCTTTTCGGGGCGTGGAAACTCGGGGGCGATCGGCCCCCTGCCTGTGCCGGATGGTACGGGCGGTGTCAGGCCGCTTATCGACGTGGCCAGCCTTTATGTGCTCGAGCGTGCGATCACGACAGCAGGGGCGACCTCGCAGTCTTTATGGGAAACGACCGAACGTTGGGATGTGCCAAATGTTCAACTGGAAAACTGGTTGAAACGGACGGCGAGCGGGATTGCCCATGCGATTGTCTCATCCTGTAGCCTGATAGATTTCGAATGCGTGAAGATTGACGGCTGGATGCCGCAGGACATCAAGGCGCGTTTGGTTGAAATGGTCGAAGACAAACTGTCCAAGCTGAACCTGACCGGTCTTGAGCGCCCCGTGGTGCTGGAAGGGACCGTGGGCCCGGAAGCACGCTCACTGGGCGCGGCAAGCCTGCCGTTGTCGGAACGGTATCTTTCAGAAGCTTAGGCATGAAATCATCCTGCTGCCTTGGATTTTTCACGAAGTCGATTTACCCGCCCGAACTGCCGAATTCAGCATTTTTTCGACGGCCACGGCACATTTTCGTTGACCGAGGGCTGAGTTGTCTGGCAAGCCGCTCGGCATGTCCGGTTCCGGGGCTTGCTCTGGAATCAATAGGGAATGCGGTGCGGGCTCAGGCCCAATTCCGCAACTGCACCCGCAACTGTAAGCGGCGAGCAGGGCTGAAACGCCACTGGGGTTTGCCCGGGAAGGCCAGTCCAACGCTTTGACCCGCAAGTCAGGATACCTGCCGGACATGTGCCCTCTAACGGGCACTCCTAATCGGCGACGGGATGTGCGTCGGACCAGGATGCCTGAAAGGGTAATTTGGCGTCGAATGTCCCGTGGTCAAAACGAATTTCGCGCCGGGATTGGCGCGACGGGACAAGGACGACTGTTCATGAAAACGCTGCTCAGTGCAGCCGCTGCCGTGATGGCACTTCCTGCCATGGCAAATGCGCATTTCCTTTTGGAATACACCACCGACACCATGATCGAGAAACCGGGTGATGTGCCGGTCAAGCTGGTTTTCTGGCATCCGTTCGAAAACGGCCATGTCATGGATCTGGAAAAGCCGCAGGAATTCTATGTGATCCACAACGGTGAAAAGACCGATTTGCTGGATACGCTGGAACCTATCCGGTTCACCGGCGGGCAAAACGAGGGCGCGGCGTTCAAAGGCAGTGTCCCGGTCAAACGGTCGGGTGACTATGTGCTGGTGACGGTTCCTCAGCCTTACTATGAGGAATCCGAAGACATCTATATCCAACAGCTCACCAAAGCCTTCCTGAACCGCAACGAATTACCGACCGACTGGATGAATCCCGTGGGTCTGCCGACCGAGATTATCCCGCTGAACAAGCCGACCAACATCATCGCGGGTTCAACCTTCACGGGCCGTGTGCTGGCTGATGGTCAGCCGGTTGCGGGGGCCGAGATCGAGATCGAATACATGGCCGCCGAACCCGACATGGACAGCGCGGCCGCTTCTGCACCGAAAGTGTCCCCTATGCCGGGTGGTGCGGTGGTCGCCATATCTGACGACAACGGGTATTTTTCGTTCGGCGTTCCAAAAGCCGGCTACTGGGGTTTCGCAGCACTTGGTTCCGGTCCGGCAACCGAACATGAGGGCAAAGAACTCAGCCAGGATGCGGTGATCTGGATTCGCGCCTGGGATCTGGAGTAACCCCGAATGCACATCGTCGACGGAGCCCTTTCCAACCCGGTTGTTGTTGGCGGCGCCATAGCGGCCGCGGGCGGGATCGCCATGGGTCTCAGGTCTCTGGATCTTGATCGCATCCCCACTGCCGGTGTGCTGTCAGCCAGTTTCTTCGTAGCATCGTTGATCCACGTACCCATTGGTCCGTCGTCGGTCCATTTGATCCTCAACGGCATGGCCGGGCTGCTGCTTGGTTGGGCCGCATTCCCGGCTTTGTTCGTCGGGCTTTTGTTACAGGCGGTCTTTTTCGGCTTTGGCGGGTTGACGGTGCTGGGGATCAACACCGTCAATATCGCCCTGCCCGCGGTGGTGGCCGGAATGCTGTTCGGTCGTCTGATCGCGCGCGGGACACCTTTGCATGGTGCGATTTGGGGTGGTGTCGGCGGCGCATTTGCAATTGCGGCGACAACCGGCATGGTCGCGATTTCCCTGGCGCTGTCGGGGGATGAGTTCCTGCCCGCTGCCAAGCTTGTTTTCTTCGCCCATATTCCAGTCATGGCCATCGAGGCGATTTTGACCGGGTTCGCCGTCTTGTTGGCGCGCAAGGTCAAGCCCGAACTGTTTTTCAGAGGAGCAACCACATGAAACATCTGGTTGTCATACTGGCTGTGTGCTGTGCGCCCGTGCCTGCCCTGGCGCACAAGGTCATAGCCGGCGTTTTCGAGTCGGGAGACGTGATCGAGGGCGAGATCGGCTTTTCCAACGGTGATATGGCAAGCGGGACCGAGGTCATTGTCACCGGCCCGGACGGGGCCGAGCTGGGTCGATCGGTCACGGATGCGGACGGTTTCTTTGTCTACACGCCGACCTCGGCCGTGGCGCACACCTTCTTTGCTGACCTTGGCGCCGGGCATGTGGCCGAAGTCACGATGTCTGCCGAAGATGTCGCGCGGGTTCTGGGTGTTGCCGTGGCAGAAACCGGAGACTCGTCTTCGGCTGCTTTGACACCGGCCAGCGGTTCGGCGGCTTCTCTCAGCGTCGAAGAACAGCAGGTTATCGCCAAAGCCGTGCGTGATGAATTGCGCCCGCTCAGGCGCGAGATTGCGGCCTATCGCGAACAGAATGACCTGCAAACCATCCTTGGCGGGATCGGGTACATCGTTGGTCTGTTCGGTCTGGGCTTTTACATGGCGGCCCGCCGCAAGCTGGCGTCCTGATGGCACACGTTCTGGGGCACCAAGAAAAAACACTGGCCGAAGCCGGTGACGGGCCGGACGGTCTGATCAGCCAGCTGGATCCCCGGATGCGTATCGTCATGGCGGTTGCTTTTGCTGTCGTGACCGTGGCGCTGTCATCCCTCGGCGCGCTTTGCGTGGCGCTGACAGTGTCGCTTTCGCTTCTGATAGTTTCCCGTCTGCCGTGGCGAAAGACGTTGAAGCGAATGGCCATGATGGATGGGTTCATCCTGTTCATGCTGGTCCTGCTGCCCTTTTCCATGCCCGGAGCCCCGATGTTCACGCTTTGGGGATTCCCCGCAAGCTGGCAGGGTTTCTGGAAAGCGGTCGAGATTGCTTTGACCGCCAATGCCGTGATCCTGTCCCTGATGGTTTTGGTCGGCACGATGGAGCCAGTCACTCTGGGTCACGCCTTGCATCGTCTGCGGTGCCCGGAAAAGCTGGTTTACCTGCTGATGTTCACGATCCGGTATATCGAGGTGTTGCGGGAAGAATACCTGCGCTTGCGCGCCGCCATGAAGGTGCGCGGTTTTCGGCCAGCAACAAACTGGCACACATATCGCAGCTTTGGCTACCTTGTGGGCATGATGCTTGTGCGCGCGATCGAAAGATCGGAACGCATCCTGGCCGCGATGAAGTGCCGGGGGTTTTCCGGGCGTATGCCGTTGCTTCAGGAATTTGCCCTGACCCGCGCGGACATTGTGTTTGCGGCTGGTTTCAGCGGTCTCTGCCTGGGTCTGATCATTCTGGAATTCGCATGACACTGATCGCGCTAGAAGACATCTGTTTTTCCTACCCCGGCCAGCCACCCGTTCTGGACGGGGCCAGCCTGAGCCTGAATGCCGGGCAGCGCCTGTCTCTGACTGGTCCGAACGGTGCGGGAAAATCGACGCTCCTGCGCATCACGCTTGGGTTGCAGCGCCCGAGTTCTGGCACCGTCACCGTTTTTGGTCAGAAACGCGTGGAAGAGGCCGATTTCCACGAAGTGCGCCGCCGGGTGGGGCTTGTATTTCAGGATGCGGACGATCAGCTGTTCTGCCCGACCGTCGCCGAAGACATCGCCTTTGGGCCGCTCAATCTGGGCAAGACCCGTGACGAAGCGCTTGCCATTGTCGACAAAGTTCTGGGCGATCTGGACCTGATACACCTGAAGAACCGCATCACACACAAATTGTCAGGCGGTGAAAAACGGCTGGTGACACTGGCGACGGTTCTGGCGATGGATCCCGAAGTGCTGTTGCTGGACGAACCGACGAATGCGCTGGATACGAAAAACGAAGCGCGCCTGCTGGAAATCCTGCGCGCGTTGCCACAGGCGATTCTGCTTGTCAGTCATTCGCCGGCGTTCCGCTTGGAATTGGCACCCGATGAACTGGATCTTCGCGACGGGAAGCCGGTGCCGGTCTGAACTGTTCCCGCGATAACCGGACATGGTGGTTTCAGAAATGCAATCACACCGCCTGAGCCTGGCCATGAATCCGACAGCAAGCCCAGTGCGTCGTCAGGCCTCGGTTATGTGCGCTTACGGCTCATCAGCCCATATCTGACCGCCCATGCCCGAAAAGACCCGCGTTTGCGCCTGTCCTGTTTCACAGGTTGCCTGGATTGCGCACCGCCTTTGCGGTTGAATTCGAACACGTCGATTATCCGCTCGGCACAGCCACAGGCTTCGCCCATGCCGACTTTGGCGAAATAGAATTTCTCGAAACGTTCCGGGTTTTGCATGGCTGACCTCCTGAATGCATTGAACCTCATGAAGGGTGCTCTGCCAAATCACTTTCCTGCATTTCAGGCAGCCGCGCTATGGCGCGGCGAACTCGTTTCCTGTCCAGACATTGTCCAGTTGATTGAAGACCGGTGAGGTGATGAGCATTTCAGCGGAATAAAGCAGTTGCAGCTCATCCGCAAACCGCGTGACGCCCGGCACAAGCCCGGTGATATTGCGCCATTCAGCCCAGGTTCCGGGATTTGACAGGCTGGTCGGATTGCCGGGATCAGCGGGCTGGTGCCACCCGGCGGCGTTCAGCAGCGGCGTGAGCGCAAAGCGCGCATCATTGCTGTCGACCTCGGTACAGGCAGCGGCATCGCATTCCCAACTGGTCCAGTCCGCCGCCGCGATGGTTCCGGCGATCGGAGCGGCGGCGTCGATGACCCGAACCAATACCTCGAAACCGCCACCAGCAGTCGGGCGGCTGAGCGACAGGGGATCGGTTGCCACGGCGTGCAAAGCCGCAGTTGGCGCCAGGCTGAGTGTTCGGCCGATCAGAGCCAGCTGCGCAGAGCCGTCTGTTGCGGGAGCAGACCCCGCAGCAGGCAGTGTTCTGACAGGTGTCAAAATCGGAACCGCGCCACCACGGATCGTGATTTCCTGCACCGCATTGTCAAAGGCCGGAACAAAGTCGCTGCGGATCGTATAGGTCAACGGGAAGCTGGGTTGTTGCGGCCCCGCAGGTCGGGCGCCATCACGGGTGACAAAGGACAGCGGTGGAACGGCACCGGGCTGTGGCAGCGAAATCTGCGGCCCCGCTATGCCCAGAGCGGCTGCGATCATGCGCGCGCGCTGTTCGGCCTCTCCATACTCGCTCAGCAGATTTATGTAGCCGCCGATCTCGGTGATATTGCGCGGCGCAGGGATGCGGGATGGGGCAATGTCGCCTGCGATGGCAAGCCTGTGGGCAATCACCTCTCGGGCGCGCTGTATCGCCGGAGAATTGGTGGTTTCGAGAATATTGATGATCGCCTCGGCAAGGCTTTCATCGATGCCGGGTTCGGCGGTTGCATTCGTGCTGGTGTCACTCATCGTCGTCCTCCGCAGGGGCGCTCAGGCCATTGAGGAAATCCAGAACGGATTGGCTGCCGGCCTTGGTTGCGCTGCCGTCATCCGCATCCGTATTGGCTTTGGTAAAGGCCCCGAAAAGCTTGGCCAGAAGCAACGTGTTGGAGGGATTGGCCAGAGCGGCGGCACCGCCGGGGAAATCCTTGAACAGGTTTTGCGTGAAGGCCGCCCGGTTGCCATCCGGTTGCCCGCCGATCAGCGCAGAAACACCCGAGGCGTTCTTGGCGATATCCTCAAACCCCTTGATCTTTGCGGCATTGTCGGCAGCTGACTTTTTCTTTTCGGCAGCTTGTTTTTTGGCTTCTTCCTCTTTGCGGGCCGCGGCGATCTCCTGGCCCTTGCCGGCAAGCTCAGTGGCCTTGCCGACAAGCTCTTTGGTCAGATCCGTCGCCGTGTCTATGGCCTTGTCCCGACCGGCGGCGACCGATTGCGTTTCAAGGGCCAGTTGCGCCTGCAACTCTTTCAGTCCCGTCAGATCGGTTCCCGCCCGTGCAAGATCAGGCGCGGCCTTGAGGATCTCGGCCAGTTGCGAAGTGGGCACGGCCTGGCCTGTGCCGATGTCGCCCCCTGCGATGGTAAGCGTGTTCGAAGGTTGATTGGCCGGCAGGTCCGATGGCGCACGGGTGCCAAAGATTGCATCACTGTCCGCGGGCAGGACCGGCGTGTCACCAACCGGGGGTGGCGTCGGGCTGTCCTGCCAGTTCCAGAAGCGGCGATGGTCGATCATCTCGCAGGAATTGCAGCGGCCCAGAACGGCCTCGCCCAACAGCCCCCGGGTCGGCAGCGAGATCGTGCGGCGCGGTGGCCGGAAGTCTTCCCGATGGAAGGCCAGCAGACTGTCCTGAATGTCGCCGGTCCGCATCTCCATTCTGTCGGCCAGATCGGGCGGGATCGAGAAGGGCATGATCATCGCGTTGCCATAGAACCCCAGCACCTTGTTCTGGACCGTGCTGAGCAGCGATATTTCGCTTGAGGCGTCATCCAACCCGCCATCCGGCACGCCAATCGTGAAACGTTCCAGCAGGATGGCCCGTTCTTCATCCGTCATACTGGCCCAGATCACGCGAGAATAGCGAACGGTGTCGGCCACGATATGCTGATACATTTCTTCGATCCGCCGCAGATCACGACGCGACAGCACGTCCGGCACTTCCTGTACGGAATAGGGCAGGGTTGCAGGCAATGCCTGGAATGTGTTGTCGTCAACGATGGTCTGTGCGTCTTCGTTCATGCGCGCTTCGAACTCGCTGATCATCGGCGCGCCGACCAGATCGTCGAAATCCGAGCCTGAAATCGTCGTGTGAAGGCTCCGGTTGATGTTGCGCGTGGCGCGATCCAGATCATCGGCATCTTCCAGGTTCGAGATATGTTCCCAAATGTTGAAGATGTTGATCGGGTCGGGGCCGGTATAGAATGAATAGGCAAAAGAGCCCGTCCGCCTGCGCAACTCGACGCGGGCGATGTCCGAACGTTCGACCGAGCGGGGCAAAGCCACGGATCCGGTATAAGTCCGCCGTTTCGTTGGATCACGGCGCGCGTCAGCCAGCCGAACCAGAAGGTTTTCACGTGTCTCGGCAGGCAAGTCATGCAGGTTGTCGATATCGATCGGCGATCCGGTCAGGGGCACTGGCCCAACGCGGTCGCCATCCTGCGTGAAGATCACCGCGGATATATCATCATTGGGCATGAAAGTGCCCTGAGCCTCGAAGCTGACGATGTCCTGAGCGACACCCGGAGCATTTTGCGGTGTCGCGTCCTTGTCCGCATAAAACTCTTCCAGCAGTTTGAGCGCGGTGCGGAACCTGCGACGGTTTCGGAACACCCGGCGGAAAACGTCTGCGTGGCGCAGGATCACTTTGTATCGATGCAGCAATCCTGACCGGTTGACATTGCCCGGCAGTTGATCGCCTTGCCCCAGGCGGCGAAAGCGGATGAGCTGCATGGGAACGAAGACCACCAATTGCACCCCTTCGATCCGCGTTTCCAGGGAAAAGTCGCGCAGAACTTCGAACCATTGCATCGTCATTGCATGACAGTGGTTGCGGTTGGCCACGAATTTTGTTGTCGCCGTCCGCCGATCACTTGCCGTGGCTGTGCGAACGCTGGTTCGGGCCGAACTTCGCTTGACCGAAGCGGCCCGTTCCAGCGCGGCCGAGAATGTCTCGTGCGTGTCGGACAGAAAATCGCGTGACGTGTTCTGCGTGTTGGACGAACTGCCTGACGAGTTGGAACTGGAACGCGCGCCGCTGAAACCGACCCCGCCCACTATGGCCCCGATGCCGCCGAACAAACCGCCACCAATGCCACCAGCCCCCCCGAAGCTTTTTGTGAACGCCTTGGTCGAGAAGGAGGACGTACCGCGGATCACTTCATCGAGCGCGGTTTCAAACGTACTGTTGAAGGAAGTGTCGCGTGCTTCTTCGAATTCCTGTTGTTCCTCGAAGGTCAGGCTTTCGCGTTCGCGCACGGTCAGGGTTTCGCGCTGTTCCGAAACGACGATCCGCTGTTCCTCGCCCGGGGCAAGCGGCAGGGAATAGACCAGACGCCCCAATGACATTCCGGCGTGAACGGCGGTCGAGCGCATCTTGGCGATATAGCCGAGCGCAAGGCTGGAGGCCTTTGGCACATCCTGCGGGCGCTGCTCAAGATCTTCGAAGAAATCCTCTACATCAATGGGCTCGTCGATTGGAATCCGGTCGCGAAAATCCCAGTCTCCGCCGTCATTGTTGAAAGCGTTCAAAAGTGTTTCGGCAGAAAGATTGGCCTGCGCAAATGTGCTGCCCGGGATTGTCGTGACAAAGCGATTGCCGCCAACGGGGCGGGTACGAACGATGTTTTTCGGCCCGACAAGCGGGTCGATCAGCCGATAGAGAACCGAATAACGCCGCCGGGAAACCGTGCCTCCTTCGGTTCGGTATTCCGAAGCGCAGTCACCTTCGCCCAGTACGATAGGGGCCTGCGTGCCGGTGAAGTCGGATATGTTTTCTTCCGCATCCTCGGGGTCTACCGGCAGAATATCGGCCAGCTCACCCAGGATCGAGCGCTGCAAAGGGAGGACAGTGCGATCCAGCACCACGAGACCAAGTTCGCCATCCAATGCGTCAATGCGCGGCACTGCTTCGGTCAGAGTGGTGTTCTGCCCGCGGATCCGCAATCTCAGGCCGTTTTGCGGCAGCCGCAGATTGGGCAGATCAAGGGAAAACAGGCCCCGCGCATCCGTAACGGCGGCTTTTACAGCCCAGGAAAAATCCGCGTTGTCGATACCTTCATTGGCGGTAAAGGTGGGGCGCAGCGCTTCGACGATTACCCGCTCGGCGGGGGTGCCGTCGGGATTGATCAGTTCTCCGCGCAGTTTCGGGGCAAGGGTTGGGACGACAGCGCCCAGAAATCCGTCGGCCAGATCCTTGCGAATGGTTTCAAGCTGTCGAAAGACTGCACCGGTGGCCTGTACGCGCTGATCGACCAGATCGTTGATTACTTCGGCGGACAGGTCGATACCGACACCACGGCGCAACGCCTTGAGTTTCTCGGCTTCGACGCGCCTGAGATCGTCAATGCTGTCAGCAGTAAAACCGGCCGATCCTGATAGTTCCGCCGAGATCGTGGGATTTGGTCGAGAGGATGGAAGGGACAGCGTAATGCGCGGGGGCTCACTGCTGGAGTCGGACATGAAGTCACCTCGTTGGAAAGCGCTGCAAGAAACTGGGTGCCAGGAAAAAACAAATCTTGAAAGTTGACCCAACGTAACATGTTTCAGGGATTCGCAAAAGAAACGCGCGGGCCCGCCTTTTCCGCGACGCGTTTCGAGCGCAGGTTCCAAAGTGCTTTCCAGCAATGGACCTGGCGATTACTTCGTGAAGCCTGTTGCCTTCAGTTTCTGCGCCAGCAGGCTCATTTGCCTGTAGATTTCACCTGCGTCGCGGTGCCACGCCGCTACATCCGCGCCCTGCTGGGCAACGACTTTTTCGTCCCCTCTTGCCGCTGGACCGGTCAGGGCAGCTTGCGGGCCAAGAAGGTTGACGTTTTCGACTGTGCTACTCAACAAACCAGCGTTGAGCTTGCGGGCAGTTTCGTCCGGCACGCCCGCCTTGGCCCACGCCTCGCGGGCGATGGCCTGCAAGACAACGGCGAAGTTGTTCGAAATCACCGCGGCCGCATGATACAGGCTTTTGCTTTCAGACCGGATGGGAAAACAGGTGGCTCCCAATCCTTCCAGAAGCGGCTGAATGAACGCTGTGGCGTCTTCGTCGCCTTCCAACCCGCACAACGCCTGTTTGAATTGCGCGGCAGCGGCCTGTGGATCGGCGAAGGACAGGACGGGGTGAACGCTGGCCAGAGACCACGAGAGGCCGCGCAACGGCGCCAGTTGATCGGCAGGAAAATAGCCGCTGCAATGGAACGCCACTGAACGCATCCCGGTTGTTTCCTGGTTCTCGAAGGCCTCTTTCAATTCGTGGGCCACCGCAGAGATTTGCGTGTCGGGCACTGATATGATCCACAGGTCAGCGGGTCGCAAATCGGCATAGCTTGCTGCAACGCGCCCGGTTCTGGATAATCGGGCGGCTTCATTTGCCGACTGAAAGGATGTGCTCAGAACATCCTGGATACGGCAGCCATCAGTGCCATCCAGAAGGCGGATCAGCGTTTTGCCGACCCGCCCGGCACCGACAACGTTTATTTTGATTTCAGTCATCCGGGCTCTCTGTTCTTTTCGTCTAGTCCGCGCCACGATGGGACGAATAGAAAAACGCAATGGCTTGTGTTCTGTTTTTGACGTTCAGCTTCTCATAGATATTTGACAGGTGAAACTTGACCGTGTTGGTGGATATCTGAAGTTCCCTGGACAGTTCCCGGTTCGACATCCCCTGCGCCAAGGCCTCCAGAATGGCGCGTTCCTTGCGCGACAGGCTTTGAATCGGATCCTGTTTCATTTTCCGGACGTCGATGAACGGAAACACCATCTTACCTGCTGCCACTTCGGCACAGGTCTCAAGAAGCACGTCAACCTCGCCCGAGCGGGCAGCAAATCCAGCGGCACCCGCCTGCATGGCCAATCGCGGGACATCTCCGGAGGCATCGCCATAGATGACAAAGCGCGGTGCATCGGCCTGATCGCGCAACACTTCGATCAATTTGGCGGCGCCCAGGGCCGAAAGCGTCCAGTCCACGACGCCGACCTGAACAGGTATCCGCATCACCGTTCCCAGAAATCCTTCTGCCGTCGCCGACGTGGCAACCAGAGAGAATCGCGGATCACGTTCGAATATCTCCGACATGGCAGACAGAACCAGCGGATTGCTGTCAGCAAGCATGACGTCGATGGGTTTGCCCGATGTTTCAACCATATGATTTTGCCCTGACTTTCTAAAAAACCACCCAAAAGAATGGGGGTGTTTTCGGTATACCTTGGTATTTTTACCAATACGGGTGGGTAGAACCCCATACTTTTAGACATCCAAAAGCAGTAGTAAGTTACGTTGCGCCGTTGGGCAAGCTCGCGTTTTCTGGTCGACATCTTAACACATCAGGCCGCAATGCCCGGCCAACAGCCGAGGATGCAAGCCATGACCTTTCAGATTTTCCCTCCGCTCGAAATTCCCGAGACCCTTGCCGCAGGGCCGGGGCCGGGCAACACGGATGTGCGTGTCCTGAAAGCCTTCGCCGGCGCAGGTGTCGCCGATCACATGCAGGGCGATGTCCTCAGGGGCATGATCGAATGCAAGCACATGCTGCGGAAAATCTGGGGCACTGGAAACGCTTATACATTCGCTGTCGCGGGTACCGGCTGGAGCGCTCTGGACACCATGTTCTCGGCCGTCATGCCGGGCGACAAGGTTGTGGCCTTCACCAACGGCACATTCTCGGGGATCGACGCGCTGACGCTGCGGATCAAGGCGGCAACGCCCGCCGAGCACGCGGCCAGCCCGCTTGACCCACAGGCGGCCAGCGTCACGGTCGTCGAGGTTCCACATGGCCAGCCGGTGACGGCTGAACTGGTTGAAGCCACTCTGGCCGAACACAAGCCGAAATGGGCCTTCATGGCGCATTGGGAAACCGGATCGGGCAGGGTGAACGATCTGCGCGGTTTCTCGGACGCGTGTGAACGTCATGGGGCGATGGGGCTGGTCGATGCGGTCTCGTCACTGGGTGTCGAAGACTTTTCGATCGATGACTATCCGGGTGTGGCAGGTTGGGCTTCCTGTCCGCAGAAAGGCCTGTGCTGCCTGCCGCTGACCTATGCCCCTGTCAGCTTTACCAATGCCTATATCGAGGCGCTGAAATCCACAGGTGCCTATACCTATGTGCACAATCCGATCTTCGAGGCCCGTCACTGGGGCATCGTCGATGGGCAGGACGTGGAAAAGGGAACCTACCACCGGACCCATTCCGGATATGCGGTGGCGGCGTTCCACGAGTCATTGCGCCTGACCTTGCAGGAAGGTCTGGCCAAGCGGTCGATGTCTTACCGGACGCATGAAAAGGTTCTTCGGGACGCGGTGACCGAGATGGGGTGCGAGGTCACCTCGGACATGCCCAGTCTGATCGTGCTCAACCTGCCTTCCGAGCTTTCTGGCCGCGAGATGGAACTGGTGCAGAACTGCCGCGCCCGCGGGTTTGGCATCTGGCCCACTTTGAGCGAACCGGTGCAGGTGCGCATCGGCATCCTCAATCAATTGAATCGCGAGGCCGTCAGCCAGATCGTACGCCTGTTCGCCGAAGCCATTCGTGAGCTGGGCGGAGAGGTCGATCAGGACGCGATCGAAGCTCTGCTGGAAAGCCGTTACGGCACTTCGATAGCTGCGTAAACAGGAGCACATCAGATGGATATCCACGAATACCAGGCGAAAGAAGTTCTTTCGAAATTCGGCGTCGACGTGCCCGCGGGCGCGCTTGCCTACAGTCCCGAACAGGCGGCCTATCGGGCGCGCGAACTGGGGGGCGACAAATGGATTGTCAAGGCGCAGGTCCATGCGGGCGGGCGCGGCAAGGCCGGAGGGGTCAAGCTCTGCAACAGCGAAAATGAAATCTACAAGGCTTGCGATGATCTGTTCGGTCGCAAGCTGGTCACGCATCAGACAGGTCCTGAAGGCAAAGGCATCTATCGTGTCTATGTCGAAGCCGCCGTGCCGATTGATCGCGAAATCTACCTTGGCTTTGTTCTGGACCGCTCCAGCCAGCGGGTGATGATTGTCGCCTCGTCCGAAGGCGGGATGGAGATCGAGGATATCTCGGCCGACCGCCCCGACAGCATTGTCAGGTCCATCGTGGAACCTGCCGTCGGGCTTCAGGAGTTTCAAGCCCGTGAAATCGCCTTCAATCTTGGGGTTGAAGCCAAACTGATCCAGCAAATGGTGCGGACGTTGCAGGGCTGTTATGCCGCCTTCAGCAATCTCGACGCCACGATGGTTGAAATCAACCCGCTGGTCATCACCGGTGATGATCGGGTGCTGGCGCTGGATGCCAAGATGAGCTTTGACGACAACGCTCTGTTCCGCCACCCCCAGATCGCCGAACTGCGCGACAAGAGCCAGGAAGACCCGCGCGAAAGCCGCGCTGCGGATCGCGGGCTGTCTTATGTCGGGCTCGACGGCAATATCGGCTGCATCGTCAATGGCGCCGGTCTGGCGATGGCCACTATGGACACGATCAAGCTGGCAGGCGGCGAGCCTGCAAATTTCCTCGACATCGGGGGGGGCGCGTCGCCTGAACGGGTGGCCAAGGCGTTCCGGCTGGTTCTGTCGGATGGCAATGTTCAGGCCATTCTGGTCAACATCTTCGCCGGTATCAACCGCTGCGACTGGGTGGCTGAAGGTGTCGTGCAGGCGTTGAAGGAACTTGACCTCGATATTCCGGTCGTCGTGCGGCTGGCCGGTACGAATGTCGAAGAAGGCCAGAAGATCCTTGCCAAATCCGGATTGCCGATCATTCGCGCCACGACGCTGATGGAGGCGGCAGAACGCGCTGTGGGCGCGTGGAAAAACGACCTTACCCAAGGCACCAAAATGAGGGTTGTGTAATGAGCATTCTTCTCGATCGTGACACGCGTGTCATCGTGCAGGGCATCACCGGGCGCATGGCGCGGTTCCACACCAAGGACATGTTGAACTATGGCACAAACGTGGTGGGTGGCGTCGTGCCCGGAAAGGGTGGGGAAACCGTCGAAGGCGTTCCGGTTTTTGACACCGTAAAACAGGCCGTCGAAGCCACCGGCGCAGATGCCAGCCTGGTCTTCGTTCCGCCACCGTTCGCCGCGGATTCGATCATGGAGGCCGCGGATGCCGGCATCCGCTATTGCGTCTGCATCACCGACGGCATTCCGGCACAGGATATGATCCGGGTGAAGCGGTACATGTATCGCTATCCGAAAGAAAAGCGCATGGTTCTGACCGGTCCGAACTGCGCCGGCACTATCTCGCCCGGAAAGGCGTTGTTGGGCATCATGCCGGGGCATATCTATCTTCCCGGACATGTAGGGATCATCGGCCGCTCGGGGACATTGGGCTATGAGGCGGCAGCGCAGTTGAAAGAGCGCGGTCTCGGCGTTTCGACCAGTGTCGGAATCGGGGGTGACCCGATCAACGGCTCATCCTTCAAGGACATCCTTCAGCGGTTTGAAGACGACGAAGACACGCATGTCATCGCCATGATCGGTGAAATCGGAGGCCCGCAGGAGGCGGAAGCCGCCGAATATATCCGCGACCACATATCCAAACCCGTGATCGCCTATGTCGCTGGCCTGACCGCTCCGAAAGGCCGTACCATGGGGCACGCGGGTGCGATCATCTCGGCCTTCGGCGAAAGCGCCAGCGAAAAGGTCGAGATCCTGTCCGCCGCAGGTGTCACCGTGGCCGAAAACCCTGCCGTGATCGGTGAGACGATCGCCCGTGTGATGGAGGCTGCGTGATGGTCAAACCTTCGGTTCTGGTAACCCGTCGCTGGCCCGCTGCCGTCGAGGCGCAGCTGGCCGAGAACTACAACACCGTTTTGAACACCGGCGACAAACCCATGTCCCCGGCTGAAATACGGCAAGCGTTGAAATCCTATGACGCCGTGCTGCCCACCGTAACGGACACGCTGAGCGCCGAGGCACTGGATGTGCCGGGTGTGCAGACGAAAATCCTTGCCAATTACGGTGTCGGCTACAGCCATATCTGCGAGCCATCGGCACGCGAATTGGGTATGACCGTGACCAACACGCCCGATGTTTTGTCCGAATGCACCGCCGATATCGCCATGACCCTTTTGCTGATGGTTGCGCGTCGGGCGGGCGAGGGTGAACGCGAGCTGCGTTCAGGTCAGTGGACGGGATGGCGGCCCACGCATCTGGTCGGAACCAAGGTCAGCGGCAAGACACTGGGCATCATCGGATATGGCCGCATCGGACAGGAGATGGCCCGCCGTGCGCATCACGGGTTCGGCATGGACGTGCTGGTTTGCAACCGAAGTGCCGTATCGCCCGATGTTCTCGCCGAATGCAATGCGAGGCAGGTGGACACCATAGACGACCTGCTGCCGCAATGTGACTTCGTTTCACTGCACTGTCCGGGCGGCGCAGCCAACCGTCATCTGATCAATTCGCGCAGGCTTGACCTGATGAAGCCTGACGCATTTCTGATCAACACCGCACGGGGCGAAGTGATCGACGAATGGGCCCTGATCCAGGCGTTGATGTTCGACATGATCGGCGGCGCTGCATTGGATGTATTCGATGGTGAACCGCGTGTCAGCCCGGACCTGTTGCAATGCGACAACCTGGTCATGCTGCCGCATCTGGGCAGCGCGACCCGCGAAGCGCGCGAGGCGATGGGGTTTCGGGTTCTCGACAACCTGAGCGATTTCTTCGAAGGCCGCGAACCTCGGGACCGCGTGATCTGAGGCCACCTTCAAACATCACAAAATGACGTCCAACGCAGCCGTGGCTGCGTTGCGTTCCTCTATAAGGAGATATGACCAGTGAATGCACCGCACCGTTCAGACGGATTTTTTACCCAGTCCCTTGCTGATCGTGATCCCGAGCTTTTTGGCTCGATCACGTCGGAACTGGGTCGTCAGCGCGACGAGATCGAGCTGATCGCGTCCGAGAACATCGTCTCTGCCGCCGTGATGGAGGCGCAGGGCTCGGTGATGACCAACAAATACGCCGAAGGCTATCCCGGTCGCCGCTATTATGGCGGTTGCCAGTTTGTCGACATTGCCGAAAACCTGGCCATCGACCGCGCCAAGCAGCTGTTCGGCTGTGAATTCGCCAATGTGCAGCCCAATTCCGGCTCTCAGGCCAATCAGGGCGTGTTTCAGGCGCTGATCAAGCCCGGCGACACCATTCTGGGCATGAGCCTGGATGCCGGTGGCCACCTGACCCACGGTGCGCGGCCCAACCAGTCGGGCAAGTGGTTCAACGCGGTGCAATACGGCGTGCGCCAGCAGGACAACATGCTGGACTATGATCAGGTCGAGGCGCTGGCGAAGGAACACCAGCCCAAGCTGATCATCGCCGGTGGCTCGGCGATCCCGCGCCAGATCGACTTTGCCCGCATGCGTCAGATCGCCGATATGGTGGGCGCCTATCTGCACGTGGACATGGCGCATTTTGCCGGTCTGGTGGCGGCGGGCGAGCATCCCAGCCCCTTCCCCCATGCGCATGTGGCGACCACGACGACCCACAAGACCCTGCGCGGCCCGCGCGGCGGCATGATCCTGACCAATGATGAAGATATCGCCAAGAAAGTGAACTCGGCCATCTTCCCCGGCATTCAGGGCGGCCCGCTGATGCATGTGATCGCGGCCAAGGCCGTGGCCTTTGGCGAGGCCCTGCGGCCCGAGTTCAAGGACTATGCCAAGCAGGTGATCGCCAACGCGCAGGCGCTGTCGGATCAGCTGATCAAGGGCGGTCTGGACACGGTGACCCACGGCACCGACACCCATGTGGTGCTGGTCGACCTGCGCCCCAAAGGGGTGAAAGGCAACGCCACCGAGAAGGCTCTGGGCCGGGCGCATATCACCTGCAACAAGAACGGCGTGCCGTTTGATCCCGAAAAGCCGACCATCACGTCGGGCATCCGACTGGGGTCGCCCGCCGGCACCACCCGCGGCTTCGGCGAGGTCGAATTCCGCCAGATCGCCGACTGGATCATCGAAGTGGTCGACGGCCTGGCTGCCAATGGCGAAGACGGCAACGGCGCCGTCGAAGCCAAGGTCAAGGCCGAAGTCGCAGACCTCTGCGCACGCTTCCCGATCTATCCGAACCTGTAAGACGAAGGACCCGAACCCATGAGTTTTCATTCCATTGACCAAGCCCCAGCCCGTCTGAACCGCAGTGAATTGGCCGTACCCGGCAGCCAACCCGGAATGTTCGAAAAGGCAGCCAAATCCGATGTGGACGTTATTTTCCTTGATCTGGAAGACGCTGTTGCGCCGGATGAAAAAGAACAAGCCCGCAGGAACATCATTCAGGCGCTGAACGACATCGACTGGGGCAACAAGACCATGTCGGTTCGGATCAACGGTCTGGACACGCATTACATGTACCGCGATGTCGTCGATGTGGTCGAGCAGGCTGGTGAACGGCTGGACCTGATCATGGTCCCCAAGGTCGGGACGGCTGCTGATGTCTATGCCGTCGATATGCTGGTGACCCAGATCGAAGACGCCAAGGGTTACAAAAAACGGATCGGGTTCGAGCACATCATCGAAACCGCGCTTGGCATGCAGAATGTCAGTGAGATTGCGGCAGCATCCAAGCGCAATGAAAGCCTGCACTTCGGCGTGGCCGACTATGCGGCCTCGACCCGTGCGCGCACCACGATCATCGGCGGTGTGAACCCGGACTACTCTGTTTTGACGGATACGGATTCGGACGGTGGGCGCCAGACCCATTGGGGTGATATGTGGCATTATGCACTGGCCCGCATGGTGGTTGCGGCGCGCGCCAACGGACTGCGCCCGATTGACGGACCTTTTGGCGATTTTCAGGACCCGGACGGTTACAAGGCTGCCGCAAAACGCGCCGCCGTTCTGGGTTGCGAGGGCAAATGGGCCATTCATCCAAGCCAGATCGCACTTGCCAACGAGGTGATGTCGCCGTCGGACGCCGAGGTCAACAAGGCTCAGCGCATTCTCGTCGCCATGGCCGAGGCCGAAGCCGATGGAAAAGGCGCTGTTTCGCTGGACGGCCGGCTGATAGATTACGCCTCGATCCGTCAGGCCGAAGTGCTGGTGGAAAAGGCAAGCCAGATTGCTGCGGCGTGAACCAAACCAAAGCTGCGTGGGCAAACTGCCCACGCGATAGTATCGCCCGTTGCGCACGTCGAAGAAGTGCTAGGATCCTTCCGGCGCCATCGACCCCATGAACCGACGGTCGCGCACATCATCCGGGCTGGTTTTGTAGCAGCGTTGAAACGCACGTTTCAAAGCGACGGTCGATGAAAAACCAGTGGCTGCCGAGATTTCGATCTGCGACATGTTCGTGAACTGCAACAGGTTCTGCGCCCGTTCCAGACGAAGCTCCTTGTACGTGGAAAGAAGCTTTGCACCGGTTTTGCTCAGGAACCGTCGTTGCAGCTGCCGCGTCGAGGTTTTGAGCAAACGGGAAAGATCGGAAATCGTCATCGGATCTTCGATGTTTTCCTGCATCGCATCCAAAGTACGCACCACCAAAAGATCACCCTTTGCCCTGTGCACCAACCGGGCAGCCAACCTGCTTTCGTGTTTTTGCGTGGGTTCGGTCAGACCAATATAGCTGCGCAGTGCGTCCGCTATATGCTCTCCGTGATCTATGGACACGAATTCGGACAACAGCCGCAACGCGCTCAGTCTGCTGGTTGCGCTGTGGGGGTGCCCGTCGGCGGCCAGATGGGTTGCCGCACCGCAGCTTTCCAATCCGCTTTCCAGCGCGGCCGCGGCAAAGTTGGGATGAACCGCAACGATGTTTCGGCCCGCTCTGCCCAATTGCACCAGCAGCAGGACAGCTCCGCCGACCAGAACGGTCCTTGAAGACAGGTTGAGAACTTGCGAAATCCAGCTTCTGCGCGGACCGGAGACGTCCCAGTTGTTCTCCAGGTCGCCCCAGAATATTGCCGTTCGACCTGTCCAATAAAGAGGCCCGCCGACCGAGTCATTTCCGGACACCCGGAGATTGACGACGTAAGAGCAGTTTTCGACCAGGCTGTTCAGTGCTTGATAGAACTCGACGACGATTTCAGCCGATGCCAGCGCCCGCGTGTCGCTGAGGATAACATCGATGTGTTTTAATCTTTCTGGCACCTCCGGCGCGGTCTTTGCCAGGTCGGCGCGATCATTTGCGAGGACATAGTGTTTCATTGTTCCTCCATCGAATTGACGAGAGGCAGCGCCTCGCAGGACGCTGCCCTCATTTTCGGATTTCAATCCGCCAGGGCAAAAGGCGGATTGCCACCCCCGGTTCCCTATTCCGCGGCGTCTTGGTATGCGTCCATTGGGGGGCATGTGCAGACGAGGTTTCGGTCGCCGTATGCGTTGTCGACGCGGTTGACGGGGGACCAGTATTTGTCGACGCCCATGGAGCCCGGCGGGAAGCAGGCCTGTTCGCGGGTGTAGGGGCGGTCCCAGTCGCCGACCAGATCGCGCACCGTGTGTGGGGCGTTTTTCAGCGGATTGTTGTCCGCATCGATCTTTCCGTCGATGATGTCCTGCGCTTCCGCCCGGATCGACAGCATGGCGTCGCAGAAACGGTCCAGTTCGGCCATGGGTTCCGATTCCGTGGGCTCCACCATCAGGGTGCCGGCCACCGGCCAGCTCATCGTCGGCGCGTGGAAGCCTGAATCGACCAGGCGCTTGGCGATGTCATCCACGGTGACATGCGCCTCGGCGTCCAGCGGACGGGTGTCGAGGATGCATTCATGCGCCACCCGCCCCGTTTCCGAGGTGTAAAGGATCGGATAGGCATCCTTGAGCCGCGCCGCGATGTAGTTGGCGTTCAGGATCGCCACTTTTGTGGCCTGCGTCAGCCCCGCGCCACCCATCAGCAGCACATAGGCCCAGGACACGGGCAGGATCGAGGGCGAGCCGAAGGGCGCCGCCGAGACCGGGCCCACGGCGGTGCCGTATTCCGGGTGGCCGGGCAGGTGCTCGGTCAGATGCGCCTTGACGCCGATCGGGCCCATGCCGGGGCCGCCGCCGCCATGCGGGATGCAGAAGGTCTTGTGCAGGTTCAGGTGGCTGACATCTCCGCCGATGTCACCGGGGCGCGACAGGCCGACCATGGCGTTCATGTTGGCGCCGTCGATATAGACCTGACCGCCGTGGTCATGGGTGATCTGGCAGACCTCCTGCACGGTGGTCTCGAACACGCCATGGGTGGACGGGTAGGTGATCATGCAGGCGGCCAGATGATCGGAGTGCTTTTCCGCCTTGGCGCGGAAGTCGGCGACATCGATATTGCCGTTCTCATCCGCCTGCACCGGCACGACCTGCCAGCCCACCATCTGGGCCGAGGCCGGGTTGGTCCCGTGCGCCGAGGTCGGGATCAGGCAGACATTGCGCTGACCCTGCCCACGGGCGAAGTGATAGTTGCGGATGGTCAAGAGGCCCGCATATTCCCCCTGCGCGCCCGAGTTGGGCTGCTGGGAGATCGCGTCATAACCGGTGATCTGGCACAGCTTGTCGTTCAGATCGGCGATCATCTCGTGATAGCCCTGCGCCTGATCTTCCGGGCAGAACGGGTGCAGGTTGCTGAACTCGGGCCAGGTGACTGGGATCATCTCGATCGTGGCGTTCAGCTTCATGGTGCAGGACCCCAGCGGGATCATCGCCCGGTCCAGCGCCAGGTCGCGGTCGGCCAGACGGCGCATATAGCGGGTGATCTCGGCCTCGGCCCGGTTCTTGTGGAAGATCGGGTGGGTCAGATATTCGCTTTCACGCAGCGCATAATCGGGCAGGCGGTACTGCTTGTTCGAGCTGTCATCCTTGCGGTCGATGCCGAAGGCGCCCCAGACCGCCTCGATGGTCTCGGGGCGGGTCTGCTCGTCCAGGCTGATGCCCACTTTCGTGTCACCGACCTTGCGCAGGTTGACGCCACGCGCCACGGCGGCCTCCATCACCGTCTTCTGCAGATGGCCGACCTCGACCGTGATGGTGTCGAAGAACACCTCGGGTTCGACCGAGAAGCCCGCCTCTTCCAGGCCGGCGGCCAGGCGCGAGGTCTTGCGGTGCACCGATTGCGCGATGGCCTTGATGCCGTCGGGGCCGTGATAGACCGCATACATCGAGGCAATCACCGCCAGCAGCGCCTGCGCGGTGCAGACGTTCGAGTTCGCCTTCTCGCGGCGGATATGCTGCTCGCGGGTCTGCAACGACAGGCGGTAGGCCTTGTTGCCGCGGCTGTCGATGGACACACCGATGATCCGGCCCGGCATCGAGCGTTTCAGCTTGTCGGTGGTCGCCATATAGGCAGCATGGGGCCCGCCATAGCCCATCGGCACGCCAAAGCGCTGGGTCGAGCCGATGGCGATATCCGCGCCCATCTCGCCCGGGGATTTCAGCAGCGCCAGCGACAGGATGTCGGCGGCGACGATGGCGATGGCTTTGTGTTCGTGCAGCGCCGCGATTTCGGCGGTGAAGTCGCGCACATGGCCATAGGTGCCCGGATACTGGAAGATCGCGCCGAATACCGCGCCCGCGTCCAGCTGATCCGGGTCGGCGACCTGCACGTCGATGCCCAGAGGCTCGGCGCGCGTCTTGATCACCGCGATGGTCTGCGGGTGGCAATTCTTGTCCACGAAGAAGGCCGCGTTGTTGGCCTTGGACCGGCCGCCGCGCTTGGCCATCGCCATCGCCTCGGCCGCCGCGGTCGCCTCGTCCAGCAGGGACGCGTTGGCCACGTCCAGCCCGGTCAGGTCGCTGACCATGGTCTGGAAGTTCAAGAGCGCCTCGAGCCGGCCCTGGCTGATCTCGGGCTGATAGGGCGTGTAGGCGGTGTACCAGGCCGGGTTTTCCAGGATGTTGCGCAGAATCGGCGCCGGCGTGGTGGTGCCGTAATAGCCCTGACCGATCAGCGAGGTCAGAACCTTGTTCTTGCCCGCCACCTGTTTCATATGGAACAGCGCATCGCGTTCCGTCATCGCCGGCCCCCAGTCCAGCGGCTGTTTCTGCCGGATCGCCGGGGGGACGGTGGCGTCGATCAGCTCGTCCAGCGTCTTGAAGCCGATCACCTTGAGCATGTCGCGCATCTCGGTGGGCGACGGGCCAATGTGGCGGCGGTTGGCGAAGTCATAGGCTTCGTAGTCGGTCAGTTTGAAGGCCATTGCAGCGCTCCTCACGGATAGGTCAGGGCCGGCGGAGACTACGGGAGCCTCCGGCGGGAGTATTTGGAAAAAGATGAAGCGGTGGAGCCCCAAAGGCGGGGCTTCGGGTTTGGGTTAGCCGATGAAGGCTTTGTATCCGGCCTCGTCCATCAGGTCCTCAAGCTGCGATGCGTCCGCAATCTTGACCTTGTAGATCCAAGCTTCGCCTTCGGGGTCTTCGTTCAGCGCGCCGGGGTTGTCGGCCAGCGCCTCGTTCACTTCGACGATCTCGCCATCGACCGGAGCATAAAGCTCGGACGCGGCCTTGACGGATTCGATCACGCCGATCTCGCCGTCTTTCTCGAACTCGTCGCCCACTTCCTGCTGCTCGACGAAGACCACTTCACCCAGCTGTTCAGCCGCGTGCTTGGTGATGCCCAGCGTGGCGGTATCGCCCTCGACGGTCAGCCATTCATGCTCTTCGGAATAATAGGTTGCCATGTCTCTCTCTCCTGACTTCAACGCTTGTAATTCTGTTTGACGAAGGGCAGCGCCACGATCTGCGCCGGTTGTGCCTTGCCCCGGATGATCAGGTTCACCTTCTCGCCCGGCGCGCCATGGCCCGCGGACACATAGCCCATCGCGATCGGGCCTCCGACCGTGGGGCCAAAGCTGCCCGAGGTGATCTGGCCGATCCTGTTGCCCTCAAGGCATTGCACTTCCACGCCCTGACGCGCCGGCGCGCGGCCGTCGGGCTTGATGCCCACCAGCTTGCGCGATGCGCCTTCGGCCAGTTCGCGCTGGATACGCTCCGCACCCGGGAAACCACCTTCCTCCTTGCGGCGCTTCTGGATCGCCCAGGCCAACGAGGCCTCAATCGGCGAGGTGCTCTGGTCGATGTCATTGCCATACAGGCACAGCCCCGCCTCGAGCCGCAGGCTGTCGCGTGCGCCCAGACCCGCCGCTTCGCAATCCTCATGCGCCAGGAAAGCCCGTGTGATCTCGATCGCCTTTTCCTCGGGGATCGAGATCTCGTACCCGTCCTCGCCGGTATAGCCCAGCCGCGAGATGCGGCATTCGACGCCGTTGATATCGGCCAGGGTGGTTTCCATGAACTTCAACTCGCGGGCCGCGGGGCAGAGTGCGCCCACCACATCCTCGGCCTTGGGACCCTGCACAGCAACCAGCGCGCGGTCGAAGATCTCGGTCACGTCGACGCCTTCAAGGTGCTCACGCATATGCGGAATGTCCTGATGGCGCAGCGCCGCGTTCACCACCACGAAGTAGTGATCCCCCGCATTCGACACGATCAGATCGTCCATGATCCCGCCTTCGGCATTGGTAAAGAACCCGTAGCGCGCCTTGCCCTCCTTCAGCGTCGCATATGCCTGCGGGCACAAAGCTTCCAGCTTCTCACCCACATTCTCGCCGCGCAGGATCACCTGACCCATGTGAGACACATCAAACAACGCCGCCTTCTCCCGGCACTGCTTATGCTCTCCCATGATCCCCAAAGGATACTGAACAGGCATCTCCCACCCAGCAAAATCAACCATCTTGCCGCCAAGCTCGACGTGAAGGTCATACAAGGGCGTGCGCTTCGGTGTGGTCATTTCTTCAACCTTTCAATCAGCGGGACTGGTCGCGAACGACCATGACAGTGCAATGCGCATTGCGCACGACACGGGCCAGGTTCGGGCCAATCTCGTAGTTCGGGAAATCGCCCTTGGTCGATGCCATGACGATCAGATCAAAGCCTTCCTTGTAGGCAAGCTTCAGGATTTCGCGGTAAACACTGCCTTCTTCCACATGAACCGGCACGTCGGAAGCCTTGGCATGATCCAGAATCGCCTGAACCGCACCCCGCACGTGGTCTTTGGCGCCGGCACCATAGTTGGCGGGCAGGTTCGGCAGCTGGATGATCTCGGGGATGACGGCAACCGCATGCAGTTCGGCGCCGTAGAATTTGGCCTGCTCCAGCGCGACCGGCAGGGCCAGTTTCCACGAGCGGTCGTCGGTGTGATCAATGGGCAGCAGGATTTTCGTGGCCATCACGTCTCTCCTCGAGATATGGAATTCTATTTCAAAGGCGGGGGGCCGGGTTGGCCCCCCGTTTTGGTGGGGCCGAGCTTATTCGGCAGGTGTGCCGCCCGGCTCTTCGGACTTGCCGCCCGAGGCGAAGAACTCTTTCGTCAGTTTGAAGACGATCGGGCTCAGCAGCGCCAGGGCGATCAGGTTCGGGATGGCCATCATGGCGTTCAGCGTGTCTGCCAGCAGCCAGATGAAGCCCAGATCTGCAGTTGCCCCGAAGTAGATCATGACGATCCATAGAACGCGGTAGGGCATCAGAGATTTCACACCCAGCAGGAACTCGACACATTTCTCGCCGTAGAACGACCAGCCGAGGATGGTGGTGAAGGCAAAGATCGACAGAGCGATGGCGATCAGATACCCACCGATACCCGGAAGCGACAATTCGAACGCATGGCTGGTCAGCGCCGCACCGGATTCACCCGATGTCCATGCCCCCGACGCGATGATTGCCAAACCGGTGATCGAGCAGACGATGATGGTATCGATGAACGTCCCCAGCATCGCGATCAGACCCTGGTTGACCGGACCCTTGGTCTCAGCCGCTGCGTGTGCGATTGGCGCAGAACCCAGACCGGCCTCGTTCGAGAACACACCACGTGCCACGCCAAAGCGGATGGCGGCCCAGACGGCTGCACCCGCGAAACCACCTTCTGCGGCGGACGGGGTGAACGCATGGGTAAAGACCAGTGACAGCGCATGTCCGATGTTGCCGATGTTGATGAGCAGAACCAGCAGGCCTGCGATGATATAAGCAACGGCCATGAAGGGAACCAGCTTACCGGCAACGGCACCGATGCGGGTGATGCCGCCCAGGATGACAGCTGCGGTCAGAACCATCAGAACAACGCCCGTGACCGAGGTGTTGAGACCGAAATTGGATTCCAGGACCTGCGCCACACCGTTGGCCTGCACACCGTTGCCGATGCCGAAGGCAGCAACCGCGCCGAACAGGGCAAATGCAACACCCAGCCAGGCCCATTTCGCGCCCAGACCGTTTTTGATGTAGTACATCGGGCCCCCGACATAGTTGCCCAATTCGTCTTTCTCACGGTATTTCACCGCCAGAACGGCTTCGGCATATTTGGTGGCCATGCCCACCAGGGCGGTCATCCACATCCAGAACAAGGCGCCTGGACCGCCCAGGAAGACAGCAGTGGCCACACCGGCGATGTTGCCTGTACCGATGGTTGCCGACAGCGAGGTCATCAGCGCGTTGAACGGGCTGATCTGCCCTTCGCCCTGCCCTTCACGGCCTTTGAACAATAGGCTGAAGCCCGTGCCGATGCGCAGGATCGGCATGAATTTCAGCCCGACCTGTAGAAAGAAGCCGACGCCAAGAATGAGGACCAGCATCATCGGCCCCCACACGACGCCATTGATGGCCCCTACGATTGAATTCAACGCTTCCATGGTTTCCCTCCCATTTGCGTTTGGTTTATGCCCCGGTCGCGATGGCCCGCTGGCGGGCTTGCTTGAGGGCAGTGAAATCTTCGTCGGCGTGGAACGACGAACGGGTCAGCGGTGTGGCTGACACGTGCAAAAAGCCCTTGGAACGTGCGATCTGCTCCAGTTGGGCGAACTCCTCGGGTGACCAGAACCGGTCAATCGGATGGTGTTTCGGGGTCGGTTGCAGATACTGCCCGACCGTCAGAAAATCGACATGTGCCGCGCGCAGATCATCCATCACCTGACGCACGTCGTTCAGGCTTTCACCCAAGCCCACCATCAGCCCCGACTTGGTGAAAATCTCGGGGTTTGAACGTTTGGCGTCGTCCAGCAGCCGCAGCGAGGCATAATAGCGCGCGCCGGGGCGAACCGTCGGATACAGGTGCGGGACGGTTTCCAGGTTGTGGTTGAACACGTCCGGCGCGGCGTCAAAGACGATGTTTGCGGCGTCGCCCTTGCCCAGGAAGTCCGGCGTCAGAACCTCGACCGTGGTGCCGGGGTTCTGATGGCGTACGGCGCGGATCGTCCGGGCGATATGCTCGGCCCCGCCATCGGCCAGATCATCCCGATCAACCGACGTGATCACCACGTGGCGCAGGCCCAGTTTCTTGACCGCCGCCGCAACCCGGCCGGGTTCGAACGCGTCGAGCGCATCGGGGCGACCGGTGGCCACATTGCAGAACGAACAGCCCCGCGTGCAGATCTCGCCCATGATCATCATGGTTGCATGGCGTTTGGACCAGCATTCGCCGATATTGGGGCAGGCTGCTTCTTCGCAGACCGTTGCCAGATCGTGCTCGCGCATCAGACGCCGGGTTTCGTAATACGCGGCGCTGTCGCCTTTTTTCTTGCGAATCCACGCAGGCTTACGCGGGATCACGCTGTCGGCCTTCTTGGCCTTTTCCGGGTGGCGTGGTCGAAGCTGGATGGTCATCTGGCTGTCCCTCGTTATGCGTGGATTGCGCGGCCCATGGCATCGAGGCAGGCTTCCTTGACCGCCTCGCCCATCGCCGGGTGCGCATGACAGGTTGCTGCAACCTCGGCGACGGTCGCGCCTTTGGTCATGGCCAGTACCAGCTCGGCGATCAGATCGCCGCCATGGGCACCACAGATATGGGCTCCGAGGATCTTGCCATCAGAATCGGCCAGAACCTTGACTGCGCCATCTGTCTCACCCGTCGAACGCGCCCGCGAGTTGGCCATGAAGGCGAATTTGCCGACAACATATTCGACGCCCGCGTCTTTCAGTGCCTCTTCGGTCTGACCAACCGAAGCCACTTCGGGATCGGTGTAGACCACACCCGGCACGGTGTTGTAATCGACATGACCGGTTTCGCCGGCCAGCATCTCGACACAGGCAACACCGTCCTCTTCGGCCTTGTGGGCCAGCATCGGGCCGGGCACACAGTCGCCAATGGCATAGATGCCGGGCACAGACGTTTGGAATGCTTCATCGACTTCGATGAAACCACGCGGATTCACGGCCACGCCCAATTCTTCCAACCCAAGCCCGCGGGTGACGGGGCGGCGTCCGACGGCGATCAGAACCTTGTCGGCCTCGATCACCTCTTGCTTGTCCTTGCCGACGCGATCCACGGTCAGGGTCAGGCCAGCCGCGGTTTTCTCAACCGATTTGAGGGCACGGCCCAGGTGGAACTTCAAACCGCGTTTGGACAGCGCCCGCTGCGCCAGCTTGGCGATCTCGCCATCGATGCCGGGCAGAACGCGATCCAGATATTCGACCACAGTGACATTGGCGCCCAGACGTGCCCAGACCTGCCCCAGTTCCAGACCGATGACACCTGCACCGATCACCACCAGATGATCCGGAACGCTCTGCAACGCAATTGCGCCGGTCGAACTGAGGACATCCTGCTCATCAATTTCAATCCCCGGCAGAGAGGTCGGCTCGGACCCGGTCGCGATCAGGATGGTCTTTGTTTCGTATACGCTGTCGCCGACCTTGACCTGACCGGAGGCCGGAATGCTGGCCCAGCCTTCGATCAGATCGACGCCGTTCTTCTTGAACAGGAACGCGATGCCCTTGGTCAGATCACCGACGATCTTGTCCTTGCGCCCCATCATCGCGCCGACATCAATGCTGGCCCCCTCGACCGCAATGCCATGGGAGGAGAGATGTGCAAGCTCGGCAAATTTGGCCGAGGAGGTCAGCAACGCTTTGGAGGGGATGCACCCCACGTTCAGACAGGTACCGCCCAGTGCGCCGCGCCCTTCGATACAAGCCACTTTCAGCCCCAGCTGAGCCGCGCGGATCGCGGCAACATAGCCGCCCGGTCCACCCCCGATAACGATGAGGTCGTAGGTATTCATTTCACGTTCTTTCAATAGATCGGGTAGTTTGCACAGAGCGCGCGAACCTGTTCGCGTGTTTCCTTTTCGACGGTTTCGTTCCCGTCAGGAGACTGCGCGAGCGCCTCCAGAACATCCCCGATCAGATGGCCGATCTGCTTGAACTCTTCCGGGCCAAAGCCACGGCTGCACCCGGCGGCGGTGCCCAGACGGATGCCGCTGGTGATGGTGGGTTTTTCCGGATCTCCGGGAACGCTGTTCTTGTTGCAGGTAAAGCCGGCCCGCTCGAGCGCGGCTTCGGCGTCTTTGCCGGTCACGCCGATCGGGCGCAGGTCGACCAGCATCAGGTGGTTTTCGGTGCCGCCGGAAACGATGTCACATCCGCGCGCCATCATGACGTTTGCCAAGGCCGATGCGCTGTCAACGACACGCTGCATATATTCCTTGAATTCAGGCTTGAGTGCCTCGCCAAAGGCCACCGCCTTGCCTGCGATCACATGCATCAGCGGGCCGCCCTGCAAGCCGGGGAATACGGCCGAGTTGATCTTTTTCGCCAGCGCTTCGTCATTGGTCAGGATGATGCCGCCACGAGGCCCGCGCAGGGTCTTGTGCGTGGTCGAGGTCACGACATGTGCGTGTCCTACAGGCGAGGGGTGCAGGCCGGTCGCCACCAACCCGGCGATATGAGCCATGTCGGCCAGCAGCCATGCGCCAACCTCGTCCGCGATTTCACGGAATCTGGCAAAGTCGATTTTCTGCGAGTAGGCCGACGCACCTGCGATGATCAGCCTGGGCTTTTCCGCCCGCGCCAATTCGGTGACCTGATCATAGTCGATCAGCCCTGCATCGGTCAGACCGTACTGTACGGGCCGGAACCATTTGCCGGACTGCGCCGGTTTTGCGCCGTGGGTCAGATGGCCACCGGCGTCCAGCGACATGCCAAGAATGGTATCGCCCGGGCTCAGCAACGCCAGCTTGACGGCTCCGTTGGCCTGTGCGCCTGAATGGGGCTGTACGTTGGCATATTCACAGCCAAACAGTTTCTTGAGGCGTTCGATGGCCTCGACTTCGACTTCGTCAACATGTTCGCAGCCGCCATAATAGCGGCGGCCCGGATAGCCTTCGGCATATTTGTTGGTCAATACCGAGCCCTGCGCTTCGATCACGGCCTTCGAGACAATGTTCTCCGAGGCGATCAACTCGATCTGCTCCGCCTGACGCTCTCCCTCGCGTGAGATGGACGCGGCAATGACGGGATCTGCCTCAATCAGCGACGTTTTGAACATGGTCTCCTCCATTTGCCCCGAATCCTCAGTACGAAACTTTGTTTCCTATAGGGGAAATAATGCGCTTCCGGCAACAAAAATCTCTTATTCAAGAAGTTGCGTATATACTGAGAGGCATGTAACCTTTGATAAAACAGGGGAATTCAATGGGCGACGAAGGCCGAAATGATGTTTCCGGGCAGGAAGTTCCGGATGAAGGTGAGGCCCTGGGCCGCTCCATCCGCGATGCGCGGCGCGCGAAAGGGTGGACTCTGGAAGAAGCCGGCCGCGCTGCGGGTATCGGGCGGTCGACGCTGTCCAAGATCGAAAACAACCAGACCAAGCCAAGCTTTGACATTGTGCGGCGTCTGACGCAGGCCCTGGATATGAGCACCCCGCAGTTGTTTCTTCAGTCGGGTCAATCCGGCATTTCAGGCCGCCGTGATTTCACTCCGAAGGGCGAGGGGGAAATCAAGGATACGCCCACTTACCTGCATGAACTGCTTTGCCCTGAACTGACCAGCAAGCGGATGCTGCCCTATATCGCGACAATCAAGGCGCGCGACCTGTCGGAATTCGAGACGTGGATCCGACATTCCGGAGAAGAATTCATGTATGTGCTCAGCGGTGAACTCATTTTCGTGTCTGAACATTACCGCCCTTTGCCAATGAAGGCTGGTGACTCGCTCTATTATGACAGCGGAATGGGGCATGGGTGTATTTCAACCAGCGAAGAAGACGCCAAGGTGCTGTGGGTCTCGCTGGAATAACCTCCGTGGTTTTCCTTGGTTCTTGAGGTAAGCGGGCATCGCCATGCGCACCCCCTTCAGCCGTCCTACAGGCTTCGGTGGCGAAACGCAGTCGGCGTCTGGCCGAATTCTGCCTTGAAAGCCCGCGTCATGGCGCTGGCGTTTTCATATCCGCAACGACCGGCGATTTCGGCGATGGATTGTTCGGTATCTTCTGCCAGATTGCGTGCCAGGTTCAGCCGCAGCCGGCGATACAGCGCTTGCGGCGTGGTTTTGAGTTCCGCCTGAACACGCATTTCGATCCGCTTTTGTGAACACCCGATCTTGCGGGCCAATTTCCTGATCGAAAGAGGTGTTTCAAGGTTCGCCTGCATGACAGCCAGTGCGCGATTGACCAAAGTGTCTTCGGATTTCAGAGGCAAAGGGTAATGATCCTGCCCATTTCGGCTCATCAGAAGATACCCGACTTCCATGGACAAAAGAGGCCCGTGATCCCGGCGGATCAGGGCCGAGGCCAGATCGAACGCGGCCATCGCCCCGGAACACGTCAGCCTGTTGCCGTCGATGACAAAACGTTCCTGCACCGCATCCACGGCCGGAAAGCTTTCTTCGAACCGGGAAAGTTCGTCCCAGTGAATGGTTGCCCGGTGCTCATCCAGCAAACCGGCGCGGGCCAGCAGCCAGCTGCCGGTATCCAATCCGGCCACTTGCCGGTGTTTTTTGGCAGCATCCAGCACGGTACGGGTGGTCGATCGCGTGTCCAGCTTGCGATACCCATAAGACGGCATGACCACCAGAACGTCGCCTTGCTGGTCAGAGATTGAACCATTCGGTGTAACGACAAGGCCGCTGGAACTTTGAACGGGGTCTCCGTCAATGGAACAGAAGCGCCATGAATACAAAACCTGCCTCGACAGGTTGTTCGCAGCCCTGAGCGGTTCGACCATGTTTGCAAGGCAATGGTTCGAAAACCCGTTGAAGAGCAGAATGTTGTATTGTCGCGTCAAAAAATTCGAATTTGGCATGATCAGGTGTCAACTCTGCATGTCGTGACCATGAGTGATGGCGTTTGGTTGGTCAACCACCGATCCAGGGAACACGCGCCATGCAGTTTGGTCTGACAGAAGAACAGGAAATGATCGTCTCGACGGTCCGCAGCTTTGTTGAAAACGAAATCTACCCGCATGAAGACGCGGTCGAGCGCTCGGGAACCGTGCCTCCTGAGTTGGGCGCGCAGATCAAGCAGAAATGTATCGATCTGGGCTTTTATGCCTGCAACTTCCCCGAGGAAGTCGGTGGTGCGGGCCTGTCTCATCTGGATTTCACCTTGGTCGAGCGCGAGCTTGGCCGTGGATCGATGGCACTGACGCATTTCTTTGGGCGCCCGCAGAACATCCTGATGGCCTGCAACGACGAACAGCGCGAACGTTATCTTCTGCCTGCCGTACGTGGCGACAAGATGGACGCCCTGGCGATGACCGAACCGGATGCGGGTTCGGATGTGCGTGGTATGAAATGCCAGGCGGTGCGCGATGGCGGCGACTGGGTTGTCAACGGATCGAAGCATTTCATCTCGGGCGCGGAACATGCGGATTTCTTCATCGTTTTCATCGCGACCGGCGTGGACGAAACCCCCAAAGGCCCGAAGAAACGCATCACCACTTTCCTGGTGGATCGCGGTACGCCGGGGTTTGAAGTGCGCGAAGGCTACAACTCGGTCAGCCACAAGGGCTACAAGAACTACATCCTGTATTTCGACAACTGCCGTCTGCCCGACGCACAGGTCCTGGGCGAGGTCGATGGCGGCTTTGCCGTGATGAATGAATGGCTTTATGCAACCCGCCTGACGGTTGCGGCATTCTCGGTCGGTCGCGCACGGCGCTGCTTTGACTATGCGCTGAACTATGCGGCCGAGCGCAAGCAGTTCGGCCAGCCCATCGGCAAGTTTCAGGGCGTCGGCTTCCAGATCGCCGACATGATCACGGAAATTGATGCCGCCGATTGGCTGACACTCGCCGCCGCATGGCGTCTGGATCAAAACCTTCCATCGAACCGCGAGATCGCCTCGGCCAAGCTCTATGCCTCGGAAACGCTGGCGCGGGTTACGGATGCCACACTGCAAATCTTCGGCGGGATGGGCTTGATGGACGATTTCCCGATCGAACGGTTCTGGCGCGATGCCCGGGTCGAACGCATCTGGGACGGCACCAGCGAAATCCAGCGCCACATCATCAGCCGCGATCTTCTTCGTCCCCTGGGCGCCTGACCATGAACAAAGACCTGACCCGGCTGCTGCGCCCGAAAACCATCGCCGTCATCGGCGGCGGCGCGTGGTGCCAGCAGGTTGTTCTGCAATCCGAACGCATGGGCTATGCCGGCCAAGTCTGGCCGGTGCATCCCAAAGCGTCGGAAATTGCGGGCCACAGGGTTTTTGGCCACATCGAAGACCTGCCCGAAGCCCCGGATGCGGTTTTCATCGGTATCAACCGCCACGCCACCATCGAGGCCGTTCGTGTCCTGTCCAGTATGGGCGCAGGCGGGGCGGTGTGTTTTGCCTCGGGCTTTTCCGAGGCCGTTGCCGAAGATGACACTGGTGGGGACTTGCAGGATCAACTGATTGCCGCAGCCGGAGACATGCCCATTCTTGGCCCGAATTGCTATGGCTTCATCAACGCGCTGGACGGGGCGCTGTTGTGGCCGGACCAGCACGGAGCGAATCCTGTGGACAAGGGCGTGGCGATCCTGACGCAAAGCTCGAACATCTCGATCAACCTGACCATGCAGAAACGTGGGTTGCCGATCGCCTATATGATGGCCTGCGGAAACATGGCCCAGACCAGCCAGGCCGAAATCGCCTCGTCCTTGATCGACGATCCGCGCGTAACCGCGGTGGGTCTGCATATCGAAGGGTTCAAGGACATCCGGCAATGGGAGGCGCTGGCCGCCAAGGCCTATTCCAAAGGCATCCCGCTGGTCGCCCTCAAAGTGGGCGCATCGGAACAGGCGCAGGCGGCCACCATTTCGCATACCGCGTCTCTTGCGGGCAGCGACGCGGGCGCACAGGCCCTTTTGGACCGGCTCGGAATCCCGCGCCAGTCCGCGTTGCCGGACTTTCTTGAGACGCTGAAACTGTTGCACTGCTATGGGCCGCTGCCGGGTGGCCGCATCGCTTCGATCAGTTGTTCAGGGGGTGAGGCGAGCCTGATCGCGGATATGGCCGTTGGTACGGGACTGCGTTTCCCGCAGTTGAGCGATGACAAAAGGGCGCGTCTGCGCGACGCGCTCGGCCCCATGGTCGCGCTGAACAACCCGCTGGATTATCACACTTATATCTGGCGTGACGAAGAGGCGATGGCACAGGCATGGTCGGGCATGACGGGTGAAGACATCGACCTGACGTTCTCGATCGTCGACTATCCGACGACGGATCCGACTGACTGGAGTTGCGCGACCCGCGCTGCGTTGAGAGTGCGTGCCGAAACCGGTGCTCGGTTTGCGATTGTTGCGACGCTGCCTGAACTTCTGCCTGAAGACGTCGCGCAGGACCTGATGGCCGGTGGTGTCGTTCCGTTCATGGGTCTGCGCGAGGCACTGGCGGCAACCTGCGCGGCGGGTCAGGTCTCGGCCCCGTCCGCGCATCCTGTCTGGTTGCCGGGAACGGCTGAGGCGACCCAAACCCTGACCGAAGGCGAGTCGAAGCAGGCGTTGGCTGAATGCGGCCTGCATATCCCCCGAACCTGCACGGTTTCTGGGCCAGCGGCAGCCCTCGCAGCAGCGCAGGATATGGAAGCCCCCTTGGCCGTGAAAGGTGTTGGGCTTGCGCATAAATCCGAACACGCCGCTGTTCGGCTGGGCATTCAAACCAAAGACGTGGCCAGTGTGGCCGCTGACATCGGCACCGAAGATATCCTGATCGAAGAGATGATCACCGGAACCGTTGCCGAATTGCTGGTCGGTGTCGTCCGTGACCCGGCGCATGGGTTTGTCCTGACATTGGGGGCGGGGGGCGTGCTGACCGAAATCCTGCGCGATACGGTGTCGGTGCTGGTGCCAAGCGCGCCCGAGGACATCCGTGCCGCGCTTGGCAAACTGAAAATCGCCCCGCTTTTGGCAGGCTATCGCGGCCAACGGGCGGCTGATATGGATGCAATCATCGCCGCAGTCGACGCCGTTCAGGCCTATGTCATGCAAAATGCCGACACGCTTGGCGAGGTCGAGATTAACCCGCTCCTGTGCACGCCGGACAAGGCCGTTGCCGTGGATGCACTGATAAGAAAGGCCTGAGATATGGACCCGATCAAAACCCGCCGCGACGGAGCGATCCTTGAGGTGACGCTGGACCGGCCCAAGGCCAACGCCATCGATCTTGTCACCAGCCGCAGGATGGGTGAGGTGTTCGCCGCGTTTCGCGACGATCCAGAGCTGCGCGTGGCCATTCTGACGGGCGGCGGAGAGAAGTTTTTTTGTCCGGGCTGGGACCTGAAAGCAGCGGCCGACGGGGATGCGGTAGACGGGGACTATGGTGTCGGAGGGTTCGGCGGCCTGCAAGAACTGCGCGATCTGAACAAACCCGTGATCGCGGCCGTCAACGGCATCGCCTGTGGCGGCGGGCTGGAGCTGGCCTTGTCAGCCGACATGATCCTTGCCGCCGATCATGCCACGTTCGCCCTGCCGGAAATCCGCTCGGGTACTGTCGCGGATGCGGCCAGCGTCAAACTGCCCAAGCGCATCCCTTACCACATCGCGATGGAGTTGCTGCTTACCGGCCGTTGGTTCGACGCCGAAGAAGCCAATCGCTGGGGTCTGGTGAACGAGATCGTCGCCGCGGATCAACTGATGGACCGCGCCTGGGAACTGGCCCGGTTGTTGGCCTCGGGACCGCCCCTGGTTTATGCCGCTATCAAGGAAATCGTACGCGATGCCGAAGATGCCAAGTTTCAGGATGCCATGAATCGCATCACCAAGCGCCAGCTCAGAACCGTGGACGTTCTCTATGCCAGCGAAGATCAACTGGAAGGCGCGCGCGCTTTCGCCGAGAAAAGAGATCCGGTCTGGAAAGGGAAGTGAACTCTGATCGCAGAACGTGAATTTGCCATTTACTGATCCGCACAGCACGTGCACAGTTAGGCATGCCGTATTTCGAACGAAAACCATATGTTAGTGCATCTCGGGCGGTCAGCCCGATTGCTCCGCAGCCTGACAATCAACCGATTTCCGATATAGCACGCCGCGTGCTCGACAGGGAACGGGGCCCGCAGCAGCATCTGGACGGTCCGTTCAGGTGCCGCAAAACCTGTCATCCCGGCGGCACCGCCACCATTCTGCTGTGTTTTGAAGCACCGGAAGGCGCGGCCCCTGTTCAGATGCAGTTCGAACCGGGGGATCTGACCAACCCGAACGGGGACATTTTGCCGGCCAACCGCATCAATGTGATCCCGCCACAAATCCAGCTTGAACCGGGGGAAGCAACGGATGTTGCTGTTGCCGTCACTATACCCGATCTCACCGAACCCGGTGAATATCATGGCCGGATCGCCTGTACCGGAACGGACCAGACCTCGGTCGTGGTGGTTTTCGAGGTTGCGGGCGCTCAGACCTGACGGGTCACGAGATAGTCCATGAACTGTCCAAGAAACGCGCGCGGCCCGTCTTTGGTCCCCGCGAATACCTGCGCGAACTCACTCCGGGCCGAGGCCAGCAGATCACTTGCCGCGTCTTGCGCATAGCGGATGCTGCCGTAATGGTTCATGCGCTCCAGCACCCAGGCGACATCTTGCGTCGACCGGGCATCGCGTGGGTTTGACAGCATCTCGGCCAACCGTGCCTGTTCGGGCTCTTCCGCCTTCAGGCCAAGCTGGCCCAGCATCAGCGTGCGTTTGCCTTCATAGATGTCCCCGCCGATTTCCTTGCCGTAACTGTCCTGAGAGCCAACGAGATTCAAGACGTCGTCCTGAATCTGAAACGCTGCACCCAGGAAAAAGCCAAAGGCATTGAAATCATCCAGATTAAGCGCACCGGACTCGACATCACGTGGCCGTGCAATCAGGGCCCCGATGCGCATCGGGTGAATGAAACTGTACCAACAGGTCTTTTTCAGACACATCCTCAGATAATCTGATGCATCGACGTTCAAACGATTGTCGCGAATCCAGCCAAGTTCCAACGCCTGACCTTCGATGGATTGCTGCAACAGATGGTCGAACTCATCCACCACGCGCATACCTGTTTCCGGGCCCAACGGTCCCAGGTTCTGACGCAGCAGGCGCAGGGCCAGCGATTGCATCCCGTCGCCGGTATTGATCGCCAGGGGAACCCCAAGCCGCTTGTGCATACATTCGCGCCCGCGCCGGAAATCGCTTTGATCTTCGATGTCGTCATGGATCAGAAAGGCATTGTGCAGCAACTCAAGAACTGCGGCCGAGACCCTCGCATTCTCGCTGTTTCCGCCGAAGGCTTCGCATGTAGCCAGTAACAGCGCAGGCCTCAGACCCTTGCCCGAGGTTTCGATGTAATCGCGCATCGGGCCATACAGATAGGCCTGAGGCTCACCCGTCGGCAACAGGCCCAACAGCGTTTCGCGCGCCTGATCCCCGTAGGAGGTCAGGGTTTTCAGAAAATCCTGTTTCGCCGCAGGATCCAAATGCGCGGTTCCGGGTTTCACAGGCTCAGCCCTTCTGGGTGATGATCACGCGACTTTTGTCTTCCCGCGCACCGGATCGTTCCGAACCGGCGCCAAAAACAGAAAGCGGTGCATCCGAAACGGGCAAGGCCCTGGACAGGGCACCTGATTGACCGCTGTCCCGACCCAGATCATACGCGACATCTTCCGCCAGCTCATCCCCCGGGATCGGCAGATCGGCAGTGGGCTCGTAATTCGCGATGAGGTCGAACAGCTCTTTCGGGGGGCAGATCATTCGAAGCGCTTCGGCAATGGCTGGCTCCTCGGTGATACCGCCAGGTTTTGAATATTCCGTTGCCGGTTCTCCTATGGCGGCAAGGGGGCCATCACCGCCGCGCTCAACTCCTGCCGTGTCCTGACCCATTCTCAGCGCGGCTTCGACCGCGACCGCGAACCGGTTGTCCCACGGAAGGCCAGCCTGATAGCGGGCGTAATCATAGGCACGCAGCGGTTTGAGGATGTCGGGCTCGTGCAGATCCCAAATCTGGCAGGGCTCTGCATCCGATCCACTGCGCTGAAGGATGGCGTTGACGGCACGGCGCGCGGCCTCGTTCGCCCCTTCCATCGTGGCAAGGTCGGTGAAAGTGCGCACGTAATCCGATGCCAGGAAGAAATTCGGGATCAATGTGGCCGCGTCCGGGCGCAAGCGCCAGCTGTTGATACGGTTGACCAGCAAGGGTTCGACATTGCTTTGACGCTTGGGGTCGTTCGGGTCTTGAACGATATCGGGATCGAGGAACCAGTAATGCATATCCTCGTCCCGCAAAACGGTTTGGCCATCCACGTTGATGCCGCGCTTGACCTGTTCCCAAACCTCGCTTGCAATCTCTTCCCGGCTGCAATTTCGCGCTGTCTTCCCGTTCAGACCGGGTTTGTCCCATTCGGAAATGTCGATCGACAGCAGGCCTTTGGTCTTTCCTTCAGCCCAGTTGTCGAAATCAATCTGGTGCCAGAACTGTTTTTGCGACACAGCCGTCAAAGCCCATGGGCTGTCGATGAAAATGACGTGGCCATGGGTCAGTTCAACTTCCTTGGTCAGATAGAACTGAATGCCGTTCATCCATTGCACGTCATTGGCCAGCAAGGGCAACTTGGCAAGTGCGGGGTCAACCGCCATCATTTCCGGGGTCACAAGCGGTGCCATGCGTTCAATCGGCATGGCGCTGATGAACCAGTCCCCCGTGACCTGCTTTTCTTTACCATCCTGTTCGACTGTCGCGCCGATAATCCGCCCGTTCCGGCACTCGATTCCGGTGACTTTGGAGTCAAAATTGTACACGACCCCCTTGCTTGTCAGATAATCCAGCCACGGTTGAATCCAGACAAGATTGGTGGGCCCGTTCAGCAGCCTGTTGCAGTGGGGTTCGGGTGTGGCGATGCCCAGCTGAAGCTGAATAGCAATGTCCCCCACTGTCTTCGTGCTTGCCGTCGTGGCCTTGGCGGCCACCAGCGAACGGGTCAGGCCGATGGCAAGGAACTTCTGATAGGCTTCCGAACGGTCCTGCGCGCCGATGAAATCCCACCAGCCGATCCGTTCATATTCGTCGAACCGGCGTTCCTTGCAGGAACTCGCGATCCGCCACATGCAGGCGACAAAATGTTCGACATCCTCATACGCGATCTGGTCCCTCGGCGACAGCGCGAAGGCAATGGTCTTGAAGGCATCCGCGACATCCTTGAGCGTGCGGGGAAACCGTTCCGGGACAATGATGCCGGGCTTGTCGAACTGGCTGACCAGAACCTGAGTGGTCGGGACCAGATTGTCAAAGCATGTGCCCTTGTCGTAATACGGCGTGCGGGCCATCGTGTCGGTGATATGCCGATAAAAGTTCGGAAAGAACCTGAACCCATGTTCGCCGGGCAGCCAGGGGCGTTTCACGCCGGGCGGATAACTGGCCCCATCCATCTCGGCCCATTTCTCCAGTGCCTTGATGTGTTTTGCTTTTGAGCCATGATCCCCTTCACCCTTCATTACGGGGATGCTGCGGGCCTTGCCGCCGGGGATCAGCTGGCGTTCGTGGACTTCGACCTCGAACCCGCGTTCAATCAGTTCGTGCGCGGCGCTCATTCCGGCCACGCCGCCTCCAAGAATGACAACCTTGTCAGGCATCGGAAATTCCTTTCGCGGAATAGACGTCAAAGCGCAGGGTGATGTCTGACAGGCTGGCTTCGCCAATGCCAAAACCCTGCACCCGATTCATCCAGCTGAAATGCGGATTCGAGGTCAGGTAACGCGGCGCAAGCCGTACCGGAGCCGAAGCGGGCAGATTGCCCTTGGCCAAGGCCGCATATCCGTCCGGGCCGAAGTCACACACACCCGTATCTTCGAACAGGATCGGAGCTTTCCCGGTGGACGGTCTGATAAGCGCCTTTGCATGAAGCAGCCCCACGCCATCGGGTCGAACGCGCATCCAGTCTCCTCCGATCGGTTCGATCACCCCTTTCAGATGCGGGCCTTCGACGGTGCCACCTTCTTTGATGGCGAAATGCAGCCAGATCCCATCCGGCGTCTCGCCCGAGGGGTGAAAGCTGCTTTCGAACGGCACCACAAATTTGGCAACATGTTCCAGTACCGGCGACGTCACTGCGGTTTTTGTCGGTTCCGGTGCGGCAGGTTGAACTGCTTTTTCCGGCCCGGGATCATATTCGCGCCCTCCCGACGTCAGCACCGGACGCCAGGACAGGGTTTTTTCCTGTGTCACGGACGGCAAAATGGCTGCGAATTGTTGAAACCCGGTTTGCGGGTCTCGCAACACGGGCCACCCGCGAATGGCACGCTCGGGGCCGCCTTCTTCCGAACAGATCAGACGTAGCGAGTCATGCGACGACACGGATGGACCTGCTTCCACCAGTACCCGACTGAGACCGTCTGCGTTGATCGCCTCGGACCAACGCAGGGTAACGCCCCGATCTGTAAACTCGCGCACGACCCGATCTCCGGTCAACAGGTTATCGTGCGGACGGCCTCAGCTTCTTTGATCCTGAGATGGAACTTCTGCTGCACGCGGAAGACGTGCTCGCCCTCGGCAGAGGTTTGCAGGTACTTCACGGCGATATCCGAAGGCACGACGATTTCAACCGGTGCACCCAGCAGGGACACAAGCACTGCCTTGTTCGCGGGCAGGGTGCTGGAACGCAGCAACGGCCCGTCCAGGAACGGAAGAATGCTGTCACGCGGCAGCACCATCGAATTCGGCAGCGGAGTCGTGACCGCACGGAACAGACCATTGCCCATCACACAGGCATAGGGGCCCAGATAGCCATGCGTTTCCAGCTTGCTGATGCCCTCGACGACGGCCTCGAAAACCTCGGTTCCGGTATAGTTCTTTTTGGTCGCGGAATTGGTTTTGCCTTCGCCTGCTTCAAGCAATCCCGGATATTTGCCACCGCCGCTGATCGTATAGATCTGCGGCAATGAGTCGGGCGCGCCGCCAGCGTGTTTGGGGGCCTGTCCGGTGCCGGGTTGACCGTTGAAAATGATGTCATCCTCTACCCGTGCCACAACGGCGGCCGCTCGGCGGAACATGATCTGAGCAGCCGTCAGTTCCGGATCAGCCACCTGTGCGCCTTTCAGGTACACGTTCACCGATACGGTGGTAAGGCGCAGCGTGTCATAATCGTTCACGTCAAGCCGCTGCTTGGATGCACCAGATGAGTTGTCGACCAGATCCAGCTTGTTCAGCGGAACGGACTGCGTGTCAGCGGGCAGCGGTCCGTACAGGGGCAGGAAACTGGCGGCCACCCGGGCGCGCAGTGCCTCGTCATGAACGGCCTTGTTCACGGCGCTCCACTGGTCTTCGTTCCAATCCAATGCATCGGTCATTGTAAATCCCTCTCGGTGCTGCTGCCCAATTCGGCGGGGCAGTCAATCTTGTTCATTTTGCTTCTTTCAATCTGTCCAGCAGATCGCGGGCCCGCTGCTCCTGAACAACTCCACGGCAATCCCGGGCAAGCGAAAGCGCTTGTTCCGCCTCGCTGATTGCAGCGTCCAAGTCCCCTTTTGCGGCAAAAGCCTTTGCTCGCACACGGTGATATTCAGGTTTGTTCAACGTCTCGCCGCGTTCCCAGCCGGGAATGCAGACGGCTTCGAGCCGGTCCAAAGCCTGATCAACATCTCCGTGATCAATCATCAACTCAGACAGAACAATCTGATTCTGTGGAAAAGTAAAGTTTCCACCAGATTTGGAGATCAGGTTCATGCATGCCTCGATGCGTTCCGGAACGCCTGCAATATCGCCTTTCCCGGCCTGCGCGAGACCCATATAGATGTCCTGCATCGCGTGAAGGTAAAGAAACCCTTCCTCATCTGCGACTTTTCTGGCTTCTTTCATCGTCACATCAAGCCGGTCCCATTCCCCCGCATAGGGCAGGAACATGCTGCAAGCGCCCATGACGTAGACAAGGTTGGGTGCGTGGTTCAGCGGCCTGCTGACCTCGATGGCTTCCAGGCGCGCGGCCTCGGCTTTTTCGAGCTTTCCCTGCTGCCACAGCAGGCATCCCTGAATGGCCAGCAATGACGCGGCCGTGGAAGACTGGGTCATGGGCATCATGGCCATATCCAGCTCGGGCGTGATCAGGGCGAATGCGCGCTCCAGCTGTTGTTCGCATTCCGCAAATTCCCCGCGGAAGTAATGCGTAAAGCTCAGGGCCCGTGCCGCAAGCACATTGGTGACGGGGTCTTCGGTCATGCCGGCCATCATATCCAGCGCCTGTCCCATTTCCATCGCGCGGTTCATCTGACCGGCAACAAAGAAATGGGTCCAACGGCAGAAGGTTGCGGCGAAAAGCGTCTCGCCGTCGCCCAAAGTCTGGGCCAGTTCCATCGCCCGGGCGGCAGTTTCGCCGACCTGATCGGACGACCACCCGTAGATCGCCATATACGCGGGCAGAATATTCATCTGAACCCGAAGCTCGAAGCCATCGCGATCTGCGTTGGCCTTCATGGTTCCGATGTTGCGCAGGGCAGCCCGGAAAGCGGAAATCGCAGGCAGGTTCGCCAGCCGGGACAACGCCAGTTCACCTGCCGTGACCCAATTCGCAACGGCCTCATCCTTCAATCCGCCAAGATCGCAATGATGCGCGACGGTATCGGGGGCCGGACTGCCGAATGCATTGTGACCGTCCAGCAAGGCCCGGGCGATTTTCAGATGCACCTTCTGCCGGTCTTCCCGCAGCAACGAATTATAGGCCGTATCCTGAACCAGCGCGTGGTTGAACGTGTATGTGGCCGACCCTGAATCGCTGGTGATCAGCACGACGCCAGCCGCCATAAGCTGCATGAGGGCGCTTTCCACATCCATGTCTTCATGCGCCACAGCGTGGATCATCTGAGCGGTGAAACTGCGCCCGATAACCGATCCGAGCTGAGCGACTGGCTTGGCATGTTCCATTCGGTCAAGACGCGACATCAGCGAGTCCTGAAGGGTGGCCGGGACGCTTAGTGTATCCAGAACCTCGGCATTGATCGGGGCATCCTGGGGCAGCTGGTCCAGAACCGCCTTTGTCATTTCTTCGATATACAGCGGCACGCCATCCGCCTTCTCGATGATCTGCCTGATCAGGATGACAGGCAAGCTGTACGGCTCGGCCACGCGCCGGACCAGTTCGGATGCCTCGGTGTTGCCAAGCGGAGACAGATCAATGCGCGCGGCTCGGCTCTCGAAATGTTCCGGAGGTTCGTATTCAGGTCGGTGTGACAGAACCACCAGTACCGGAAAGTTGCTCAAGGCGGATGCAAGCGCGTCCAGTACATCCAACGTGGTTGCATCGGCCCAATGAACGTCTTCGACCACCAGCAACAACGTGCCGCGCCTGTCACACAGGCTGCCCAGACTGCGCAGCATCACGTCAAGGGATTTGCGCGCCTTCTTCAACGGGTCGGATTCTGTCGGGGCGCCGGTCTCGACACCTGCCAGATCCAGAAGAACGGGCAAGTCCGCGTCACTCAGCCGTGAGGCCGATTGCACGAAGTCCGAAATCGCAGCCCGGATGCTGTCATTTGATTTATCGCCAGAAACGCGCCTCAGTTCCCCTACGATCGGGTGCAGGGGAAGACTGGTCAGGTGCGGGATGCACTGCAATGTAAAGGGTTTGACCCCTATTGATTCAGACAGTGACTTGATCAGCCTCGACTTGCCGATTCCCGCAGCCCCCCTGACAAGCGCCAGCCGGCCCGAGCCTTTCTGCGCTTCGCTCCAAAGCCGGGTCAGGGTTGAAAGATCGTCATGCCGGGCGACAAGATCGACCGCAGATTGACCCACCCGTGCGTCGAAGCGGCTGGAGGACATGATTTCCGACACCACGCGATAGACTTTGCGCTGATTGTCAAAGCCTTTCAACTCGTGGCTGCCACGTGGTTCGAATTCAAAGGCACCCTGGGTCAGCCTCCAGGTTTCTGAAGAAATGATCACTTCACCCGGTTCGGCCAGCCCCTGAAGGCGGGATGCAAGATTCGCCGTTTCACCCACCAGAAAGTCCTGAGACCCCAGGCTTTTCGAAGAAACGACGCCCACGACAACCATGCCGGTCGCAATGCCTGCGCGCAGGTCGAGCTTTTCTCCAAACTCGTTTTCAAGGTTCTGAACGGCCTCGATGGTCTCCAATACGGCTCGTACGGCCCGTTCGGCATCATCTTCCATGGCCTTGGGGTATCCGAAATACACCATGATTCCGTCGCCCTGCCGATAGGCCAGATGGCAGCCGTGCTGCTTCAGGGTGCCGATCGCCGTATCCAGATACAGGTTCATGATCTGCATCAGGTCTTCCGGATCATATCGCTGAGCCAGCCGGGTCGACCCCACAAGATCGCAGAAAACCAAAGTCAGCTGCCGCCGCTCGGCCTTGGACTGGACTTCGGGCCGCTTCGACGCTTCCTGCGATTTCAGCCTGGCCTGCGCCTTTCGAAAGCGCTTCCTTTCACCAACCGTCAACCCGAGATCACGCAGTTCCGGATCCGTCAATTCGTCCAGAATCTCGTCGTCTACGCCCTCTCTCTGAAACAGAGTGGCATAGTCATTCAGATCTGCCAGATGAAGGACTTTTGAAATGCGTGGTGATGCCTCAAGGACTCGCGTCATTGTCTTGCGACTCCTTCCATAACTGTCCCCCTGTTTTCCCCTTAATACATATACATAATGTATATGTATAATCCAAAAGTAGAGAGGTATTCATGCTGAATCCATAGCAGGAACAGGCGGCACTGTTAACTTGTTACATTGATTGACCGGTTTACTTCAGAATTTCCACGTCGTCACGCGCATTTCCTTGGAAATCATAAGGTTCAAGTCTCAAGTTGACTTTGTTGGCAAGGTTTCAGGGCGGCCGAACGACCGGATAGGCAGGGCTGCGCCTGACGTGACGTCAAGGCTGACAGAGGTGCAAAAGTGCCGTGGCCGACATGAGATACCGGACAGAAAGGCAGACTCAACCTGAGCACCAGCAAGAAGCCGACGCCCGAACGTGCTTCGAATTGAAACATCTAAGCTCCAGGCGCATCCCGTGTTTTGCCCGGCCCGTTCTGCCCGGGCATCCCGGCACCATGGAAAGCGGCTCAAAGATCTGAGACGAGGCAGGAAACATCCGGTATCCAGGGCGGATCCGGCCGTGGATGAAACCCTATTCCTCGGCCACGGCTTTCATATGGGCCGCAAAGGACGGGGCCAGCATCAGGGACTTGCACCGCTCGAACCGGTTGGTGGCATAGGCCCAGAAATCTTCGGCGGGGTTTTCATCCGCATGCTGGATCAATCCCCACAGCGTCCACAGCAGGTCGCACATGGCTTTGTAGATCACCATGCGCCCGATCTGAGCCTCGCTCGGCGGGCCGTCGAAATAGGCCGTCAACATTTCCAGTTCCTGTTCGTCGTTCAGCCCGGCTTCGACCGACAGATCACCCAGATCCCAAAGGGCATCGTTCATGCCTGAATACTCGTAATCCACGATCCACATGCGCTGGCCGTCATCCAGAAAATTCTCGCACAGCGGGTCGCAATGACTGGGGACCAATGTTCCGGGTTTGTCCCGCAGCACCTCGCGGATCGGGGCCGCTTCGGCCACGACGTCCGCGTAACCCTCTGGCAGGGTCGCGTTTTTGTCCGCAAGCACCTTCATGTAGTCGTTGATCATCGAAAACAGCTCGAACCGAAACTTGAACGGCTCGGGGGCATCATGAAGCTGTCTCAGCGCCTTACCCGCTCGGGCGGCAGACCCGGGACGCGTCGCAAACATCTCGGGTGTCATCGTGACGATGTCGGGCACGCAATCACTGATCATCACGCCGGATGCCGCGTCTGCCCACAGAACTTCGGGGCCGACCCCGGTTTTCGCCGCCACCCGTGCGTTGTGGATTTCAACTGCGCGGTCGATATAGGCTTCGGTGCCTTCACCGGGGATGCGCACGATCACCGTCCTTGGCCCGCCTTCGACGCGATAGACCAGATTGGTCAACCCGCCCAGCCGCTGGGTGTGAATGTCCGCCTCGGCAAGGGTTTCGAACCCCGCCACGTTGCGAAGGGCCTGAATAATCTCATTTGTTGGTTCATTCTGCATCGCTCTCTCCCTCAGGCTTTCAACCGGCTGTTTGCCGGGTCGTAAAGCGGCCCGTCCACGCGGCGGATGGCGTGGCGTTCGCCGAACACCTCCACTTCGAAATCTGACCCACCAGCCAGTCCCGCAGGCAGATAACCGTAGAGGATGCTCTTGCCGACGGTAAACCCATAGCCACCGCTGCACGCAAGCGAGACTGTTTTGCCGCAATGCAGTATGGTCTCCCCTCCGGTGATCGGCAGCCGCACGTCGGTGATGAATGTACAGAGCCGCCGGTCAGGACCCTTCGCTTTCTGCGCCTCCAGCACCGGTCGCCCGATGAAGCCCTGTTTGGATTTCAGATGTACCCGCGCGCCAAGGCCCGCTTCGATTGGCGAATAGTCGGGAGTGATGTCGGCGCTCCAGTAAAGATAGCCTTTTTCCAGTCGCAAGGACTCGATCGTGCGGTAGCCGATGTCGCGGATGCCATGGCTCTGACCGGCTTGCCAAAGCAGGTCATAGACATGCAGGGCGAATTCGGTCGGAATATGCAGCTCCCATCCCAGCTCTCCGACGTAACCTATGCGGATCGCGCGGACCTTTGCCGTTCCCAGAGTGATCTCTCGGGCCGTTGCAAAGGGAAACGCAACGTTCGAGACGTCTTCTTCCGCAACGGCCTGCATCACATCTCGCGCTTTGGGGCCGCAAATGTTGATGACGGCGCGTGCCGACGTCATTTCGATCAGCTGCGCGCGCCCATCGCGGGGCAGGTGGCGTCGGATCCAGTCCGCGTCATGCACGCCGAATCCGGACCCGGTGACGATATAAAAGTGTTCCCGCCCCAATCGGGTGACGGTGATATCGGCTTCAACGCCGCCGCGATCATTGCACAATTGGGTGTAGATCACCGCGCCATCCGGCTTGTCCATGTTTGAAACGGCGAGGTTTTGAAGGGCCTCCAGCGCGCCGGGGCCGATCAGTTCGAACTTTGAAAAACTGGTTTGATCGATCAGAACGACCCCGTCGCGCGCGGCCTTGTGTTCCTGCTCGGCATAGGCTTTCCAACCCGGAGACAGGAAATCCAACTGATCCACCGGCTCTACACCGGCCGGAGCAAACCAGAGCGGCCGTTCCCAGCCATTCTTGGACCCGAATACCGCGCCATGTTGTTTTAGCCGCTCATGCAGGGGCGACAGACGCAGGTTTCTGGACGTTTCCGCCTCCTGCCCCGGATATCGCATCTTGTAATGATGCGCGTAATGCTCGACCGCGCGGGGATACATGAAGGCGCGCGTGGCGTGATGCGGACTGAACCTGCGCACGTCCAGAGGCCACAGATCAAGGCTCGGGCGGCCGTCGACAATCCACTCGGCGATCATCTCTCCTGCGCCACCACCTGCCGCGATGCCGTACAGAAATCCGGTCGCCAGCATCAGGTTTCGCAGCTCGGGCGCCCATCCCATGACAAAATCGCCATCCGCGGAGTAAGGGATGGGGCCGTTGATCACCTGCCGGAGTCCAACCGTGTTGACGACCGGCGTTACCTGACCTGCCAGTTCAGCAAGGGGGGCAAACCGCTCCAGGTTGTCGGGCAACAACTGCCGGACAAACGCGCCCGGAATGCCCCTGTCGCCGAACGGCAGCGTGTTGTCCTCATACCCGCCGATCACAAGCCTCCCGCCTGCATCCGGTTTGTAATACACCAGCCGCTCGGGATCCCGCAGGGTTGGCAGGCGTTTTACAAGATCGGGGTCGGGCAGGGGTTCTGTTACGATGTATTGATGCTCGACGGCGCAGGCCGGGACAACGACCCCGAGTTTGGCGGCCAGTTCGCGGCTCCACATTCCGGCGGCCAGAACGACGGTGTCCGCTTCATAATCCCCTTCCGATGTCATCACTTTGGTGATGCGATCGTTGTGGATTTCAAAATCGGTGACCTCTACGGATTGGCGGATCCGGGCACCGTGCATCCGGGCGCCGGTCGCGATTGCCTGACACAGGCCTGCGGGATCGACATGACCGTCCGAGGGGATAAAGGCCGCGCCTTCCAATCCCTTCGCGTCGATATAGGGAAACAGCGTTTTGGCTTCTGCCGCCGAGATTATCTCCATCTCCAGATCAAAGCTGCGGGCCATTGTCGCCAGACGCTTGGCTTCCAGAAGCCGCTCTTTGGTTGCCGCCAGGCGCAGGCTTCCGACTTTCTTCCAGTCGAACGCCATCCCGGTTTCTTCGGCCAGACGATCATACAGTGCCACGGACCGTTTCAGCATCCGCGTCGTGTTGCGTGATGACCGCAACTGCCCGACAAGCCCCGCCGCATGCCAGGTGGCCCCCTCGGTCAGGGACGCCCTTTCCAAGAGAACAACATCCGTCTCACCGGACCGTGCGAGGTGATACGCGATGGAGCATCCGATGATGCCGCCGCCAATGATGAGATGTCTGACCGACTGCGTTGTCATGCGTTCACTCACTTCAGGTGATATGCTGTCATCAAAAATCTCAAAACAACAAAAAGCAACATAAATGTTTGAAAAGTGTTGAAGTAAGTCGCTTGAACAGCGTCATTCTTGCAAGTAACCTGATGAAATCAACAAATAACGCGGCGCTATATGTCGAAATACGAGCAAGAGATTCTCAGCACGGTAAACCTGCATGGGCGAATTTCGGTCATGGAACTGGCGCGCATTCTCCGGGTGTCGGACCAGACAGTAAGGCGAATCGTGAAGCCGATGGTCGCCAAAGGCAGCCTGTCCAAGGTGCATGGTGCATTGGTCAGCACTCAAAACGTGTTGGATCCACCGTTTCTGGCCCGCATGACAAAGAACCGCGCCGCCAAAGTCGCGATAGCCGATGCCGTTGCGGGGCGGATACCGGACGGTTCGGCCATCGCCATCGACACGGGTTCGACCTCGGGCTTCATTGCTCAGGCGCTTCGCGCGCGCAAAAACCTCACGGTGGTGACAAATTCGGCCTTCATCGCCGCCACGTTATCGATGGAAGAGGGCAACAGGGTGTTCATGGCGGGTACACAGTTGCGCAACCACGACGGCGCCGCTTTCGACCGGGCCGCTTATGACGTCATCGCAGGGTTCTCGGCCCGAACGGCCATATTGTCGGCATCACTGGTGCATCCCAGCAAGGGCTTCATGGTCTATGATCAATGCGAAGCTGACATGGCCCGCGCGATGTCCGATATCGCTGACCAGACCTTCATGGCGGTTGATTCAACAAAATTCAACGAGGCCCAGACCAGCCCGGCATTGCGCCTGCCCGGGATGACGGAAAAGGACGTGCTTTTCACCGATCGCATATTGCCCGCAGCCTTCCGGTCCTTGCCCGGAGACGCGGAATTGGTGATAGCGGGCGTGAAAACACAAGCAGACAGCAATTGACTTGGTGACGACACTGCCCGGCCCGACGTGACAAGCCGGTTCCACCGAAACGGTGGAACCGGCTGTGTTTCAGGCCGTCGCGCCCTTGATGCGAATGGCAGTGCCCAGGCTTCCTGCACAGATGCCGACCACAATAGCGATGATCAGTTCCAGTGGCTCTACACGCGCAAACTGGAAGCCCGCAAAAACCAGCGTTTCAAATACGCCGACTGCGCCGCCCAATGCCGCGCCCAGCCACAGCTTGCGGGTCATCATGCCCAGCGCCAGACCGAGTATGCCGGGCAAGCTCAGGACGTTTCCACCGATGGTTCCAAGTAACTCTAACATCTCTGCCCCCACATCAATTCGAGCTGTTGTTCAGGAAATCGCGGATGTCGTCACCCGTGGCAGCAGCGTGCTCCTGCGCATCTTCCTCTTCCAGTGCAGCAGTCACCTTTTCGTATGTTTCCAGGTAGTTGGGTGGCAGGCTGTGGGCGATGCCCTGGTGGCAATCGATACAGGTCATGCCGCTGTCAATGGCGCGTTGGTGTTCCGACGCGGCGCGTGTTTCCTGAATGGTGAAGTCCATGTAGTCAAAGTTGTGACAGTTGCGGCACTCGCGGCTGTCAGACGCTTTCATCTTCTTCCACACGGCCGAGGCCATCGCCAGGCGATGTTCCTCGTACTTCTCGGGTGTGCTGATCGTGCCCGCCAGTTCATGATAGACGTCCTTCACGGCCATGATCTTGGCTTTGATCTTGTGGTTCCACTCATCCGGAACGTGGCAATCGGAACAAATCGCACGCACGCCCGAGTGGTTGTTGTAGTGGACCGTCTCGCGATACTCGCCCAGGTTCGTTTCCATCGTGTGACAGGACACACAGAACTCTTCGGTGTTGGTCAGTTCCAGCGTCCAGTGAAACCCACCCCAGAACAGGATACCGGCCAGAAAACCGGCGAGGATCAGAAAGCCCGAGCTGAACATCACTGCCGGTGTCCAGATCGCGTTCCAGAGGCGACCAAGCAAGCCGCGTTTTTCAGGGGAGTCTGCCATGTCGGTGCTCCTTTCAGTCTTGCGTTGGATCAGTTGCCGGCGGAGGGCTGGAACACGTTGTCGACCAGCGGCGGTGCGTCCGCCTGCGGTACGTGGCACTGATTGCAGAAGTACCGGGTTCCGGCAATCTTATCCAGTTCGTTGCCATCGCGATCCAGGTAGTGGGTCATCGACAGGGTCGGTGCGTTGCGCTCGCCGGCCTTGGTCCAGTCATGACAGGACAGGCATTGGTTGGTCCGAATGTCGATCTGGTATTGTTCGACCGAATGGGGGATCAACGGTGGCTGCTGGCGATAATTGCGCTGCTGCCGCCCTTCGGCGTTGCGGTGGATCTGATCCAGTGGCACCGGCTCGTCAACGCCGGCCCCGCGCAGGGATTCGACCTGTGCGGATTGCGCAAGGGCCCATCCGCTCAGCAACACTACGGGTAGAAGGGCAATTCCGCCTGTAACGATTGTTCTTTTCATCTTGGCACTCCCCTAGATAGGTCTGGCAGCGCGCGGCTCAGGCGCGGCAACTGGATCGGAAGGTTGAACGACATGGTCGTCGAACCGGTGAGTAAAGTTGAAGACGTCGACTGCGCAGACATCGATGCAGCGTCCGCAGTTTGTGCAGTCAGGTGACAGGATCAGGGGCGAGCTTCCCGGCTTGCCTTTCAGCGCGGGTGAGATCACCTGGTTTTCAGGACAGACCGCATAGCAATCCATACAGTCATCACAGGCCGTGCGATTGGCTGCACTGACCCGCAGCAGGCTTTTCGACCCGATCAGCCCGTAGAACGCGCCCACGGGGCACAGATGGCCGCACCAGCCATGGCGTGAGACGAATACGTCAAACACGAAGATGGCCGCGATCATGGCCCAGACAAAGCCCATGCCGAATACCAGCCCGCGATGCAGCATGGTGATCGGGTTGACCAGCTCCCACGCGATGACGCCACTCAGGCCCGAGACCAGCAGCACGGTTGCCAGAATCCACAGCCGGGTGCCGCGCTTGGGTTGCCAGCCTTTCGGCAGGTCCAATTTGCGATGCACCCAATTGGCCGCGTCCGTTACCGGATTTATCGGGCAAACCCAGGAACAATAGACACGCCCGCCAATCAGGGCATAGACCACCAGAACGATCAGCCCACCGATCAGCGCGGTCACCTCGGGCCAATGGCCCGCGACGAAGCTTTGCAACAAGATGAACGGATCGGTCAACGGCAACACGCCAAGCGTCAGTGACCCCGCCAAAGTGCCCTCTACAATCCAGATGCCGAACCATGGGCCCAGCAGAAACAGAACCAGAAAGAACAGCTGACTTGCACGACGCATCAGCAAAAAACGATGCGCCCCGATCCACCCTTTGCCTTCAACGGCCTCCTGACCTACGGGCATATGTGTGCGGGCACTCATTGTCCCACCCCCGGCAGATCATATTCCGGCGCAAACCCGCCGGGTGCGGCAAGATTGTCGGTTCCCGGCCCCGGCAAACGGTCGGGCAGATCGATGATCCCCTCGACGACCGGCGCACCTTTGGCGGCCTTTTCCTCCCACCCCTTACGGTAATGCTCTGCCGAGCTGCCGCGCGCCAGCCGGGCAGGCAGAACCTTGATGGCGGCCTCGGGCAGAACACAGCTTTTTTCGCACATGCCGCAACCCGTACAGTGGTCGGCATGGACGGTGGGAATGAATAACGCATGATGACCCGACCGGGTATTGTGCGCCGTCTCCAAAGTGATCGCCTCGTCAATGACGGGGCAGACGCGGTAACAGACGTCGCAACGCAGACCGAGGAAATTCAGGCAGTTTTCTTGGTCGACCAGTACGGCAGTCCCCATTTCGGCGTCGTCTATATTCTCCAGCCCGGGGTCAAGTGCCCCCGTTGGACATGCAGCGACACACGGAATGTCGTCGCACATTTCGCAGGGAACATCCCGGGCGGTGAAGAATGGTGTTCCCGTCGCCACCGCATCCGAGCCGAGCTCGGCCAGTTTCAGGGTATCGTACGGGCAGTCCCGCACGCATAGACCGCAACGGATGCAGGCTGACAGGAACTCTTTCTCCGGCAATGCGCCGGGCGGGCGCAAGGCATCGGCCGGCAGGGCGCGGGCGTCGCGGGCCAGATAGGCCAGCAACGATCCGGCGACCACGCAGCCGCCCGCCGCCCGCGCCGAGTCCTGAAGGAACCGGCGCCGCTGCGGCGAAAGGGGTTTATCGACAAGAGACATGGGAACGACCCCTACGATCCTTTCTGGTTACGCGCGCTCGACTTTACATGCGCACTTCTTGAAATCGGTCTCTTTCGACAGCGGGCAGGTCGCATCCAACGTCAACTTGTTGGTCAGCTGGCTTTCGTCGAACCAGGGCATGAAGACCAGACCGCGCGGCACCTTGTTCCGGCCCCGGGTTTCGACACGGCTGGTGACCTCGCCGCGACGGGTTGACAGAACAATCTCCTGGCCCCGGCGCAAGCCGCGATCCTTGGCGTCCTGCGGATGCATGTAGACCACGGCGGCGGGGTAGGCGCGGTGCAGTTCCGGCACCCGGCGTGTCATCGACCCTGAATGCCAGTGTTCCAGCACGCGACCGGTGCACAGCCACAGATCGAACTCTTCGTCCGGCTCTTCTGCCGCAGGTTCATAGGGCGCAAAGATGATCTTGGCCTTGCCATCCTTGTGGCCATAGAATTCCACGCCGGCACCCTCGGACACGTAGGGGTCGTAACCCTCGCGGAAACGATAGAGCGTTTCCTTGCCGTCCACGACCGGCCAGCGCAGACCGCGGGCCTGGTGATAGGTTTCGAAGGGTGCCAGATCGTGCGCATGGCCGCGCCCGAAGTTGGCGTATTCCTCGAACAGACCTTTCTGCACGTAAAAGCCGAAATGCTCGGATTCGTCATTGTCAAAGCCTTCGGCGGTTTCCGACAGCGGGAACTTGTCGACGCTGCCATTGGCAAACAGGACGTCATACATGGTCTTGCCGCGGTGCTCGGGCATGGTGGCCAGCAATTCTTCGCCCCAGACCTCTTCGACGGTGAAGCGCTTCGAGAACTCCATCACCTGCCACAGGTCCGATTTGGCCTCGCCCGGGGCCTTGACCTGTTGCCGCCAGAACTGGGTGCGGCGCTCGGCGTTGCCATAGGCGCCTTCCTTCTCGACCCACATGGCGGTGGGCAGGATCAGGTCGGCGGAAACAGCAGTGACCGTCGGGTAGGGGTCTGAAACAGTGATGAAATTTTCCGGGTTGCGATAGCCCGGATAGCCTTCCTCGTTGATGTTCGGCGCAGCCTGCATGTTGTTGGTGCACTGAACCCAATAGGCGTTCAGATCGCCATCCTTCAGCTTGCGGTGTTGCAGCACGGCGTGGAAACCGGGCTTGGCCGGAATGGTGCCCGCAGGCACATTCCAGGCGGTTTCGCAAATCTCGCGGTGCTTGTCATTCATGACCACCATGTCGGCGGGCAGGCGGTGCGCAAAGGTGCCAACCTCGCGCGCGGTACCGCAGGCCGACGGCTGGCCGGTCAGCGAGAAGGGCGAGTTGCCGGGTTCCGAAATCTTGCCCACCAGCAGGTGCACGTTGTACATCAGCGAGTTCACCCAGGACCCGCGGGTATGCTGGTTGAAGCCCATGGTCCACAGGCTCATCACCTTGCGGTCGGGGTCGGCATATTGCTTGGCCAGACGCTCCAGCTTGTCAGCCGGAACACCGGACAGCTCCGAGGTGTATTCCAGCGTGTATTTCGAAACGGCCTCGGCATATTCCTCGAAGCTGATCGGCTCCAACTTGCCCGAGTTCGGGTTTTCAGCCTCTTGTTGCAGGGGGTTGTTCTCCCGCAGGCCGTAACCGATATCGGTGGCGGTTTTGGTGATGTTGACGTGGTTCTTGACGAACTCTTCGTTCACCGCACCATTCTGGATGATGTAATTGGCGATATAGTTCAGGATCGCCAGATCGGTTTGCGGTTTGAACACCATGCCATTGTCGGCCAGCTCGAACGAGCGGTGTTCGAAAGTGGACAGCACATGCACTTCGCAACCCGGTTTCGTCAGGCGGGTGTCGGTCAGGCGCGACCACAGGATCGGGTGCATCTCGGCCATGTTCGATCCCCACAGCACGAAGGTATCGGCGTGCTCAAGGTCGTCATAGCACCCCATCGGCTCGTCAATGCCGAAGGTGCGCATGAAGCCCACAACGGCCGAGGCCATGCAGTGACGCGCATTGGGATCAATGTTGTTCGACCGGAACCCGGCCTTCATCATCTTGGCGGCGGCATAGCCTTCCCAGACCGTCCACTGCCCCGAGCCGAACATGCCCACGCTGGTCGGGCCTTTCTTGGCAAGGGCCTCTTTCCATTTGGCGGCCATCACGTCGAAGGCTTCATCCCAGCTGACCGGTTCGAACTCGCCATTTTTGTCGTATTCGCCGTTGGTCTTGCGCAAAAGCGGTGTGGTCAGGCGGTCTTTGCCGTACATGATCTTGGACAGGAAATAGCCCTTGATACAGTTCAGGCCCCGGTTCACCGGTGCGTCCGGGTCGCCTTGCGTGGCCACCACGCGGCCGTCCTTGGTGCCCACCAGAACCGAACAGCCTGTACCGCAGAACCGGCAAGCAGCCTTGTCCCAGCGAATATCGGGCGCGCCGACCTGGGCGTTGGCCTGACCTGCGGCCATGGGAATGCCCGCAGCCGAGGCAGTGGCTGCCGCTGCGGACGCTTTCAGGAATGTACGACGGGATTCAGAGATGGTCATTGCATGGGCCTCCTGCTGGACGGTTGGCTTGGAGCATCAGGACGCGGAGCCGTCTCCGCGAGATCTTCGAAATGGTGATAAGTCAGTGACAGTGAGATCACTCCGGGGATCTGGTGCAGATCCATGATGGTGTCCGAGGCCAGCCGGTCGGCCGTATCCTCGACAACAACTACAAAACGGCCGTCCTCGGCTTCGGCATGAAGCTCGACGCCCTGGGTTCCGGCCATCGCCGCGCGTGCGGCATCGGTGTAATCGGGGGCGATGTGGACCAGGCAGCCACAGATGTTCATTGGTTCACCTCCGGGTGTTGTAGGGTGGGGCGGTGCATCACGATCGCCCCGGCGGGGCAGGCGGCGGAACAGCTTCCGCAGCCGATGCAGGTTTCTGCTTCAAGCGCCGGTTCCGCGCGTCCGCCCAGTTGCAGGCGAAAACGGATGGCATCCTTTTCGCAATTGTCCTGACACAGACGGCAGCTTACCCCGTTCGTCGACAGGCAGCTTGCGTCGTCGATCTGCGCGCGCCATGGCCACTCGGCAACGCGTTCGGGCAGCAACGCAGGGGTCGGGCAAATGTCAGCGCAGTCACCACACAAGGTGCAACCGCCTGCGGACAGGTCCAGAACGGGGAAACCGCTGTCGTCGAATGTGATGATGTCTTCAGGACAAGCCGCGGCGCAATCTTCGCAACGCGTGCACAAATCGCCGAAACCAGTTGCGACTGCCCCCGGCGGACGGATCGCATCTGGGTCCTTCCGCAGGACACGCGCGCTCAGAAAAGCGCGTCTGCTTGTCAACTGGCTCATGGCTGGCGACTCGAAATTCGATTGATAGGTTCGCGTCTTCACTTCCTAGCTGCCTTCAGCAGCGCACGAATTGACCTATATCATACTTTTTCGGATTTTTTTGATCGGGCTGAGATTTCTACCTCTTCGTCATACGTTCAACTCGATACGGGCGTCGTGGAAGAACGTCAGGATCTCTCTGGCTTTGTCGGCGGATGCCGCGCAAAGTGCAGTGGACAGCCCATCCGCGAGTGCCGCTTCCGGGGCAGAAACCGAAACGGTCCTGTCGTGGCTTGAGGGCCCATCCAGGGTAATGATGTGCCCGACCCCCGGGCTGAGCTGAGTCGCCAGCGTTGAAGATGTCGCCACTGCCCGATCGCTCAATTCAATTCGTTTCAGAACCGTTTGGTCCGGCGCCGCCAATCCAACTTTCCAGGGCGCACCGTCGCCACGCGCGCCCAGGGCGGCTATTTCCCCCATATCAACCATAACATCACGCAGACCATGGCCACGCAGCAGGTCGGCGATCCGGTCGGTGATCGCGCCCTGCGCAATACCGTTCAACGTCAGCGCGGATTTTCCGGGCACCGGAAGGCGAATGGCCGAGACGTCGAAAGATACCCTTTCCCAGCCTATTGCCTGTTGAACTTCAACCAGATCGTCAGCGCGCGCGCCCGTAGCCAATGCATACCAAAGGGGCTGAATGCTCGGATCAAAGGCGCCATCCGATGCCTGATGCAGCGCGGTGCAGAGACTCAGCACGTTCAACAATTCAGGAGCAGGCGCCGTCAGAACACCGTCGCGATTCAACCGGCTGAGCTGCGATTGCGGGCGATACAGGCTGAAAATGTCTTCCAGCCGGGCAACCTCGGTCTCAACGGCGGCTATGATGGGTGCAGCTTCGACATCCGTCAGCCCGACCAAACGCAGGCTTGCAGCGGCACCCAGCGCGGTGCCGTGCCAACGCGCGTCAGAGGCTGCGGCCGGTGTGGCCGCAGCGCAGGCGGCTGAGATGATCAGAAATCGGCGGCGGGACAGGGCGGTCATACGGGGGTCTCCAATGAGAGTTCAAGATCGACAGGGCCAAGCACTTCGGTATCCGGGATGTCCGGAAGGCCCAGTGCCGTCCCGCCGTAAATCTCAATGAATGCCTGAGCATCGGCAGGATCGGCAAATGGCACCACTTCGCGCGCACCCATGCCGCCCGCCACATTGGCGCCAACCACAAAGGTCGCGTCATCCGCGGCGATCCAGTTCGAGATACCCGGCTGCCGCCAGCTTGGCGCAATGCCCATGTCGCTGACATAGACGGCTGTGATGTCGGCATCTCGCTCAGGGCTTTTGAGATATGCCACCATGTCGCGCACCTGCGCGAAGAACAGCGGTGCGGGATATCCCTTCAGATGGATCTGGCCCTTGGGGCCGCCGTGCTCGGCGATGTTCATCTGGCAGAAATAGCTCAGCGCGTCCGGGGTCAGATCCACCGGATCGGGGGCTTCGGCCAGGTCTTCCTTGCAGGCCGCCAACGCGATCAGGGCAACCAGAACGAGAGGTTTCATGGCTCGACCCTCCGGAATGCCAGCCGCGCGAGGGCAAAACCGATCACTGGCCAGATCAACAAAGATGCCGGCGCGGCCCACACAGGCAGGGCCTGCGCGGCCCCGGTCATGCCCGAAGCCATTGCGACTCCTTCGGTCGCGGCGATGTTCCACAGACGGAATGCGTCGGCCGGGTTGGCCACCATCACCCATGGAAAGACGGATTGGGTAAAGGTGCCGCCCTTGTCCATGACGACAGCCCCCAACAGGCCCAGATCATAGAGGACAACAAAAACCAGCCAGAGCCCGGCCGACAGACCTGCCGCCGCCGTAGCCCCCTTAGCCAGGGCAGACAGCAGGTATCCCAGCGCCAGAAACACGGCGCCCAGAAGGATGGATGTGAGGATGAGACGGACCAACGCCATCAGGCTTTCCGGCCCGGCACCACCAAAGAAGGCCGCCACCGCGCCGGCGGTACCGAAACCGACCGTCATGGCGAAGGCCAGCGCTGCAAGGTGTGCGGTGAATTTGCCCAACAGGATTTCTCCGCGCCCTGCAGGGTAGGACAACAGCAGTGACAGGCTGCCCCGGTCCACGTCACCGGCGATGGCATCGAACGAGATCATCAGCGCCAGAAGGGGCGCGAGGTAGACCGAAAGCGTGGTCATCGACGCAACCGAAACGGTCAGCATGTCAACGCCCAGCGTGCCGGTAGGCGCGCTGCCCGCAAAGGTCAGCGCCAATGCGAACAGCACCATGATAACCGTGGCGACCAGCAACCAGCGGTTGCGGCGCAGGATCAGCATTTCGGTACGGGTGATGGCGAGAAAGCGGGTCATTGCAATCCCTCCTGCGCGTAGTGACGATAAAGATCTTCAAGCTTGGGCGGGGTCATTTCCACATCCGCGACCGCGTCGCCCATTCCGGCGATGCGGCGCAGAGCCTCCATCTTGTCAGCGGGGGTGCAAAGCAGTTCCACCAACGCACCGTTGATCCGGTTGCCACCCAGTTCAGCAGCCAAGGCATCGGCGTTGGCGCTAGCACGCACTTTCAGACGGATCGGCAGGCCTGCAAGGGCCGACAGATTGTTCAGCGTGTCATCAGCTACCATCCGGCCCTTGCGCATGATTGCGATCCGGTCGGTACGGGCCTCGACCTCGGTCAGTGCGTGGCTGGCGATCAGCACGGCGATGCCCTGCGCGGCCAACTCGTCGATGATGGCATAGAGGTCCTGGCGCGAGATCGGGTCCAATCCACTGGTAGGTTCGTCCAGCAAAGCCACTTTCGGTTGACCCAGCAGCACCTGTGCCAGACCCAGACGTTGTCGCATCCCTTTGGAATAGGTGCCGATCCGGCGATCCAGCGCATCGCTCAGACCTACGCGCTCCAGCAGACCGGCTACATCCGCCCTGGCACCGGACAATTTCGCAAACAGTGTCAGTTGCTCGCGCCCGGTCAGGGCCGGGTGGAACGAGACCGCCTCGGGCAGATACGCCGTTTCCCGCCGCGCCTGGGCGCTGCCGGGGGTGGCGTCTCCGATCCGAATTGCTCCGCCTTGGATCGGCGTCAGGCCAAGGATGGATTTGATCAGGGTCGACTTGCCTGCGCCGTTATGGCCCAGCAGCGCAACGCGCTGACCGGGGGCAAGAGACAGGGTGATATCGTCAAGAACGCGGGTTTTGCCCCGGTCCTTGCTGACATGGTCAATAGTCAGGGCCTTATCCGTCATGAGGCACCTTTTTCATAGCTGGGGGTTCAGGGGGTTGCATCAATGGATTGCTGTCCATCACGCCACCGGGCAACAGTGCCGGAAAGGCGGATTGCGACCAGCGCACCAGCTGCACGGCAGGAGAGCCGAGCAGCAGTTTGGCTGCGGGTTGGGTCCACAGCACATGGTCCATCGAGTCATTAGGGCGATAGGGGGCATCGGCGATGCCGTTGCCATCCACATCATAGGCGGCAAAATCGGACCAGTAATTGCCGCGCCCGTCTTCCGACCACTCGACCCATTTGGTCGAGACGTATTTCACCTGTGTCCGGTTCCCGATGAAGGAATTGCCAACGATGCGGTTGCGTTCGCTGCCGGCGGTGAAATGGATTCCGATGCCGCATCCCTGGAACCAGTTGTCGGTGAATTCGTTCTTGTTGGAGTTATAAAGGAAGGTGCACTTTTCCTTGGCGCCGATCACCACGTTTCCGGTGATCTCACTCTTGTTGGCGTAGTTCAGCATCACGCCATGTTCACGGTCACTGATCGAGACGTTGTCTGCGACCTTCACATTGGTCGTGAACATGACCGCATAGCCCAGATCGTTGCCGATCGAGACATTGTCGCTGACCACTGAATTGTCGGCATACATGTAGTGCACCGCGAACCGAAGGTCGCGGAACAGGTTGCCTGTAAAGGTGTTCTTCTTGGACGAGTTCACGAAGATCCCGTCGCGCCCATAGCGGATGTCATTGCCCTCGACCACCGCGCCCGGTGCATTCCAGACATAGACGCCATTGCCGCGGTCATTCATCCGCTGGTCCTGACGCCCTTCGATCCGGTTGCCGCGCACGATGCTGTCCTTGGCACCGTGAATGTCGATGCCGTAAAGATTGCCCAGCAGCACATTGTCTTCTACCACCGGCGCTTTTGACGTTTTGGTCAGTTGGATTCCGCTGTCGATCCCGTCATGACTTGAGCCCGAGCCGATCACAGTCAGACCGCGCACGGTCACGCCCGGGCCGGTCACGGTGATGACGCTGCCGGTGCCTTGCCCGTCAATGGTGGCCTGTCCCAGCCCGTCGATCGTGACGGGCCGGTCCAGAATCAGATGTTCGGCATAAACACCGGGGCTCAGGCGGAGGGTATCTCCGTCCGCCGCCTGAGCCAGTATTTCATTGATGGCCCCCGCCCGGTTGGGCACATCCCAGTCCGCCGCCCAAAGGGGCGAGCCGAGCAGGAGCGGTATGAGCAGGGGCCAGCGCATGGGTCAGGCTCCTTGCGGTTCGACCAGCATCCGGCCGCGCATTTCCATGTGCAGCGCATGGCAGAACCACTGGCAATAGAACCAGTGCACGCCCGGACGGTCGGCGGTGAAGGTGACCGAGGCGGTTGCCATCGGTGCGACTTCCATCGCGATTCCGTAGTTGCCCAGGCAGAAGCCGTGGGTCACGTCGTCCACATCATCCAGGTTGGTGATGTAAACCGTGACCTCGTCGCCCTGTTTGACGGTGAACTTCTCGAGGCTGAAGGTCGGGGCCTGCGATGTCATGTAGACCCGCACCTTGTTGCCATCCCGGATCGGTTCCTCGGCACCTTCTTCCAGATCGATGCCATCGGCTTCGGCCTGTTTGCGGGCGTCTTCCCATGTGACGTCGTTGCGGTCCCACACGTTGACCGGGTTGACGATGTCACTGCGAACGATGATCGAGTCATGCGGCTCGGCAAAAGTCGGGCCGTCGTGAACCACCTTCATCTCATCCGACGAGATGTCGATCAGCTGTTCGTTTTCAGGCTTCAGCGGACCCACATTCAGGAAGCGGTCTTTTGAGAACTTGTTCATCGAAATCAGCCACTTGCCGTCGGCATCCTTGGTTTCACCCATCGATGTCGAGTTGTGGCCCGGCTGATAATGAACATCGACCTTCGAGATGATCGGATCGACATCCTCACCCGCGTAGGCGCGGATCGCCTTGTCCATGTTCCACTTCACGATCTGGCTGTCCAGGAACAGCGTGGTGAACGCGTTGCCCTGACCGTCATAGGCAGTGTGGAGCGGACCAAGACCCAGCTGTGGCTCACCGACGATGCAGGACCGTGGATCGGCATCGCTTTCGAACAGGGCGTCCAGCTTGGTCACGTCCATGATCGACACGGTGGGCGACAGCTTACCGTTGATGCAGACATGCTTGCCGTCAGGCGCGGTGTTGATGCCGTGGGGCGAGTTCGGGATCGGGATGTAGCGGGTGTATTTCTTGTTCTGACCCTTACGTCCATCCAGAACCTTGACGCCTTTCAGTTCCTGATAATCACCAGCCTCGATGCCTTTTTCGATTTCCGCGAGGTTGAAAACAACCACGTGGTCCAGCTCGTTCTCGGTCATCTCGGCCAGGTTCATGCCCATTTCCGAGTTGTACGAGGTCGAGAAGGCGTATTTGCCCTGATAGTCGCAGTCGGTGTTGTCGAGGTTGCCCGACACGATCACCTGCCACGCCACTTCCATGGTGTCGCCGTCCAGCGCGGTGAAGATGTTCACGTATTGCGACGGATCGTCCAGCACGCTGCCATCATTGACCAGCGGCGTTTCATCTTCGCCGTTGGCAAAGACATAGCCGGTGCGCGGGAATTTCTGCGGACGCAGACCGTGGATCGCCTTGGCATTCGGGATCTCGGTGATCTTGTCGCATTTCATCACATCGCAACGCACACGGGCGACACGGGTGTTGGCCTTGTCGTTCATGAACAGGTAACGGCCGTCATAGGTGCCGTCGGTGAACGACATGTGCGGGTGGTGCAGGTCGCCGTTGTCATAGGTTTTCATGCCACGCTTGGCGAGGAATTCCTTGGTTTCCGGCAGCAGACCATCGGTCATGATCTTCAGTGACTCGTTGGTCTGGCCCCAACCGGTGGCCGAGCAGCGGTTGAACACCGGAACGCGCATCAGCTCGCGCATGGACGGGAAGCCCAGGATGCGCAGCTCGCCGGTCTGACCCGAAGACCAGAAACCGTAATACTCGTCCAGCTCGCCGGGCTCGAGATTGGCATTGGCCGCGGCGCTCGCCTGTTTCGCGGTCATCAGGGTCGAGCCCAGACCGGTCCCGGCAAGCACGGCGCCGGTTGCAGTTGCACCCAGCATCCCGCGGCGTGTGACGGTTAGCTTGTTGTCATGTTCCGACATGTTCGTTCCTCCTTTTAGGAAACGGATTGCGGTTTGGCGTTCGGATGGTTCGCCGGTGGTTGTCCGAGTGGGGTCTTCATCTGGACCGACCCTGTCTTGGCCCGCCGTTTCAGTTGGCGGATAACGACGGGACATTTGTCCTCGGACTGGTAGAGCACCTGACAATGCAGGCAGGTGACGCACTCGTTCGGATTGATCTCACCGGTGGGGTGGATCGCCTGAACGGGGCATTCGTTGGCGCAGGTCTGACAGGGGGAGCCGCAATCCTTGTAGCGGCGCAGCCAGTCGAACATGCGGATACGGGCAGGGATCGCCAGTGCTCCACCCAGCGGGCAGAGATAGCGGCAGTAGAACCGTTCGATGAACAGCCCGATTCCCAGCAGGGCCAGCGCAAAGACCACAAAGGGCCAGTCGCGCATGAATTTCAGAATGATCGCCGTTTTGAACGGCTCGACCTCGGCGTATTTCTCGGCCAACGGGATCGAGACAAAGCTGAGGCCGAAGAGACCGAGGAAGATCATGTATTTTGCAGGCCACAGGCGCTCGTTCAGTCCCCAGGGCAGCGTCCATTGCGGTACTTTCAGCGCGCGGGCGATCTTGTTGGTCAACTCCTGCAACGCGCCAAACGGGCACAACCAGCCGCAATAGGCGCCTCGCCCCCAGAACAGCAGCGCGGCAGCGACAGCGAACCACTGGATAAAGACCAGCGGGTCCAGCAGGAACGCATCCCACGAGAATCCTGTGCGCAAGCTGCCCGCCAGCGCCATCAGATTCACCACGCTCAGCTGCGCGTTGGCGTACCAGCCGATGAAGAACAGGGTCATGGTCAGATAGCCGATGCGGAACCAGTAGAAGACCCGCGCATTCATCGTCGCGTGGAATTGAAAGAAGAACGTCGCGGTCAGGACCAGCAGCATGACGCCGAGAATGGCGATTTCGACGGTGCGATCCTTCCAGATGCGTTGCCACAGGGCGGCCTTGGCGGCGGCTTCGCCGGTTGCATCCTCGACAACCGTTGGGGCTGCAACGGGCAGCAGGTAGTGGTCGGGCAGTTTGTAGCCCAGATCGAATGTCAGAAAGGTTTTCTCAACGGCACCCACGGCACGCTGTACCAGCAGTTGCAGGCGGAACGGCTCGGTCGGGTCAAACTCGGCATCGGCGGGAATCTTGAAGATGTCCAGCTCGGTGAAACTGGGCGCATCCGGGGCTGCAACCTTGCCAAGGCGCACTTGCTGTTTGTCGAAGAACCGGACCGAGTTGTCGCCCTGGATCAACTGGATCCGATCGAAGATCCCGCCGCGCACATAGCCTGATCCCTTGAAGCTGTAGGATCCGCGACCCAGCACCAGAATGGCCTGTTCGCCCTCGTCCAACCAGTTCACAAGGTTCCGGTATTCGGCGTCGCCCAGCAGTGACTTGCCGATCGACGGAACCGAGACAAGCGCCATATGCATGTCGATGAAGGTGTCATCCGGTTCGCCCGGTTCGGGGCGCTTGATCGCGCGCTGGTCGCCGGTGGCCTCAAAGGCGGCGTTGACCTGCCCGACATCCAGCGTCAACCGCCGGATCGAGCCGTCACCCGACAGGGTCGACCAGTCATAGACCGCATTCTGCGCCATATCGACTTCGCGCTTTGGCCCGTCGGCCTGCAACGGCGACAAGCCGCCCAGACCCAATGCACGCGCCACTTTGATGCCGCCACGCACAAGGCTGTCGTCGATCACCATGATCGTGACGGTCGCGCCCGAGATGATGTCGAGGTCGTGCCCCTCACCCCCGGTTTCAGCTTCAACCTTCAGGTCAAGGCCGGCATAGCCTTCGGTCAATTCAACCATGCGGGAATTGGGGATGCCGATCAGCACGATGGGTTCCGAGTGCTTGACCAGTTGCACTCCGGTCAACACGGCATTGTTATCGATGGCGGCAACGACATGGATCGGCTTGCCGGAATAACCGGTCGTGCCAACAAAGTCCGAGGTCAGGAATGCCCAGGCAACGGTCTCGCCGCCCTTCAGGACGGGGGCGACCTTGACGTCATCGCGTACCGGGCCAAAGGCATCGGCACCGGGGGCCAGATCGGCAGGTTCGATGTCGGGCAGGAAGCTGGCCAGGCTGTCGGCATGGGCGCTGATCGCCATCAGGCAGGACAGGGTAAAAGCCAGCAGGAAATGGATTGCGCGACTTACGACCACGGCGCACCTCCGTTTACTTGAGTGAACGCCACGGACGCGCGCAGGGCGCGTTCAGATTTTTCTTGGGTCGCAACCGGGGGCCCTCGGGTTTCGGGCCACAGTCGCCTTGAGTTGTACAAAATGCACAGATCCCCGATTGCAGCGGGTACAATCTGTACATTTCCGGATTGCGTCAGCAGCGGCAGGTCTGGCAGCGGGGCTGCCACTGTCACCGCGCACAGCGCGCAATCGGCGCATTTCGGGCAAGGTGCGGTCGGGTCATCAGTGCCTTCCTCAAGGTCCACTTCAACCCAGACCGCCCCTGCCTCCGAGCAGATCTCGATCCACATGCTGTCCCCGGGACTCGCCAGCACCGGGCCAAGCATCTGCAAAAGCAACAGGAAAACACCCACCAAACCGCACACCGCGCGGGACACGCGATCAAACAGGCTATGCGGGGGGCGGACGGTGGGCATTGAGAATCCAGCTCGGCGTTCTTTTCTGAACCGTAGGGGATTCTTCCAGGCGAAGACTTGACTTAGGTCAGGTGCCTGAAAATTTGAATCTACCCGTCGGCCTCGTCCATCAATCCGCGCAGCCACCGACCGGCCAGCCATGCCGCAGGAATGCCCAGCGGAATCGACCAGAGGAGAGCCGGCACCGGTTCGATTGCACCGAACCCGACGCTGTGCAGGATAAGCCCGAGCAAAAACAGGTTGATGGCCACGGTCAACGCCGTGGCCGGATACAGCAGAATGGCCAGTTTCCAAACCGGCCATTTTCCCTCAGTGGCTGGTTCCTTCCGAGAAGGTGATCTTGTTCCAGACATTGTATTTCCCCGAAGGTTTGCGCATCGGCAGGCGGCGGATTTCTTCCAGCGTCTGCGCGTCATAAACGATCACCGCGCCGTCATCTTCCCAGATCGAAACCAGCGCGTGGCTGCCATCCCTGGTGAACTCGACATGGGCCACGGTTTTTCCGGGAGCGGGGCGCAGGGTCTTTACGATTTCAAGGCTTTGCTTGTCGATGACGTGCATTGCGTCCTTGTTGGGGCCAAAGAAAACATCGGCCCAGACATAAGGCGAGTTCTCATGGCTGCGCATGAAGAACCCGGGGCCCTCGGTCTTGATCCGTTTGACGGTTTCCCAGCTTTCCATGTCGATCACCGACACGGCGCCGTCTGTCAGGTGCGGCGTGGCCATCACGGTCGTATCGCCGTGTTTCCATGTGATGCCCGAGCCCAGATGCGGCATTCCGGGCAAATCCAGATCGGCCACCTTGTGCCCGATCACCAGATCAATCACTTGTCCGCCCTTGCCATCGCGGGACGCTCCCATGACATATTCATAACTCTGGTCGAAAAAGAAATCGTCCAGATAGTCAGGTGTGGTGATCTTGCGCACCGGGAAGGGGTCGGGGTTCTTGAACTGGCCTTCGATGCGGAAATCATGACCAAGCCCGGATTGCGGGGGATTGGCACCGTAGAACACTTCCCAAATCTCGGGCACATCCTTCAGCGCCAGAACAAAGCTTTCCCGCGGAGGGGCCTGATAGACAGCCGAAACGCGGCTGGGCACGCCCTTCTTGCTTTTGACCTCGATGACCTTTGCGACTGAAAGGTCTTCGGTGGACAACACCGTCAGGCTGTTGGGCAGATAGTTGGCTACAGCCACCCATTTGCCATCGCCGGACATGGCGATGTTACGGCTGTTCAGGCCGGCACGCACACGGCCCACCTGCTTCAGGGCCCAAATGTCGTACTTCTGGACCCATCCGTCGCGGGACATGATGAAGACATACCGCCCATCCGGGCTGAATTTTGGACCGCCATGCACGGCGAAGGGGGTTTCGAACCGGTCCAGAACCTCGAACGTGTCGCCATCCAGAACGCTGACATGGTGATCTCCGGTTTCCACCACCAGCGTGATGTTCATCGGGTCGCTGTCCCAGACGGGCGCATCCACCGGCACATATTCCTCGTCCAGCATCCGGCTGGTCAATATCTCGGCCTCGCCCCATTCGGGGTCGGATTCCAACGGCGATTTCAACCAACCGGCCAGCTCTTCGATTTGCAGAGCATCCAGCTCGTGCGAGAAGGCCGGCATTTGTGTCGCGGCGCGCCCTTCCGCGATTACCGCGGCAACCCGGGGACCCCGCATGCGTTTGAGCGTTTCAGGGATCAACGCGGGGCCAACACCGCCCAGACGGTTCTCGCCATGACAGGATGCACAATGCTCCGCATAGTCCGAAGGCGCGTCGGCCCAGGCGACACCCGCGCCAAGGATCGAGCATAATGCCCCAATCTTCATCTTTTCAAAAATACTCCCGCCGGAGGTTCCCGCACGCGCCACAGGCGCAGCGGTTGAAAGCCTCGCACTTACGGTGTCAAAAGAACTGATGCGCCGGATCATGGCTTTTCCCCCGAAACGGTGTGACCTGAAGGCGTTCCCCTGCTTCATCCACACCGATTTCCTGGTTGGACAGGTAACAGGCCGGATCCTCGGCCCATGGATCACCGGTCAATTGCAAGGCGCGGATGCGGGTATTGCCGCCGCACACGTCCTTGAGTTCGCAGGTTCCGCAGCGCCCCTTCAGCGGGCGTGGGCGGGTGCGGAGCATCGCAAGCATCGGATCATCGCTGGTCCAGAGTTCGGAAAACGATTTGGTCTTTACGTTGCCCACCGTGTAATCGGACCAGTAAGTGTCTGGATGGACCCGGCCAAGGTTGTCGATATTGGCGACGCCCAAACCACTTGAGTTCCCGCCCCACGCGGCCAGGTGCGCGCGCACATGTGCCGCTTTTTCGGCGTCGAAATGCGTGCGAATCCAGTTCAGGAAATACCCGGCATCAGCGTCATTGTTCCCCGTCACGATATCCAGCGGACGACCGCCCGATGCGGCTTCCCAGGCGCGTTCCAGCAACAGATCCAGGCCTTTGCGCGTGCGCTGATGCGCGGCATCTTCGCCCCGGTTCTTGTCGCCGCGTCCCGCATAGACAAGATGCGACAGGTAGAACTTGTCGACACCTTCATCATCACAAAGGCTCAGCAAGTCAGGCAAGTGATGTTGCGTGCCTTCGGTCAGGCAGAACCGCAGGCCAACCTTGATGCCGCGCTTTTTGCATTCTCGCACGCCGCGCAAGGCGTCTGCAAAAGCCCCTTCGACGCCACGGAACCAGTCATTCGTCGCTCCGATCCCGTCCAGCGAGATGCCGACATAGTTGAAGCCCACATCCGCAATCATATCGGCGGTTTCGTCGTAAATCCGGGTGCCGTTGGTCGACAAGGCCAGCATTGGCACCAGATCACGGGCCCGTTTTGCGATGTCGAAGAAATCGAACCGGTCCAGCGGTTCCCCACCCGAGAGGATCAGGGCTGGGACGCGAAATTGGCCCAGATCCTCAAGGGTTACCATGGCTTGCTCATGGCTGAGCTCCCCCGGGAACGCGACATCCGCCGAGACGGTGTAGCAATGGCGGCACTTCAGGTTACAGCGCCGCGTCAAATTCCAGATCACAACCGGCTTTACCGGGCCGGGGCGACGCTTGCGCACCGGAGTCGGTTTGACCAGTTGATGCATGTATTCGGTCAGGCGGAACATGTCTCAGGCTTTCTGTCTCAGGCGCAGCCCGGTCTTTTTCAGGATGCGCGTGGAATAGAGGATATCGCTGCCCCGGCAGGCCGATCCCAGAATCGCGGCGATCTGGCCGCGTTTCTCTTCGACCTCGTCGCGCGAGCTGCCATGAACCATGGCGAACAGGTTGTAGGGCCAGTCGGGCAGGGCACGGGGCCGTTCATAACAATGGGTGACGAAGGGCAGTGCCCCGATATGAGCGCCCAGTTCGGTGATCAGGTCATCCTGAACATCCCAGACGGTCATGCCGTTCGACGTCATGCCCAGCTTGTAATGATTGGGGGCTGCGGCGATCCGTCGGATCACCCCGCGCGCTTTCAGCGCGGCCAGCCGGTCCAGCAGGGTGGCTTCGGTCAGGCCCAGATCGGCAGCGACCTGCGCATAGGGCGCGGACACCAGGGGCAATCCCCCCTGGAGCGACTCGATAATCTGTCTGTCTGTTGCGTCGATCATGCCGCCACCCGGAAGCCGATGAAAAATTCCTGAAGTTTGGGGAAACGGAGAACACTGATCCCCGTTTCCCGTTCGATGGCATCGGCGGCGGCCTCGATCCCCTCGGGTGTTTCGGTGGCCAGCACGAACCACATGTTCAGCCGGTGCGTGCGTTCATAATTATGGGCCACCTCGGGATGTGCATTGACTTTGGTCAGGACGGTTTCGAAATCTTCGGCTGGAACGGCCATTGCGCAAAGGCAGAAAGCCCCACCCATGGCCGCGGCGTCGAAAAATGGACCGAAGCGCGTAATGGTGCGGTCATCTTTCATACGGCTCAGACGCGTCAGCAATTCGGCCTCGGACAGGCCAAGCTCTGCGGCGACGGTTGCGTAAGGGTGCGAAGTAAGCGGCAGATCCTCTTGCATACGATTCAGGATCGCGCGATCCGTTTGGTCCAGCGTCATGCGGCAGCCTCCTTGGCCTGAATCAGCGCGCCGGTCTGCTTGAAACAGCGGGTTGAGAAGAGAACCTTGTGTCGCGCTCCGGCCAGTTCGGGCAATGCAATCGCGCCGGCCAGAACATCCAAAGCCTCATTGCGTGTGCGGGCGTGGATCATGGAATACAGGCGATATGGCCAGACATCGGGAACCGGATTGCGCTCGTAGCACAAAGTCACCCCCGGGAAGGCCGCCAAAGCGGGACCAGCGGTTTCAATCTGTTCTGCCGGCAGATCCCAGACCACCATCGCATTGGCCGACCAGCCAAGCGCCCGGTGACGCACGATGACGCCGAGCCGCGAGATTATTCCGGCTGCATGCAAAGCCTCGACCCGCTCCATCACGTCGGTGACATCCCGTTTCAGCGAACGAGCCAGAGCGGCGTAGGGTTCTGAGACCAAAGATAGCCCGGAACTCAGAGACTGTAGCAGGCAACGATCGCCCTCGCGCATGACGGATGCATCGACCTTTCGCGCTGTGGGCACGTTCTTGATGCCTCCAGTCATGCGAAAGCCAAGATCCACGTTGAAAGGACGCACCAGCCGCAGGTCCAGCACTTGCAATCCGGTGGATCGACTGATCCGTGAAAGGGTATCGTTGACATGCGCGCGATCCGGCCCGGTCGCGACAAACCACAGGTTCCAGGCGTCTTCGCGTTGATAATTGTGATTCACGCCGGGTTCGGCATCGATCAGGGCGGCAACCTCCTCCAACCGATCTTCCGGAGCCGCCACGGCAGCCAAAGTGCTGGCCGTCACCGCGCCGGGTGTGATGGTTGCGCCAACCCGTGTAATGCGGCCTGTGGCGCGCATCCGGGACAGGCGATGAATGACTTCGGCTTCGTCCAGCCCGAGAGCGTTACCCAGTATCTGAAACGGTCTTTCGGTGATCGGGAAGTCGCGCTGAAACTCGTCCAGCAGGCGGCGGTCGATCGGGTCCGTGATATGTCGCATCGGTTACAGCCCTGTTCTGTGGGCGCGAGCAGTGAAGAAAATGCCGGACGGGCTGTCCGCGTCGATCTCGCGCAGTTTTTCAAAACTATGCGTGTCGTAGACCATGACCTTGTTGGCATCGCGCACGCTGATCCAGACCTCATGTCCGCGCGGCGTGAACTCCATGTGCAACACGGCCGGGCCGGGTTTGAATTCGTGGATGATCTCTTTGCTGACGCTGTCGATCACCTGAATGGTGTCATTCAGCGGGTGGGCGAAATTGACCCAGACCTGCCGCCCATCCGGACGCGCCATTGCAAAGACCGGTTGCCCGTGGGTTTTGGTCCGGCCCGTTTCGGACAGGGTATCGGCGTCGATCCACAGAACCTCGTGATGACCGACAGCGGGCAAAACGAATTCGCGGCCCGTCAGCGCCCAGCCTTCCAGATGAGGCATCTTATAGACCGGCATTTCTTCCTGCCCGCGCCCGTAATCGGGCAGAACCCGGATCGGTTCGGGTGTTTCGGCCCACAGATCCAGTGCGGTCAGGCCGTCCTCGCCAAACAGGCCGGTGATATAGGTGCGGCCATTGGCAGTGATCAGCGCGTCATAGGGGTTCTTGCCCATGTCCGGGATCTTGGTGATCTCTGGTGCGCCCTTTGCGAAATCGGCAATCCAGGTTTCCCCAGTGTCCCACATCGTGAAAACGAACCGCCGACCCGGCGCATCGACCAGGCCGATGGTTTTGCTGCCGGTCGGGATGTCAGCGACCATTTCAAGCGTGTCCGCATCGAATACGCGCACGCCACCGGGTTCATAGTTCGACACCGCCACAAGCTTGCCATCGTCCGAAATCGCCCCGCCAATGGCGTTGCCGGCCTGCACGACGCGGTTCACGATCTGGCGGGTCACGATGTCGATCTTGGTCAACCCTCCGTCGCGGCCAAACACATAGGCAAACCGTTCATCGGGTGAATAGACCAAGGACGCGTGCGACAGATCACCCAACCCCTCGATCCGGGCCAGAGCTGCACGGTCGGATTGATCCACCAGCAGAACCGAGCCCTTGGCGCGTTCGATGACCAGACCAAGGTCGCCTGTCGCAGTTGGTTCAGCCTGGGCGGTGGACATCATCAATGTGGCTGCAAGGCCAAGGATAAAGTGTTTCATTGTGACTCCTGTTCCAGCAGGTAACGGGCGATCCACTCGGCTTCTTCTTCACTGATCAGAGGCCGCCACGGGGGCATCGCGGTGTCAGGGATGCCGTCAAGGATGACGCTGGTCAAAACATCCGCGTCGTAGTGTTCAAGCGTCTCACTGCGCAGATCGGGACCAAGGCCGCCCTTCAGGGACAGTCCGTGACAGGAACCGCAATCCTGATGCACAAGTCTTTTCAGGGTATCGGGATCGATGACATCCGCCGCGAAGGCGGAGGTCGCGGCCAGAACCGCAATGGTCAGACAGGTTCGCGCCACCCATCCCGAACGCCCCGGCGACCTGTCGGTGTGTGTTGGGTCAATCCCTCGGTCTCGTCTTCCCAGCTTAGCCATGGGCCTGTTCCAGAAGCTCGGCCACAGGCCGTTCGGCATAAAGCGAAACCACCTTGCCAATGATAAACAGCGTCGGCGCCTTCAGGTCGGCTGCGCGCACATCCGTGGCCAGCTGGTCAAGCCGTGACACAAGACGACGCTCATCAGGTGTCGTGGCCTTGCCCACCGCCAGAACCGGCGTCGAGCCCGGCAGGTTTTCGGTCATCAACCCCATGGCGATCTGACCGATATTGCCAACGCCCATATAGACCACCAGCGTCGAGTCCGGGTCGGCAAGGCGTTTCCAGTCCAGATCCAGCACTTTGTCGGCCTGCCGATGCCCGGTGACATATTGAACCGAGGTTGCCAGCCCGCGATGGGTCAGCGGCACACCCGTCGAACAAGACGCCCCCTGGGCTGCAGTAATGCCCGGTGCGTGTTCAACAGCAACACCGCGGGCCATCAGATAGGCAGCCTCTTCCGAGCCGCGACCAAAGATCATGGGGTCGCCACCCTTCAGCCGGGCAACCGTGTGACCAGCGCGGGCTTCTTCCAGCAGTATTTCGTTGATGCGGTCCTGCGGAACGGTGTGGCATTTGGGCGCTTTGCCGACAGGGATCAGGCGGGCGCCTTCCGCGTGCAAGTTCAGAATGTCGGCGGACACCAGCCGGTCATAAACCACGACATCCGCTTCTTGCAGCATCCGCAGTGCGCGCAAGGTCATCAGCTCGGGGTCGCCGGGGCCTGCGCCAATCAGAAAAACCTTACCGCTCATGTGCAAACTCGCTTGGTCTGAAAGTCTTCGAGATCCGGTATCCCATGCAGATCGATTGCGTTTGCAAGACGTTGCTGGGTGAGCCGGGCGTGTCATGGGGGAAGATTGGCCCAATCGAAAACCAACCTCCTTGACATAAGTTAAGGAGCGCGGGATTTGCGCCCGCGCTCCTTCATCTTGCCTGTATTGTGCCTTGTTTCAGGGTTCGACGGTGATCATTCCGATCATGTTCTGTGTCTCCCAATGCGGGCCGCACAGATAGTCCTGTGGACCGGGCGTGAGAAAAGTCAGTTCAACGGATTCCTCGGGGAACAGGCGATCACTTTCAGGTTGGCTGCCATCCTTCAACAGAACGGAATGGCTGGTGCGTTTGTCGACATTCACCCACCGGACAGTTGTGCCTGCCTTTACGGTCAATTCGGCTGGGCAGAAATTGTATTTGTACATCAGCACCACTTCAGCGTCTTCGACGGCCGACGAAGGCTGACCGAACAACTCGACATAGCGCTCTTCGGCCTCGGCGCAGATTTCGGCGGTTTCGTCCGCCCAGGCGGGCGCGGCCAGAAGCAGCAGCGCGGGAAGAAGGCGTTGGGGTTTCATGGTCCATGTCTCCTTTCCAAAAGTGGCCGGGGCCGGTTGACCCGGCCCCGATCCGTTATTGTTTGACCACGTTGATGAGCGCGCTGTCATCATCCAGCGCCAGGCTGGTATTCAGCGTCACGTGGTGGAACCTTGCGGCAGCAAAATCGTCGTGGATGGCAAAGCCAACGGTATAGGTCTTGCCTGCCTCCAAAGGCACATCACCGGGCGCACCCGAATTCAGGGGGCGCGTAAACACCACGGTCCACATGCCACCGGACAGTTCGGCCGATGCGGCGATTTCACCATCATTGACCACGCGCTGCTCCAACAGATAGCCATTGGTGGCGCTTCCGTCGGCGTAGACACGCATCAGGTCAAGATAGGTGCCGTCGACCAGATACTGCTCGATCTGTTCCTCGGCCTTCAGCTTGTCCCAGCCACCCAGGGCCTTGCCGCGGCGACCTTTGACCTCAACATCGGTGCGGCTTTCGCTGATGTATTTGGTAATGGTGTCCGTGGCATTGAGGCGACCGGCAACATCCGCATTTGCCGCGATCGCATCCGCTTCGGGCGCAAAAGGCATATAGGTGTTGTCGGCGTGGCACGAGGCCCAGCAGCCCACCTGATCGCCGAGCTCGATACCAGTGCCGGTAATCATCATGGCAACCTTGATCTGGTTGTCCGGGTCCATCTTGCCGCCATCGACGAACGGGGCAGGGTTGTGACCCGCGTCCGGCCATTGCAGACGAATGTAGAGGTTTTCGTCGTCATGTGCCGCCTGAACGGTTGCGTCGATGACACCGCGTTTGCCCGGAATGGGAGTCGGTTCAAGATCGCCACCTGCAACGATCTTGTTGCCGATGGTGTCCAGTTCCTTGGCGTGGCAGGTGGTGCACTGATCCCCGCCTTTGGTCAGGGGGCGTGCGCCACCATGGAACTTGCCGTTCTGGACCCATTCGAAAGAGGCCTGACCGGGGTAGAACAGCTTCAGATCCGCCGCGGCCACTGCGTTCCAGTCAATGTTGGACGCAACGTCGCTCGCTCCGCCAGAGGGCGCTGCGGCCTCTTCACCGGAGGCTTTTGCGCGTTCTTCCTCCAAAGCAGCGTCAACAGCCGCTGCGATCTGGGCCTGAACGGCCTCTTGCTGAGCCTTCTTGGCGGCTTTTTCTGCTTCTGCTTCAGCGGCCTCTTTGGCTTCGATCTTTTCAAGGCTGGCCAGGTATTCCGGGGGTATCGGCCGGATGAAGTCCGGGTTCGGTGCTTCAAGCTTTTCCAGATACTCTTCGTCCGCCCGGTCGCGTGCATCCGAGTGTGCAATCCCCTTGTGGCAGTCGATACAGGTCTGTCCGACGGTCATCGCATTGAGGTGCTGCTGACGGGCGCGTGGCTTCTGGAATTCGGGCATCATCGATTCGAAATCGTGACAGTTGCGGCATTCGCGCGAATCGGTGGCCTTCATCCGCTCCCACTCGTTCATGGCCAGATGCACACGTTTGGCTTCGAACTTTTCGCGGGTGTTGATGGTGCCGACCAATTTGCCATAAAGCTCTTTGGACGCCTTGATCTTGCGGATCATCTTATGGGTCCAGTCTTTGGGTACGTGGCAGTCGGAACAGACAGCCCCCACGCCCGACCGGTTCACGTCGTGAATCGTGCCGGTATATTCTTCGTAGACAAAATCACGCATCTCGTGACACGAGATACAGAATTCCTTGGTATTCGTAGCTTCCATTGCGGTGTTGAACCCGCCCCAGAAGATGATGCCGGCGGCAAAGGCCGCGGCGATACCGGCCACAGGCATTCCCCATAGGAAATACCGGCGCCAGATCGGTTTTTTCTTATCCGGTTCGGAGGTCATATCCGGGCTCCGTTTTGGCTGTATTGTCTGGCCCTTGGTGGCAGGCCGGTGAGTTTGGCTGATGCCTCGAACAAGGAAAGGGCGGGCGAGGGGCCCGCCCTTTCCTGTGATGGTCTCACCCTCGTCAGGTGACGTGGTTCGACCGGTTGTAGACGTTGAACTTGCCGGTCGGGGCATAAAGCCCGTCGATGCGGCCGATCTCTTCCAGCGTCTTGGCGTCGAAGATCACGATCTGACCGTTGGGTTCTTTCGAGTCCGACAGGTTCCACTTGGAGACCCAGACCTCGGTGCCGTCGGCGTTGAATTCGAAGTGAACAGCAGCGCTGCCTTCGTCTTCGGTGATCTGGATCGTTTTCACGATCTCGCCGGTTTCTTTCGAAATGACCTGTACGGATTGCTGCACTTCCGGTTCCGGATGCTTGGTCTGGTCAGCCCAGATGTAATCCGAGTTCGGGTGGGTGCGGACGAACAGGCCGGGGCCGTCGGTTTCCACTTCGTAGCAGACTTTCCAGGCGTCATCCGGACGGTTTTCAGGATCGTTGCCCCAAACGGTCACGGTACCGACACCAAGGTGGGTCGTGCCGGCCACAGGGCCACAGTTCGGGTCGACCCAGTTGGCGCCCGGACCCGGGTGCGGCAGGGCGGCGGTGTCGATCATCGCCTCAAGCTTGTGGGTTTCGGTATCGACAACCACCATCTTGTTCGACGCGTTCGCGGCGATCTGGAAATAGCGGCCCGTCGGGTCAAAGAACCCGTCATGCAGGAACTTGGCGCTGTCGATCTTGTCGATCCGAAGGTTGTCCAGATCGGTGTAATCGACCTGCCATAGCTGTCCCAGCTCTTTCACGGCGACGATCCAGGTCGGTTCGTTCGGCGTGGTGTAGATGGCGGCCACGCGGCTTTCTTCGACATACTCGCCGTCCACGTTCACGCCGCGGGTCGATACGACCTTGAGCGGTTCCATGGTTTGCGCATCAACGATTGCAAAGTGCGGCGGCCAGTAGCCACCACCGATGACGTATTTGCCATCGCCGGACACGGCAACGTCGCGGGCGTCATAGGCGATCTTGACTTCGGATACCAACATCTTGTCCGGCGTCTGCCAGAGGTCGATTTTGGTCATCTTGCCGTCGCGGCCCATGGTGTACCAGAAGCGCCCGGGTTGTTCCGGCTCTTCCAGCGAGTGGTGCTCGGATGCTTTCAGAACGTGCACCGCATAACCGGTCGGAATGTGGGTCAGGACCTCTTTGGTGTCACCGTCGATCACGGCCACCTTGCCTACGTCACGTTCGATGACGACAAAGAAGTTTTCCCAGTTGCGGCCGTGCAGCGGCTCGGTCGGATAGTCCTCTTCTTCGACGTAAACCTTGCGGGTCGCCTTCATCTGTTCCAGCGACATTTCAGGCGGTTTCGGCGGCTCCATCATGATGTAGGTCGCCATGTCCTTGATTTCCTGCTCGGTCATGATGTCCGAGAAGTTGTTCATGCCGCCTTCGGTTCCCCAGGCGATAATCTTTTCAAGGCGTTCCTGCCCCAGTTTAAGGGTGCCGCCTTCGGTGACCGTGCCGTCGGCTGCGGTCTTCTTCCAATGCGGTTCCAGGTTTTTACCCGTGGCCCCTTTGCGCAAAACGCCGTGGCAGCCTGCGCATTGTTCGAAATAGAGCTGTTTAGACGATTCAAAGGCTTCTTCGCTCAAAGTTGGCTCTTCGGCGAAGGTCGGAGCAGCGACGCTGCCCAACAACATTGCCAATCCGACCCCAAAGGCGCGGCCGGGTTTGTTGTAGCTGATTCCAAGTGACATGATCACTCTCCATATGCGTGGTGAGGCGCTGCCGAGAGTGAAACATCACGTGGATGTCATCCTTGACCAAAGTCAACGGGAAGGGCGCAGACCAGGCACTTTGGACAGAAAACACGGATCAAAACCCCCAATAAAACTTGTGTTTTTCACACATGTTTAAGCCCGGTCTTGATTTTGGTTAAGGGCGCCGGGTCGTGAAGGAACTACACATTGCTCAACGGCGGGAAAAGCTATGGAGAGCAGGCATGACAGCTGTAATCGCACGTGTTTTCAGTGAGGGGTTCCGGGTCTTTTTCCTTTCGGCGGGTCTTTACGGAGTGTTTGCAGGGGTCGCGTGGGGCGTGTGGTTGGCGTCGCTCGACGGCCTGATGCCTTACATGGACCAAAGCTATGCGATGCCCCCGGTCATGTGGCACGCGCATGAGATGATTTTTGGGTATGCAACGGCCGCCTTGGGGGGGTTTTTTCTGACCGCCGTGCCGAACTGGACCGGTGCGCCCGAGGCGCGGGCCCGCTTTATCACGCTTGTCGCATTGATCTGGATGGCCGGGCGTCTGGCGGTCTGGTTTTCCGGAGTGTTGCCTCCCTTGTTCGTCGCAGTTGTGGACCTGATCTTTGTTCCCATTCTGGCGCTGAAGATTGCCAGTCAACTGGTTCGTCGACCCAAGCCCCAGAATATGGTGTTTCTGTATCTTTTGGTTCTGATGCTGGCCTCGAACGTAATGGTCCATTTGGAATGGATGGGGGTCACGGTGGATACGTTGAACACCGGCATCCGGGCCGGGCTTTTGACATTGTGTTCGATGATCGCGATCCTGGGCGGCCGGATTACGCCCGCTTTTACTCGCAATGCCATGAAAAGAGCGGGTCAACCCGAAGCATCGTGGCCGGTAACCGTGGCCTGGCTGGACAGGGCGACGATGATTCTGGCGCTGCTGCTGCCCCTGCTTGTGCTTGCACTTGATGTCGGGCCTGTTGCGGGAGCCGTAGCTTTGGTGATGGGCTTTGTTCAACTGATACGCATGGCGCGTTGGAGAACAGGCTGGGCTTTGCGTCAACCGATCCTGATCGCCCTGCATCTGGGCCTCGGGATGCTGGCCCTGGGTCTGGTTCTCTGGGGGATGGCTGCCATCGGAATGGGAAATGAGATCGGCGCGCTCCACGTTCTGGGCATTGGTTGCGTTGGCGGCATGACCCTGGCCGTAATGAGCCGCGCCGCCTTGGGCCATAGCGGTCGACCCCTTGTCGCGCCAAGGCCCATGGCGATTGCCTATGGCTTGATGGCGGTTGCTGCGCTTGTGCGATGGTTGGGATCCGACATGGCAGCAGGTTACATGGCGGCGATGCTGACTGCGGATGGATTTTGGATCGCGGCAATGGGGCTGTATCTGTTCGCCATGTGGCCTGCCCTGACCGGCCCTCGCGCCGTGCAACAGACCTGACGCCTGTTCGGGCGGCGTCTATCGTCCAGCGATCAGAGGCCGCGCGTTCTTGATATGACGATGGACCAAAGCCCGAGCGCGTTTCCCTTTTTCCGGGATCCGTCTTGCGGCCAGCGGAACGTAATTGCGCTGATCCAATTCAGGGAACAGTTCAAGAATTTCCGCCCTTGCGTCCGGGTGAACACTGGACAGGGCCTGTGCGCCGGTGAGCAGGCTTTCGGAAGGTGCACCTTCCGCATAGATGATTTCATGACGGTCGAACAAAAGATGAACATAGGTCACCGCACGGGTGTCATCAGCGATTGAAATGCCAGGCACGCCGACAAGAATGTGAGCAGGAACAAGAACCTCTTCGGCGTCGAACATTCTGACGGCAATCGGCGACCGGACCAGCATGCGGTGTTGCGGTGACACGAACAGATCACGCTCGGGCAACTGATCGCCCAGTGAACCGGCCTCGATCCGGATGGGCTTCAGCCTGGGACGGGCGCGAAGCGCCGCTTGGTCCAGATGTCGCGTGCCAATCCAGCGTATGTGTTGCGGCCCATTGTCCGCGGTCAAAACGACATCGCCAACTTTCAGATCCTCGATCGGAGTTGGACCGGTTGGGGTCATGATCCGTGTTCCGGTAACAAAGCAGGGTACATCGACAATCGTGGTGGGGTCCGTCGTGTCAGGGGCGTTGGTCGGGGTAACGTTCGAAACCTGGAACGTATAGGTCAGGCCCGGAACCAGGGGCTCGGACGTGATGTATCCGACCAATGTGCCCTCGACTTCGACCCGAAACACATCGATCGTTCCGCCCGATGGATTGGTCAGGGAATAGGATTCTTCAAGGTAGATGTCTCCGTTGGCAAAAGTGGTCGATCCGTCCAGGTTGGTCACCACACCTGTTTGCGTGGCGTCGTCACCGTTTTCGTTGTTGAATCGGTCACCATTGAACACAGTGCCGGTATCGGGCAGAGGGTTCGCCCCGTTCAGGATCGTTCCGCCAGCTGCATCGGTTACATCAAATACACGACGGTCTGTTGCGGGGTCGAAATTGGGGTCAAGCGTAATGAAATCGGGGCCGAGGTTGAAATCGACCGTAATGACCCCGGGGGCGTAACCAATATAGGAATAGTTTGCCATATTCGTACCTTTTAACCATTGGCGCTACCGAGGCACCGGAAATCTTGCACACAGCAAGGAAAGTGCGCTGACTTTCCTTCCTTCCATACTGCTTGGCAAATACTTGCGTCAATTCAATGGCCATTCAATGGAGAGAAGACTCAATACGGAAATGCTGTTCGCAAATTGACTGGCAGCTCTTCTTCTCCTGACGATCAGCCGGTCCAAATCGTTCAATTCTGAACCGTCCGGTTGATCTCGTGACAGGTCTTGACTTTCGTTAAGGCACTACCGCGTCCCGCCCGTCATGTTGCTGACACTAGCTAATCTGCGCAAAGGAGAGCGCAATGCGAGACGTCATGACAAAGAGCATGGCCCGCAATATTTTTTATGGCGGGTCACTGTTCTTCATTCTCATCTTTCTGGCCCTTTCGGCCCATTCCCACTGGTATATCGTCAATTCTGAAAATGCCGCGAAACTCGATGACAGTGTGGTTCGGGGTAAACATGTCTGGGAAAAACACGCCTGTGTGAACTGTCATTCGATTCTGGGTGAAGGGGCCTACTTTGCCCCCGAAGTCGGCAACGTGATGACCCGCTGGGGCGTGCTGGACGACCCGGAATCAGCCTTTGAATCCCTCAAGGGCTGGATGGAAGCACAACCGACCGGCATTCCCGGTCGTCGGCAGATGCCCAATTTCAACCTCAGCGACGAAGAACTCCGTGACCTGACCAACTTCCTGATCTGGACGGACAATATCGACGCGCAGGGCTGGCCGCCCAACGAGGCAGGCTGAGAAAGGGAACGAAACAATGAAATACGAATCCCAAAAAATCGCCTATGCCTACTTTGCGGTAGCCATGGCGTTGTTCGCGATACAGGTGATTGGCGGCCTTCTGGCCGGTTTCATCTATGTATTCCCCAATTTCCTGAGTGAGCTTCTGCCGTTCAACATCGTGCGGATGCTGCACACCAACTCTCTGATCGTCTGGCTGATCCTGGGCTTTTTCGGTGCGGCCTACTTCCTGATCCCGGAAGAAGCCGAGCGCGAGATCCACTCGCCCAAGCTGGCCTATCTGCAACTGATCATCCTTGTTGTCGGTACGTTGGGCGTGGTCGTCACGTATGTCTTCAACCTGTTCGAAGGCAACTGGCTGCTGGGCAAAGAGGGGCGCGAGTTCCTTGAGCAACCCAAATGGGTCAAGGCCGGCATCGTCGTGGCTGCATTGATCTTCCTTTACAACGTGTCGATGACCGTTCTGAAAGGCAAAAAGACAGCCATTACCAACATCCTGCTTCTGGGCCTTTGGGGTCTGGCGCTGCTGTTCCTGTTCGCCTTCTACAACCCGGGCAACCTGTCGCTGGACAAGCAATACTGGTGGTATGTCGTCCACCTGTGGGTCGAAGGCGTGTGGGAGCTGATCATGGCATCGATCCTGGCCTATCTGATGCTCAAGCTGACCGGTGTTGACCGTGAGGTGGTCGAAAAATGGCTCTATGTCATCGTCGCCGCCGCGCTGTTCTCGGGCATCCTCGGCACCGGCCACCACTATTACTGGATCGGCACGCCGGCATACTGGCAGTGGATCGGGTCGATCTTCTCTAGCCTCGAGGTGATCCCCTTCTTCGCGATGATGGCCTTTGCCTTCGTCATGGTCTGGAAGGGCCGCCGGGACCACCCCAACAAGGCCGCGCTGCTGTGGTCGCTGGGCTGTGCCACGCTGGCCTTCTTCGGTGCCGGTGTCTGGGGCTTCCTGCACACGCTGCACGGGGTGAACTACTACACCCACGGCACGCAGATCACCGCAGCCCACGGGCACCTGGCCTTCTACGGCGCCTATGTCTGCCTCAACCTTGCGATCTTCAGCTACGCTATGCCGATCCTGAAGAACCGTGATCCCTATAATCAGGTTCTGAATATGGGTTCGTTCTGGCTGATGACCAGCGGCATGGTCTTCATGACCTTCGTGCTGACCTTCGGGGGAACCGTGCAGACTCACATGCAACGTGTCGTCGGAGACTACTTCATGGACGTGCAGGACCAGATCGCGATCTTCTACTGGATGCGTCTTGGCTCTGGTCTGGTCGTTGTCCTTGGGGCGCTGCTGTTCATCTACTCGATCTGGGTTCCTCGCAAAGAGGTCATTGAACCCGGCGCAGCCGAAACCCCAGCGGAGTGATGGATATGGATGGCTCCATGAACCTGAAAGAGGGGGCGGCAAACGCCCCCTTCTACCTGGCCCAGGGCGATGAATGCGATGTCTTCACCGCCGCTTACAACAACGATCTGCCGGTTCTGCTGAAAGGTCCGACGGGTTGCGGCAAGACCCGGTTTGTGGCCCACATGGCCGCGAAACTTGGCCGCCCGCTCTATACCGTAGCGTGCCACGACGATCTCGCCGCCGCCGACCTGATCGGACGCTATCTGCTGAAGGGCGGCGAAACCGTCTGGGTCGATGGCCCCCTGACCCGCGCGGTGCGCGAAGGCGCGATCTGCTATCTCGACGAGGTGGTCGAGGCGCGCAAGGACGTGACCGTGGTGCTGCACCCGCTGACCGACGACCGGCGCATCCTGCCGATCGATCGCACCGGAGAAGAGCTTGAGGCCGCGCCCGGCTTCATGCTGGTGGCCTCGTACAACCCCGGCTATCAGAATATCCTGAAAACCCTCAAACCCTCGACCCGGCAGCGGTTCATCTCGCTGGAGTTCGACTTTCCCTCGCCTCAGATGGAAGCCGAGGTGGTCGCGCAGGAAAGCGGCCTGCCGCTGGAACGCTGCAAGCCGCTGGTGCGGCTGGCGGGCAAGCTGCGCGGGCTCAAGGGTCAGGACCTCGAGGAAGGCGTGTCCACCCGGCTGGTCGTCTATGCTGCGACGCTGATCGCGCAGGGCATGTCCACCGACCGCGCCATCCTTGCCGCCATGATCGAACCTCTGACCGATGACGAGGATATCAAACGCGGGCTCCTCGATCTTGTCACCGCCGTCTTTGGGTGAGGCCGGTGATGGTCAGGATCGACTTTGAGCCATGGGAACCCGAAGAAACGATCGGGAAACTGTGGCACACCCTTGCCAGCCGCCTCGATGCACCCCAGGTGCATGTTGGAGCCGCGGTCGACCTTTCCGAGGTCGCGGGGCGGCTGGCAGTCCTCTTTCGGGGGCTTGGGGGTAGTCCGGGCGTTGAATTGCGCCCGGTCTCACCCGAGGTTTCGCGTCACCGCCTGAGTTGGCGCCGCAAACTTGCAACCGAAGTGGAATTGATGCCGCGCGCCTCGTTCGATGGCGAGGTTTTGCGCCTGCCCGACCGTCTGGCTGTATTCCCGGCGCGCGAAGCTAATGGCGCGCTCTATGTCTGGTTGGCCGCCGCCGCTGCCCATGCCGGAACCCGAATTGACGAAGACGATCCACTGCGTGCCGACCTGCGTGCCTTGGTTGCTGCCCGGCACATGGTCGAGGCGACTCTGGACGACGCGCCTGGCTTGCGTCCGCTTTACACCGAACTTTGCAAGGGCGTGCTGTATCAGCGCGATATCCCCAGTCTGCCGCCTGCCGAGGCTGCGGTCGAAGAACTGATCCGTCATATGTTGGGCGATCCCAAACCCTTGTCGGATCAGGCCGAGCAACTTCTGGCACTTGACGACGACCTGATCGCTCCGCGCGGCTATCAGCCGATGCGCCCGGTTCCCCTGTGGCCGGAATTGCGGGCCGTCGGGTTCTCGGAACACAACGAGGTTGAAAACCCCGATACTGAAGGCCCGCCAGAGGAATCCGGCGAAAAGACACACCGCGCCCGACGCCGCAAATCGGATCAGGCCGAGCGCAGCGACAGTTTCATTCTGCACAAATTCGAAGCCATCCTCAGCTGGGCCGAATTCCTGAATATCAACCGTCGCATCGATGACGACGATCCCGACAACGCCAAGAAGGCGGCTGACGATCAGGAAGAGATTGGTCTTGGCCAGATCTCAAAAGCGCCGCCTACCAAGTTGAAGCTTCACCTTGACCTGGCGCCCGAAGACGTCAACCGCGAACGCCTGTCAGGCCGTATTCTATATCCCGAATGGGATGTGCGGACGGGTCAGTACCTGCCGGATCATGTGAACGTTCTGCTTTCGGATGCCGATATCCGCGACGATGCCGCCGAGTTCGGCAAGGATCCGGCCACTGCGCGGCGCATTCGTGCCGTCAAGCGCCAATTCGAGGCGTTGCGCCCGGGGCGTGTGATGACCCGGGGCCATCTGGACGGAGACCAGCTGGATGTGGAAGCCGCCGTTCGGGCGCAGGTTGACCGCTGCGCAAATGGTGAAGGGACGGAACGCGTCTGGTTGCAATCCCGCCCCGAGGCCCGCGATCTGGCGGTCTCGATCCTGCTGGATGTCAGCCGCTCGACTGAAAGCGCCGTTACTGGTCGCGCCGTGATCGATATCGAACGCGAGGCGCTGGCGGCCTTGGCCTGGGGCCTGAACGCTTGTGGCGACGATTTCGCCATTCATGCATTCAGCTCCCTCAAGCGTCAGCGCGTCTATGTGCAACGTTGCAAACGGTTTGACGAACCGATGGGAACCAAAGTTGAACAGCGCATCGCGTCGCTGCGCCCCGGACATTACACAAGGTTGGGCGCGGCAATCCGGCACTGTTCCGCAGATCTGGCAAGCCAGTCCCGCAAGCGCCGATTGCTGCTGGTCATAACGGACGGCAAGCCAAACGACCTGGATCACTACGAGGGGCGCCACGGCATCGAAGATACCTGCATGGCCATACGCGAGGCGCGTCGGGCCGGACAGTCAGTGTTCGGCGTCACCATCGATAAAACCGGCAAAAGCTGGTTTCCGCGCATGTTCGGGCAGGGCGGTTTCGCCGTCATTCCAGATCCGCATCGCCTGACCATGGCCCTGCCGCAGATCTATCGCCAGTTGGTCGGCGCATGAGTGATACCTCTCTGATAGACGAACTGCCGGGCGAGTTCCTGATGTGGGTTCTGATCATTTCGGAACTGCTGGTTTTTGGCGCGGGGATGATCGCTTTCATGGGGGTGCGCCTGACGGATCCGGCAGGTTTTGCCGAGGCGCAGTCGCATCTGCATCGCACGGGTGCGGCCTTGAACACGGCGGTTTTGGTGACATCCGGCTATCTGGCCGCACAGGCGCTGCATTGGCGGCGGAACATGCAACGTTTGCGGGCCCGCTTGGCGCTGATCCTTGCCGCGCTTCTGGGTGTCGTGTTCCTGATCATCAAGGGTGCGGAATATGCCGACAAGGCGTCTCAGGGGATAGGATATGAAACGCATCCATTCTTCCTGTTCTACTATATGCTGACCGGCTTTCATGCTGCGCATGTCCTGGCCGGGGTTGGTATTCTGTTGCTGGTGGCCTGGCGCGACGACCCCAGTAGCGTCGAAGCGGGCGCGCAGTTCTGGCACATGGTGGACCTGGTCTGGATCATGCTGTTTCCAGTGATCTATCTGCTGGGATAGTCAGATGGCCCAACCTTCATCTTTGACCAACATTTCACGTCAGAGGTCGTCGAACCCTTTGATCCAGGCGTGGCTTGCGCTCTTGGGCCTCAGCGTGGGATCCGCGCTGCTGACCCTGATTGGGGCGCCAAGCGCGATCATTGCTGGCGGTATCCTGTTGCTGGCGCTGATCAAGGCCCGCGTGATCCTGAAACACTACCTGGATTTGGAAAACAGCCAAAGCTGGCTGCGTGGGTTCACCATGGTGTTGACCGGGTTTTCGGTTGTGGTTTTTGCGCTCTATCTGGTCTGAAGAAAAAAAATGCCGCCCCGAGAGGCGGCAGTATTCAAGCAAAGGGGGGTCCTGATTACTGAGCGGCCTGTGGGATCCGCGCGATCTGACAACGCTGCCAGAGCGCCGACAAGGCACCGACCAGATGATCGATATCCTCATCCGTGTGGACCGGGGACGGCGTGATCCGCAAACGCTCGGTGCCCTTGGGAACAGTGGGATAGTTGATCGGCTGGATGTAGATGCCGAATTCTTCAAGAAGCGTATCCGAGATAAACTTGCACTTCACCGGGTCGACCACCATCACAGGGATGATATGGCTGGGGTTCGGCAGATGCGGTATCCCTTCCGCATCCAGCCGGGTGCGCACCTGTTCCACACGGGCCTTTTGCAGATCACGCTCGGCGCTTGACTGCTTCAGATGTTGGATGGATGCGGCGGCACCTGCGGCGATCGAAGGCGGCAGGGCAGTGGTGAAGATGAAGCCGCTGGCAAAGCTGCGAACGAAATCGCACAGCGCTGCCGAGGCTGCGATGTAGCCACCAACCACGCCGAAGGCCTTGCCCAACGTGCCCTCGATCACGGTCAGGCGATCCATCAGGCCCTCGCGCTCGGCAATGCCACCGCCGCGCGGGCCATAGAGGCCGACGGCGTGAACTTCGTCCAGATAGGTCATCGCGCCGTATTTGTCGGCCAGGTCGCAGATTTCCCTGATCGGCGCGATATCACCATCCATGGAATACACGGATTCAAAGGCGATCATCTTGGGCGCGTCGGGGTCGGCGGCAGCCAGCTTGGCCTCCAGATCCGCAAGGTCGTTGTGTTTCCATATCACCTTCTGCGCCCGTGAGTGGCGGATGCCTTCGATCATCGAGGCATGGTTCAGCGCATCAGAGAAAACGATCAGACCGGGGATCTTCGCAGCCAGCGTTCCCAGAGCGGCCCAGTTGGACACATAGCCCGAGGTGAACAGCAGAGCGGCCTCCTTGCCATGGAGATCTGCCAACTCTGCCTCAAGCAGAACGTGGTCATGCGTCGTGCCCGAGATGTTGCGCGTTCCGCCTGCACCGGCGCCACAACGTTCCAGCGCATCGTGCATGGCGTTGATGACCGCAGGGTGTTGCCCCATTCCCAGGTAGTCATTCGAGCACCAGATGCGAACATCCCGCTGGATTGACCCATCGGTCTGGCGTGCGTTCGGGAAAGCTCCGCAACGTCGCTGCAAGTCGATGAAAACCCGATAGTTCCCTTCCTCTTTCAAAGCGTCGAGGCTCTGGCTGAAAAATCGCTCGAAATCCATCTGACATGCTCCCCGGATAACTGGCTGTGAACCGACCCTAGGGCAGCGACGGGCGCTACGACATGACAATTGTCAAGTTGATCTTCAAGAAAAAGACTGGCCCTGACACGCCGACTTTGGCATAGCAGGGCATTGGGGATGATTACCCGGGCCATCGCCCGGACTGGATGAAGAAGGGAGTGCCTTCATGCCACACGAGGCACAAAAGGCGATTGCGCGGCAGTCTCTGCTTCTGCGCAGCCTGCCGGATCAACATGTGGATACTTTGCTGCGGCAAGCGATTTGGCGGCAATATGACCGTGGCGAGACGATCTTTCTGCAAGAGGAAGAAGCCAAGGCTGTACACGTTGTCCTGGCCGGATGGGTCAAGCTGTTCCGCATCTCTCCGACCGGGGCGGAGGCGGTGGTGAGCGTTTTCACCCGTGGAGAAAGCTTTGGTGAGGCCGTTGCGCTGCGCAACGTACCGTATCCCGTGTCCGCCGAAGCCGTTTCAGCCTGTGAAGTGATGCATATTCCCAGCCCTGTGCTGTTGTCCCTTATGAAGGAAGACCCGGAAATCGGCGTTTCAATTCTGGCTGCGACGTTCACGCATCTGCATGCTCTGGTGGCGCAGCTGGAGCAATTGAAAGCGCAAACCGGGGCGCAACGCGTTGCAGAGTTTCTGTTGAACCTGTGCGATTGTGATTCCGGTCGGTGCGAGGTGGAACTGCCCTACGACAAGATGCTGATCGCCGGACGTCTGGGGATGAAGCCCGAAAGCCTGAGCCGCGCGTTTTCGCGATTGAAACCCGTTGGCGTCAAGATCGACAGGAACCACGCGGATATCGCCGACATGGACGATTTGCGCAACTACGCCGAAAGCGACACCAGCGAGAGGTGATTGATCACCGGCGGCCGGCCCGCTTCAGCAAGGGGTTCAGTCGGGCGCTTTTGCGCGTGACCGGCTGTCTTTCACGCTTTCCAAAACCTCATTATCCTGATCAGCAGTGCCATCCATCGGCACGAGTCGTTTGCATGAAAATGAAGGGCACCTGGTCCATGATAGACGCAGCGCTTTCAAACTATCCCCGCGCAAGGTTGATGACATCGGTCACACCGGTCGAACGGCTAGAGCGACTTTCTGACCAATTGGGGCTGGATTTGTGGATCAAGCGCGACGACCTGACCGGGCTCAGCTTCGGCGGAAACAAGACCCGTCAGCTGGAATTTTACATGGGGGAGGCGCTGAGGCAGGGGGCGGACACCATCCTGATCACGGGTGCCGTGCAATCCAATTTCGTGCGCACTGCGGCGGCAGCGGCGGCAAAACTGGGAATGTCATCCGTTCTTCAATTGGAAGACCGCGTGGCGCATATGGGAGAATTCTACCATCGATCCGGAAATGTTCTTCTGGCCCAGCTTCTGGGGGCTGAACACATGAGCTACCCCAAGGGTGAGGACGAGGCGGGCGCCGACAACGCTCTTCACGAACGCGCCGACCAACTGGTGGCTGAGGGCCGAAAACCATACGTGATCCATCTGGGCATCGATCACCCTCCGCTGGGGGCATTGGGCTATGTGGCGGGGGCGGCCGAGTTGCATACTCAGGTCAGCGATTTCGACGCGGCGGTGGTGCCGTCTGGCAGCGGGTCTACCCATGCGGGGTTTTTGGCCGGATTGCGTTTGGTCGGGCAGTCTGCACCAGTCTACGGCATATGCGTGCGTCGCGATCAGAACCAGCAGAAAGCGCGTCTGCAAAAGGTCCTGGGGCGATTGGCAACCATGATGGGTTTCGACCCTGCCTTGGTCATGGAAGACATCTGTACCTGGGGCGGCGCTTTGGCTCCCGGATATGGGCGGATCGGTCGGGCAACCCGCGAGGCGTTGACCCTGATGGCGCGCTCCGAGGGCATCTTTCTTGACCCTGTTTATTCCGCCAAAACCTTTGCAGGTCTTCTTGGACTGCTTGAACAAGGCGTCATCGAAAAAGGCCAGAAAGTTGTTCTGCTGCACACAGGTGGCCAACCGGCGTTGTTCGGATATCAGGACGAGTTGCAACCGAGTTGACGCAGCGAAGCATAGCGCGTGGGGTCCTACGGAGCGACGGGATGGATGGAAGGCTGTTGCCCGCCGAACTGGCCGGGAAAGTACTCTACGACGCTTTCGAGTGATTGAGCAAAGACATGGCTTGCACGACATCGCGGGATTGCGCGCCATCAACGATCGTGGCCAGAATCTTTCCAAGATCAGGCGGCGAGGCCGGTGTGCAGCCAAGTTGGCCGCAGGTTTGCACGTAATCCACCGCTGTGCGCAGTTCGAACATTCTTGCCCGCTGTTTGCGCGCGGTTTCCAGAGCCTCCGCGAACAGATCATCTGCGGCAGTTTCCATGGACCGCGCCAACGCCTGTATCCGATCTGTTTCCGCTTGAGCCCACCCTTCATGGGTCAGTGCCTGCTGTTCACGTGCTTCATCCAGCAGGCGCTGCGCGGCCTTCGGTTCGCCCGCTTTTAGTGACGCTTCGGCAAGGGCCGTCAGGAACACCGGCTTGTAGTTTCCAGCCCCGCTGGCCCACCAGGCTTCGGACGCCTCGCGCATTGCTCGGATCGTTTCCGGGCCAGGCGTGATCTGCGCGTCTGCCCAGCATCGCCAGACATTCGCCGTCAGTATCATGAAGGGGAAGGTGTGTTTGGTCGCCACTTCTTCAAGGCGGGCGACAACGTCGTAAACCTGTTCCGGTTCACGCCGCAACAGGTGCAGCATACACAGATAGGTCAGGGTCTGGGCCAGACTATGCGCGTGATTGAGTTTCCGCGCCGCCGAGATCGCCCGCTGCTGGATTTCGAGCGCGCGGTCCGGTTCTCCGCGCAACCAGGCCGTTATGCTCAGGAAACAGGATGTAATGGCGGCATGATCCGTTCCATAGACATAGGCGAGGCGGCTGTGCTGCTGTGGATCATACAAGTGCAGCGCTTGCAGCAGATGATCGTGGGCCGCGTCCAGATGTCCGATATGCAACATGACGGCACCCATGGCCCGGAGCGCAATCATAGTGTGATGCGTTTCCCCGGTCAGATTGGCCAGCTCCAACAACTGCGCCGCGACGTCCTTGGCAAGGTCGTATTCACCGCGGACAAGATGATACGCGTAGAGCCCATTGAGCACAGGAAACAATTGTTCCGTTTCACCCAGCCGATTGCACAAGTCGCGGATCCGGGCATATACGGCTCCCGTTTCGTCGGCCGCGATGCCAGCGGTCGAACGAAGAACGCCAGCCCGCAACGTTTGAATTCTGGTTTCCTTGCGATCGCGGTCAACCGAGTCTTCCTGCCGTTCCAACAGCGCGATGGCACGCCCCAGTTGAGTGGCCGCTTCGATCCCGGCTGAGCGTTCTACGGCACGTTGTCCGGCCAGATACCATTGTTCAATCGCTTCATCCGGTAAATCTGCCATCGTGTAGTGATGAGCCAGAATTTCCGGTTCGGCGAAATCGTCATGCAATGACGAAGAGTTCAGTGCTTCGACCACACGCGCATGAAGCGTTCGCCTCTCGCGTTTCAGCAGGCTGTTGTAAGCGGTGTCACGAATGAGTGCGTGACGGTAACTGAACGTTTCCTCGGGCTCTGAAGCTGAGACAATCACGATCCCGGCATCCACCAATGAATCCAGGCCGGAACGTAACGCCCCCTCATCGAAACGGGAAACGCTTGCAATCATCGGATAAGAGAATTGCGGGCCAATGACAGCACCAATCTGTGCGACTTCCTTGGCCGAGCTCAGTCGGTCAAGACGAGCCATCAACGCGTCATGCAGTGTTTTCGGCACAGTTGGTGATGGCGTGGACCGGTCGATCGTATAGGCGTCGGCGCGTTCAGTCAGAAGATCGGATTCCAGCAGATCTTTCGTCACCTCTTCTACGAAAAGCGGGACACCGTTGGATCTGGCAGCAATCAGTTGGTGAACTTCGTCCGGGACGGTTTTGCCTTTGGCAACGTCGTTCACGATCTCTTTGACCTGCGCAAAGTCCAGTTGTTGGAGTGCGACGTGCACCAGGTTGTGTGATTGTGGCCAGCCCGGATCAAAGCCTGTCCGAAAACTCGTGACCATCAGCAGGCGCGCGTCCTCTATCCGGGTCACAAGCTGATCAAGCAGAGTCTTCGTCGTTGGATCGATCCAATGTGCATCTTCAAACAGCAAGAGGGTCGGGGTTTCCTGCGCCAAGCCGATCACATGATTGACCAGCATGTCCAGCGTCTGCTTCATGATCTGCTCAGGCGTCAGATCCAGCGGGCCAAGCCTGTCTTCAAACGGGATCGACAACAGTGCCGCAGCCAGTTTCAGTGACCCTTCAGAAGGATCGCCCAGGACGCTGTGGATCTTGTCCAGTTTTTCGTTCGCACTGTCACCGGCCCGCAGGTCGGCCGCGCTTTCAAGCTGGCGAATGATCGGGTAGAGCGCACTTGCGTCATGGAAGGGTGAACACTGAAATCGAAGCTGTCGGTGTTTTGCGCCCGGCATCGTACGGCAAAGCTCTTCGATCAGCCTGGACTTTCCTATGCCCGCCTCGCCCGAGACCAGCACCACCTGACCTTGACCCTGGCGGGCCAGCCTCCACTTGCTTTGAAGGGTTTCGTGCTCCTGCGCGCGCCCGACCAATGAACTCATCCGGGCGTCGTCTGCCGCGAGGAAGCGGCTGAGAGTCTGGCGCGTGCCAGTGACCTGCCAGGCTTCGACCTCTTTGGCAAAGCCTTTCAATTGAAAAGTGCCACGGCGCACATATTCGAACGCATCACCCGCCAGTTCCCGTGTCGTCGGCGCGACGATCATAGTCCCCGGATCAGCCATCGACTGGAGCCGTGCGGCCAGGTTCGGGGTCTCGCCCATGGCGGTGCCGTCTTCGAACATCTTCTCTCCCCGCAGGTCACCGACGACAACCAAGCCAGTCGCGACCCCGATGCGGACTTCAAGATGTGCATGCGTGCGGATTTCCGGAATTTCACGAACGATCCGAAGACCTGCATGAATGGCGCGTTCCGGATCGTCCTCGTGCGCGTGCGGAAAGCCAAAAAACACCATGATGCCATCGCCATAGTAACTGGCGACATGCCCGTCAAAAGCGGCGACCGCGGCGGCGCAGGTTTCCTTGAACAGTCTCAGAACGTCGGCCAGATCTTCAGGGTCCAGCTTCTGCGATATCGCTGTCGACCCAACAAGATCGATGAACATGACCGTCAGCTGTCTGCGCTCGGCAACGATGTTGGGTTCCTGACTTGCGCGTTGTGTTGCTGCGGGCCCTTGGTTTTCTTCCCGCATGGCTTTCAGAAAGCGGCGTCTGGGTCCCAGGGGCAGGCCGATCGTGACGAGGTCATCGTCACTCAGTTCCGGAAGATCGCCCAGCTCGATCTCGTGCCGAGAAAAGGCATCGACATATTTGGACAAGCCGTGCCTGGCCAGCCAGTCCTTAATATCAGTCATTCGACTGCCATGCATGTCGGCGGTGGCGCGATGCCATGCAGCCCCCATTTCTTTTTGGCCAGTACAATTTACCCGGGAGTAATCAGGAGAAATCAAACCCTATCAAGGACTACCCAGCAATTCGGGTCAAGTCTTCAAATTGAGAGAGAAACTGTTTACTGGCCAGAAATACCGGCGACTTTCGCCCTTATTCGTCAGCCGGAAAATCGATGTGGATATGATTGCCGTCCGGATCCCAGACATTCAACTGCACTATATCGACTGCCGTCAGATCCGCACGATGATAGCGAACATCGTTTGTTTTGAGGTGAGCTTCGAAACTGTCCAAACCGTTCGCCGAAAAGGCGAAATGCTCGAGCTTCAACTCGGTCTCCGATCCCGCGGCTGCGGTCTCGACACCGACCAGATGCACGTACGCGTGTTCACCGACATAAAGCCAGGCTCCGGGAAAGGGGAAGGGCGGGCGTGGACCGACCCGCATCCCCAGCACGTTGCAGTACCATTCGATCATCTCATCCAAACGCGTGGTGCGCAGGTTGACATGATCCAGTGAAGCGATCCCCATGACCTAACCTCGGGTCCACTTGATCGAACATCCCATTGATGGAATCTGGTCCTGGGGACCTTGTCCGGTCTCGGCAATTTGCAGCATCGCATTGACCAGCTCCGGTTCGCGCTCGCCTGTCTGGCCGCGGCCGAGATTGTCCAGACGGCCCCGGTACTGCAACTTTCCATCCGCATTCAACCCAAAGAAATCGGGTGTGCAAACAGCACCATAAGCCTTGCCTACGGATTGATCTTCGTCCACGAGATAGGGAAAGTTGAAGCCATTCTGCCTTGCGAATTCCAGCATGTTCTGCGGTGAATCTTCGGCGTAATCGCGATAGTCGTTCGACATGACCGCCAACACGCCGATCCCTTTGGACATCAGCAGATCCGTGTCCTGCGCAAGCCGATCCGTGATCGTTTTGACATAGGGGCAATGATTGCAGATGAAGGCGATCAGCAACCCGTTTTGCAGGTGATCGGACATCGTGAACGCCTGACCGTTCGGGTCTTTGAGCGTGAAGTCCGGGGCTTTCCAACCGAAATCGCAGACTGGAGTGTCGAGCAGCATGATTATCCTTTTTTGTGACCAATTTGCGTGTTCAGACCAGCTTAGCTGACGGGCACCGATAAGTAGAGCGTGATTTCCGGCGCCATGTCTGCGACGGAATGCGCCTGCAAACGCATCTGACTCAGATCAGCAGCGTTGACAGGCTTGGGTAATAGCTGAGCAGAAGCAACACCAAAGTTACCGCGATCAGGAAAGGCCAAAGCGATTTCAGGATTGAACCGGGCGATGTGCCGCTCATGGATGAGGCGATGTACAATCCGATCCCGACCGGGGGCGTCAGCAGCCCAAGCACAAGGTTCAGGCAGGCAACAATGCCGAACTGATAGGGGCTGATATCGTATGAACCGGTTGCAATCGGCAGCAGGATCGGCGTGATCAGGATGATCGCGGCGATGCCATCGATCACCATTCCAACCAGCAAAAGCGCAAGGTTCACGATCAGCAGGAACACGAACGGGTCCGAAGTGACGGAGGTGATCAGCCCTGCCAGTTGCTGTGGTATTTCCTCATAGATGATGACCCAGCCGAACACGCTGGCGGCCGCGATCATGAACAGGATCATCGAGGCATTGGCCGCCGTGCGTTTGAACATCTGTGCCAGGTTGCTCGGCTTCAGATCCCCGTAGACCAACCAGCCCACCAGAAACGCGATCAGGGACGCGATTGCGGCGGATTCGGTCGGTGTGGCGATCCCGAACAGAATACCGCCTATGATCGACATCGGGATCAGCAGGGCAGGGGCGGCGCTGATCACGGCCTGAACGGCTTCGGCACGCGTCATCCAATGCCCTTTCGGAAAGTTCTGCCACCAACCGATCAGGGTGATAACCGATGCAAATGCCCCAGCCAGGATCAAACCGGGCAGGATTCCTGCAATGAACATGTCACCAATCGGGATCTGAGCCAGAACACCGAAGATGACAAACATCATCGACGGCGGGATGACCGGAGCCAGCAGTCCGCCCGCGGCCGTCGTGGCAGCGGCGAAACCCTTGTCATAACCTTCTTCCTCCATCGCGGGGACCATGGCGCGCGACATCACCGCGATCTGCGCCGTCGCAGACCCGATGATTGCCGCCATGAACATGTTTGCCAGCAAGTTGATATAGGCCAGCCCGCCGCGAAATCCGCCGACAAACACCCGCGCCAGCGCGACAAGGCGCCGGGTCATGCCGCCTTCGTTCATCAATTCCCCGGTCAACATGAACAGAGGAATTGCCAGCAGGCCGTAATTCTCAAGACCGCCGAACATCTTCTGCGCGAAGCTGTCATAAAGAACCGTGTTGCCGCTTTCCCAGATGTACCAGATGGCCGTGATTGCCAGCACGATCGCCACGGGCACGGACAGAAGTAAAGTGGCCAGAAAGACGATGGGGCTCATGGCTGTGCCTCTTGCTCTGGGGTGCTCAGCAGATGCATGGTGGAATGCAGCGTTGCACCCAGTGCGAAAAGCCACATCACCAACCAGAACAGGTACTTCGGCAGGCCCAGGGTCAATGTTGGCTCGGCATAGATGAAATTGAATGTCTGACCTTGAAACGCCGCCACATCAAATCCGTTGCTGGCAATGTCCAGCGGAAGGAACCAGCGCCAGCAGAACCACAGCATCGCAAGGGAAAAAGCAAACACGACCACGTCCACACTCTTGCGGATCAATCGTTTCGCGCGCTCCGGCACGTTGTCGGAAACGATGGAGATCGACACCGAACTGCGATGATGCAATGCGGAAGACGCGCCCAGAAAGGTCATCCAGACCATCGCGTAGATCGCCAGCTCATCGACCCAGAACAGGGCGTTGCCCGCCGTGCGCGTCACGACATTCAGCAAAATCAAAACCGTTATGCAAACCGCCAGAAAGGCAGCGCACCACAACTCGACCCGCGCCAAGCCTGCCGACAGCCGATACAACATCGCTGTTCTCCCGCGAAAAAGGGCGCAGGATCGAGCTGCGCCCCTTTCGTCATGCCGTTTTCGTTATTTTGTTTCTGCCGCAGTCTGCCGCAAAGCGTCAAGGGAAGAGGTCTTCTGGGACCAGATCCCATTCCATTCTTCGATTGCGTCGCCGAAGAACGAGGCGTCGACCTTTTTGTAGGCTTTGCCAGTGCCCTCGATCTGCTCCAGCCATTTGGCATCGTTTTCAACGTAGGCATCAATGGTGCTGTCGACATGCTTGGCCATAAGGTCCGCAATCATCGCGCGGTCTTCTTCGGACAAACCAGCCCAGACCTTGGCCGAAACCAGACCGACCATCGGGAACATCATGTGATCCGACTGCACGATCGTGTCGGCGTGCTCATAATATTTGAGCACCCAGATCAACTCGGCGTCCATGTCGATGGCGTCGACCTGACCATTGGCTAGCGCATCATAGACGGCAGGCAAGGGCATGGGCGTGGGTGCTGCCCCCACCGCGTTGTAGAAATCCAGGATCGGCGTGAAGGGCGTGATCCGCAGTTTAAGGCCCGCCAAGTCTTCGGCGGATGATACCTCGCCCCGGCTGACGATCTGGCGCAATCCGGCCATCCCGTATCCCAGCCCAACGACGCCTACCTGCCCCGGCAAGGGTTCCAGCATGGATTTGGCGGTGTCAGACCGCAGAATGCGCCCTGCGTGCCCTATGTCATCTGCCAGATAGGGCGCATAAAACGCCCCCAACTCGGGCGCGCGGTTGGAGACCTCGGCCACCGTCATGAAGGCCATGTCCAACGCGCCGGTCTGCAATTGTTGCAGCATTTCGGCCTCGTTCCCCAACTGGCGGGCCGGGAAAACCGATACCGAATGCGCGCCACCACTGGCCTCATTCAACTCTGCCCCGAACGCTTCGGCGGCCTTGGTCCAGATATGCGGTGGCGGCGTGATCAGACCCAACCGAAACTCTTCGGCGTGAACGGCCACAGCCGACAGTGCCAACGCAGCCGCAGCGGCGGCGGTTTTTGCGAAATGTTTCATTACTTCCCCTGTTTGATCTTGTTTTACAACGTGACCCAACCCTCGGGCGGTTCCTTTCCCGGGTGCACAGCCTGACAATTGGGGCAGGTGCGGTCTTGTTCCGAGGCATAGAACTTCTGATAAACCGGAGGCAGGTCATCAACGATGGACTTTAGCTGCATTTCTGCACGATGCACCAGTGATCCGCATTCGAAACAATACCATTCGATGGCGTCCAGCTCTCCGGTCTGGCGCTTGGGTTCAATTACAAGCCCGATCGAGCCTTCCTGAGGGCGCTGTGGTGAATGGCGCACATGCGGAGGCAGCAGGAAAACCTCGCCTTCACGGATCGGAACATCATAGAACTCCTCTCCGTCATAGATTTTCAGCACCATGTCGCCTTCAAGCTGGTAGAAGAATTCTTCCACCGGATCATCGTGATAGTCGGTTCTCTTGTTCGGACCACCCACAACAGTGACCATCAGATCGGCGTCTTCCCAAACCTGACGATTCCCTACGGGCGGCTTGAGCAGATGGCGATGCTCGTCGATCCAGGCCTTAAAGTTGAACGCTTTCAGTTTTGACATGTCCCACTCCCTATCCCGGAAAGTTTGGCGCGTTTTTCCACAACCGCAAAGAAATTATCAGCATCTCGCTATCCGATTTCCTTATACTGCCGGGCCTCACCCGGCTCAGACGCGCAGACCGCTTTCATCAAATGCTTTGCGAATGATCGCTTTTTCCGCGTCGGTCAGTTCCAGCATCGGCGGGCGCACACGGCCACCGACCTGACCCAGCAACTCTTGCCAGTATTTTCCGAATGCAGTGGGTTTGCCCGCGGGACGCGCGCGTTTCATCGCATCGCGGACAGGGTTCAGGCTGTCAAAGACACGCCGCGCTTCATCGGCCTGTCCCGCAAAGGCCAGGCGCGTGTATTCGTTCATCCGCTGATCGACCTTGCTTTGCAACTGATAGGGCGGGGACGAACAGAGATACAGCTTCCAGTCCAGTTCCAGTATGTTGTCCAGCCATTCATGTTCGGCCGAGGTCGAGACGTGGATCCTGTCGCCCACCATATGGGTCAGCTTCACGTACATCTCACGCGGAACCGAGTACTTAATGGCGACGATATTCGGCAAATCCGCAATGCGGGCGCATTCTTCAGGTTGCATCAAATAGCCGCTGTCAGGATGGCTCCACATGGCGATGCCGATATCCAACTCATCGCAGAAGCGCTTGTAATACTGGTACAAGACCTCGCCACGATCCTGTACGAAGCTCAGAACCGGGGCGTGAAGTACGATGTAATCGGCACCGCAATTCTGAGCGTGATGGGCCAGTTCCAAGGCCGTATTCATGTTCTGATCCGAAACCGAGACAATTACTCCGGCTTTGCCCGCGCATTCGTCAACGGCAATTTCGAAGTTGCGTTTGCGCTCTTCGATGCTCATTGAAAAAAACTCGCCCTGTTTGCCGGCGACGAAGAGGCCCTGAATATCCAGATCGTCGATCCAATGGCGGATGTTGGCGCGCAGTCCCGATTCATCCAGAGTCAGATCATCTTTGAACGGGTTCAGTGCCGCTGCCCATATCCCCGTCATATGTTCGCGGGCATAGGCCTTCGCGTCGTGTTTTGAGTATTTCATTTCCAACGTGGTCCCCGTGGCTTCATCAGGAACAAAACACACCAGGCGGGTCGGTCCAGTGCCATTTCAGGGAAATGGCTATCGGAAAAAAATATACCACCAAGTTACCAATTCAGATTTCTTCAATGCTGGTCTAGGGTCCAGACATGAAGATCGCAGTCATCGGAACCGGCGCAATCGCGCAATATGTGCAGCGCATGTTGCCAGAACATGGGCATGAGTTGGCAGCCATTCTGGTCAGGCCAAAGCGCGTTGATCCTAAATCGCCCAAGTCAGTTGGTTCGGTTGATGACCTGCCGGCCGGAATCGAATTGGTTCTGGATTGCGCGGGGCACGAGGCATTGGCCGGGTTGGGTCCGGACATTCTGGCGCGAGGGCTGGATATCATCAGTGTCTCTGCCGGTGCGCTTGCGGATCAGCAGGTCAGTGACCGGCTGGACAGGGCCGCGCGAAAGGGTGGGGGGCGGCTGCATCTGGCAAGCGGCGCCATAGGCGGGCTGGACTGCCTCAGCGCCGCAGCGGTCGGTCCGCTCAAATCCGTCACATATGTGGGGCGCAAGCCGCCGGCGGGTTGGAAGGGATCACTTGCTGAACACAGTCTTGACCTCTGCAGTATCACCGCGGCTGAAACTCATTTTCTGGGTTCCGCGCGAGAGGCGGCGCTTGCCTACCCCAAGAACGCAAATGTCGCCGCTGCCGTCGCCTTGGCAGGTGTGGGGTTCGACAGAACGCAGGTTCGTCTGATCGCCGATCCGACGATCCACAAGAACATTCACGAGGTCGAGGCCGAAGGTGATTTCGGCACTTTTCAGTTCCGGATCAGCGGCACCGCGCTGCCCGACAACCCAAGAAGTTCGGCGCTTGCGGCCATGAGCGTGCTGTCCAAGCTGGATCAGCTTAGCAAGCCGATTGTGCTGTAGCCATGGTGGGGCGTCATTCTCGCATCGTGGACCGCGCCTTGACCCGCCTGAAACTGCGACAGCTGCGTCTGCTGGTTGCCGTGGGTGCGCATGGAAACATTCAGAATGCCGCGCGTGAGCTGGGAATATCTCAGCCAGCGGCAACCAAGATGATTCAGGATCTTGAACTGGACTTCGAAGTCAAGCTGTTCACGCGCACCAACCGAGGCGTCGTGCCAACGGTTTTTGGCGAAACTCTCATACGTCACGGGAAGCTGATATTTGCGCAGGTGTCGAATGCCGCGCAGGAACTGGACGATCTGAACGAAGGAAATTCCGGCCGCGTCGTGGTGGGAACACTGCTTGCAGCGTCAACCAGCTTGCTACCTGCCGCCATTGAACTGCTGCTGAAAGACCGCCCGAACGTTGCAGTCAAGATCAGCGAAGGTACCAACGAGGTGCTCATGCCCCGGCTGCTGTCGGGTGAGATCGACATGGTTGTAGGGCGGCTGCCGTCGCACCGGCATCGCGACAAGATACGACAGGAAAAACTGTTCGAGGATCGGATATTGGCAATTGTCGGCCCTCAACACCCGCTGGCTGGGCGGGACGCCGTGACCTTTGCGCAAACCAAACCGTTTGGCTGGATCCTGCCCCCGCAAGAGACCACGTTGCGACGTCAGGCGGATCATTTTTTCGTCGGTCAGCAGCAATATGTGCCACCGGTCGCCATTGAATCCGTGTCCTACCTGACGAACCGGGCGCTGCTGCAATCCCGTGACCTGATCGGCCTTATGCCTGCCGAGGTCGTCGACCAGGATATCGAAAACAACCATCTTGCCCAGCTTGCCTGGGAGGTTCCGTTCGGGCAGGGGCCAATTGGAGTGTCCTTCCGCGCCGACGGCGATCTGTCGCCTGCGGGGCGCGCTTTCAAAACGGCTCTGCATCGGGCGGCACAGAGCAGACAGACCAGATATTCGCCGATTTGATATCCGTATTCGCGCAATGCGCTTGAACTCATACGAGGCATCGCGCGATCAAAAAAGCAAGGCAAACGGAGGCGCCGGTTTCATGTATCCAGAACTCAAGCTGTTCATCGGTGGCACGTGGCGAAAAACCGGGCGCGATATCCCGGTTGTCAACCCGGCGACCGAGGAAGAACTCGGCCGATTGCCTTGCGCATCGGTGAAAGACCTGGATGACGCTCTGCAATCGGCTGTCGAAGGCTTTCGGCTGTGGCGCCGCACATCGCCGCGGGAACGCGCGGATACGATTTTGCGGGCGGCAGCCCTCATGCGCCAGCGACAGGAAGAGATCGCGCAGTCTATAACTCTCGAACATGGCAAGCCCCTGAAACAGGCCCGGCTGGAGGTCATTCGCGGCGCCGAGTTTTTTGAATGGGATGCGGGCGAGGCGATGCGGACCTATGGACGGATCATTCCGGCCGCTCAGGGCCACAAGTTTGCAGTTCATCACCAGCCCGTCGGCGTTGTTGCGGCATTTTCGCCGTGGAACTTCCCCATGAGCCAACCTGCCCGGAAAATCGCCGGTGCTTTGGCCTCTGGCTGTTCGGTGATTCTGAAAGCGGCAGAAGAAACGCCTGCCGGAGCTTTGCACATAGCAAAAGCGTTCGAAGATGCCAGTCTGCCAGCAGGGGTTCTGAATTTGGTGTTCGGTGAACCGTCCGAGATATCCGGCCACCTGATCCCGCAGGACCCCGTTCGCTTGGTGGCCTTCACGGGCTCGACGACCGTCGGGCGCCATTTGACCACTTTGGCGGCCCGGCACGACACCCGTGTGCTCATGGAGTTGGGCGGCCACGCGCCGGTCATTGTTTGCGAAGATACGGATGTGCAATCGGCGGCTGTTTCAGGCGCGGTCCGCAAAATGCGTAATGCCGGTCAGGTCTGCACGTCGCCAACCCGTTTCTTCGCGCATGAGAGTATTTTTGGCGCCTATGCGGCCGGGTTTGTTGCAAGGGCCAAAGCCACGGTCGTCGGCAATGGGCTTGACGCAACCGTTGAAATGGGCCCAACGGCCAACGACCGGCGCGTGCCGGCCTTGTCAGATCTGGTTGAAGACGCGGTGGCACAGGGGGCAACGCTTGCCACAGGCGGATCGCGGCTTGGTGAACGGGGATATTTCTTTGAACCCACGGTTCTATTGAACGTTCCCGAAACGGCGCGGATCATGCGCGAAGAGCCGTTTGGACCGGTTGCGGTGATAAACTCGGTGGCTTCGCTGGATGAGGCGATCGATCTGGCGAATTCAGTTCCCTACGGGCTGGCGGGTTACGCTTTCACCAACCGGGCGGATTACATCGACCGTCTGATCGACGAGGTCGAGGTCGGCAATCTGTCGATCAACACACTTGAAGCATCCATGCCTGAAACGCCTTTTGGGGGCGTGAAATCCAGTGGTTACGGCCGGGAAGGCGGAACCGAAGGCCTTGAGAATTACATGACGGTCAAGAACGTCTGGCATTCGGCCGGGATCTGCTGAAAAAGATCCCGACATCTGCACTTGTCGACTTTTTCGCGGCCAAGCCAGCCTATTTCCTTTCGAAACCGACCAAAGGGCCAGCGCAACGCTGCGGGTGTGATTTCAATACCTGCGGAACCAACAGAAACTGCGGAACCAACAGAGGCGGCAATGTACCCTTCCCGATGGAGCGCCCGAACAGCGGATCATGACCTATGTCAATGACAGTTAACCCGCCGTGCTGTCCATTGGCCGGGAATTTCCGGCCGGACTGTGCGACAAAAGCCATCGCTTCCTTTTGCCGGTGATGATCAGCGTTTCGGCTGACCTGCTGGGGGGGTCCCGCCGGGCGGCCTGAACTCCGGAGGGACGGATGAACACTTGGCTGACGCTATCTGCACCAATCCCTGCCTGGGATACCGTGGGCTTCAAGAGGTCGTCGAGAGGGCCCACCGCAACGTCCACCCCTGGCATGGGCTCTGACTGCGCGCGCGTATTTGAGCTTTGCGGCCAACCCGAGCCGGATTTGTCGTCCGGAAAAGAAGGCGGCGACGGCATAGGTCGCGCCGCGCATGGTCTGCATAACATGGGTACGCTGCCGGTCGTTGGTGATCCCAACTCGGATTTGGAAGCGGTCAAGGCCGGTCTGCCCAATCTCGATCCGGCCGAACAGCCGGGGTTCGCAGGACCCTTTATGTTTTCGGAGACTCAAAATGGCTGATGGATGCGCCTGTGACCGCCACGCCCACATGTATCTGACTGTAGATGACGCCCTTCAGCGCGGTCTTTCCGTCGCCGATCCTGTTGCCGAAACCGAGATTTTGCCGCTGGAACAGGCGATAGGCCGGGTTCTGGCCGAGGATTGCGCCAGCAAGGTCGACATGCCTGCCTTCGACAACTCGGCCATGGATGGCTATGCCATCTGCACCGGTGATCTGGGTGACGGGCCGGTGTTCGAGCTGCCCATCGCCGGGCGCGTGGCTGCGGGTGACTGTGGCGACCATGATGCCCCCGAAGGCAGCGCTTTGCGCATTTTCACGGGCGCTCCGGTGCCGCCTGAATTCGATGCCGTGTTGATGCAGGAAGACTGCGATCTTCTGAACGACAGGATTCGCTTCAGCCGACGCCCGAAACCGGGCCAGCATATCCGGCGCGCGGGAGAAGATCTTTGTGCCGGGGGGCTGGTCCTGCGAGGCGGCTGTGAAATTGGACCGCGTGAGGTGGCAGCCCTGGCATCCGCCGGGTACGGCGAGGTCCTGGTGTTCCGAAAACTGAAGGTCACGATCTTTTCGACAGGCAGCGAACTGCGCCAACCGGGTGAGCCCCTTGGCCCCGGCCAAATCTACAACTCGAACCGATATATGCTGCTGGCGCTGTTGCAAAAACCCTGGATCGAACTGACCGACCGGGGGCCGGTCGTGGATGACCCGACCCGTCTGGAACAGGTTCTGCGCGAGGCGTGCGATGCCTCGGATCTGATCGTTACAACCGGGGGGGTGTCTGTTGGGGATGAAGACCACATGCCCAGACTGTTCAGTGAGATCGGCGGCGAAACCGATGTCATGAAAGTGGCGATGAAGCCGGGTAAACCGGTCATGTTCGGGAGGCGCGGGCATGCTCTCTATGTTGGTCTGCCGGGCAACCCTGTTTCGGCCTATGTGACATGGCAGATAATCGGATCGCAGATGATGGCGCGCCGTGCGGGTCTGCGCCACAGGCCTCAGATACCTGTTCAGGCCGTGCTGGCTGAACCCGCGCAGCGCCACGCGGGCCGGCAGGAATACCGTCCGGTCCAGATTGACGGCACCTCGCCCGATGGCCTTCCCAAAGTGCGTCTGATGGCACCATCCTATAGCGGCCGTGTTGCCTTGCTGGCGCAGGCAGACGGGTTGGCGATCATACCCGCTGAGATCGAAGACCTGCCCGCCGGGCATACGCTTGAATTGTTGCGGTTCTGATCCCCGCTAGACAGGTGCGTTGCCTTTATTCCTGCAACTGCAACGCCGCGGTCATGGTGGGCAACCGGAGATCGGCCGGATGGTTGGCATCGCGTTCTTCGCGCGATGGCTGTGCCGGCCCGTGATGCATGCACCGGAAAACCGTCAGGTGGCGCGACAATCAAACCGAATACCGGCCTGAAAATTGTCGCAACCGATAAACTCCGTGACGGATTACGTCGTGACTGGGGCTTTCCCGGCGGCACATGATACTTCGGCGCACTGAGGGTTAAGGACACAAATTCATGCGGTATTCGGCACTCGCGATTATGCGGCAGGTTTTGAACGGGCATCGGGGCTGGAAACCGGCATGGCGCGATCCCGAGCCTCAATCAAGCTATGATTTCATCGTGATCGGCGGCGGCGGTCATGGCCTTGCGACGGCATACTATCTGGCCAAGGAACACAACGCCGCCAGGGTGGCGGTTCTGGAAAAAGGCTGGATCGGTGGCGGCAACGTCGGGCGGAACACAACGATCATTCGCGCCAATTACCTGTTGGATGGCAACCAGCCATTCTATGAGCTGTCGCTGAAGCTGTGGGAAAACCTTGAACAGGACCTGAACTACAATGCGATGGTCAGCCAGCGCGGTATTCTGAACCTCTGTCATACGGACGCGCAGCGTGACGCGTATCGTCGCCGCGGCAACGCGATGATGTTCACCGGCTCTGGGGCGGAACTGCTGGATGCAGAGGGCGTTCGCGCGATGTATCCGTTCCTGAACTTTGACGATGCGCGGTTTCCGATCAAGGGCGGTCTGTTGCATCGCCGCGGTGGTACGGCGCGTCATGACGGTGTGGCCTGGGGCTATGCCCGTGCCGCGGATCAACGGGGGGTCGACATCATCCAGAATTGCGAAGTCACCGGGTTCCGCATCGAAAACGGAAAACTGCTGGGCGTTGAAACCACACGGGGTTACATCGGCGCCAAGAAGGTGGGCGTGGCGGTTGCCGGGTCTTCCGGGCGCGTGATGGCAAAGGCAGGGATGCGCCTGCCGATCGAAAGCCACGTGCTCCAGGCCTTTGTGACCGAAGGGCTGAAACCGGTGCTTGACGGGGTGATCACTTATGGTGCCGGACATTTCTATGTCAGCCAATCGGACAAGGGCGGTCTGGTCTTTGGCGGCGATATCGATGGCTACAACACCTATGCGCAACGCGGCAACCTGCCTGTGGTCGAGGACGTGGCCGAAGGCGGTATGTCCCTTATGCCGATGATCGGTCGCGCGCGTCTGCTGCGAATGTGGGGCGGCGTGATGGATATGTCGATGGATGGCTCGCCATTCATAGATCACACCGGAATTGACGGGCTCTACTTCAATGGTGGCTGGTGCTATGGCGGGTTCAAGGCAACGCCGGCATCTGGTTTTTGTTTCGCGCATCTGATGGCCACCGACCGACCGCATGACGTTGCAACTGCCTATCGGCTGGACCGGTTCAGAACCGGCCGGATGATTGACGAAAAAGGTGTGGGCGCACAGCCCAACCTGCACTGAGGAGGCCCGCACATGATCATCAATCATCCACTGCTTGGCCCGCGAGACGCGTCCGAATTCACCTATCTGGGCGACGCGAGCCTGATCAATCGGCCCGACTGGCAATCCGACACGGCCGCCGCTGAGTTTCACGACTATCTCTACCTGCGCGACAACCCGGCAGGAACCCACCGCGAGTTGTGGTTTCACGAGCAGGGCGACCGCTCGTGGCTTGTTGTGACACGCGACACGCTGACCCATGAAATTCTGGCAACAGAACTGGCGCGGGATGTAGCCCGCAAGACGGGGCGGGGAAAATGACCCAGAACAATCGTTTGCAGGGCGGTCTGATCGACCGGTCCAAAAAGCTGCGCTTTACCTTCGATGGCAAATCCTACGAAGGCTATCAGGGTGATACGCTGGCCTCGGCTCTGCTGGCCAATGACGTGCGGTTGGTTGGCCGCTCGTTCAAGTACCACCGTCCACGCGGTGTGCTGGCCTCGGGCTCGGAAGAGCCCAACGCGCTGGTCGAGCTGCGCACGGGCAACCGTCAGGAGCCCAACACACGCGCGACCACGGTCGAGTTGTTCGACGGGCTCGAGGCGACATCGCAGAACCGCTGGCCCTCGCTCACCTTCGATGCGCTGTCGATCAATGATCGCCTCTCACCGTTTTTGACGGCGGGTTTCTATTACAAGACCTTCATGTGGCCCAAGGCGTTCTGGGAAAAGCTCTATGAACCGATGATCCGCAAGGCGGCCGGTCTGGGCAACCTGACGCAGGAGGCCGACCCGGATATCTACGACAAGGGCTATTTGCATTGCGATGTCCTGGTTATCGGTGCCGGTCCTTCCGGCCTGATCGCGGCGTTGACGGCGGCGCGGTCTGGCGCGCGGGTCATTCTGGCCGACGAAGACAGCCGGATGGGTGGGCGTCTATTGTCTGATTGTGACCGGTTCGAGGGCATATCGAATGCCGATTGGGTCGCGCAGACACTGGGAGAGCTGGCGTCGATGGACAATGTGCGCCTTCTGACGCGCACCACCGTGTTCGGCGCCTATGATCACGGCATTCACGGCGCGCTTGAGCGGGTCTCGGATCACCTTGCGGTGCCCGAGGCGGGGAAACCACGCCAGATTCTGTGGCGCATTTACGCGAAACACTCGGTGCTTTGTGCCGGCTCTACCGAACGTCCGATTGCTTTCGAAAACAACGACCGACCGGGCATAATGCTGGCGGGCGCGATGCGGGCCTATGCAAACCGCTGGGCTGTGACGCCGGGCCAGCGCGTGGCGATCTTCACCAACAACGACGAAGGACACCGCGCTGCTCAGGATCTGATCAAAGCCGGGATCAAGGTTGTTGCCGTGATCGACCCGCGCCGCGATGCTCCGCGCATCGCCGAGTGTGAGTTGCTGGCCGGGGCGCATGTGACCAACGCGCAGGGTCGTCTGGGGCTGAAATCGATCACCGTGCAGATGGCCGATGGTCAGACCCGCCCCATCGAAGTCAGCGGTCTGGGCGTTTCGGGTGGGTGGAATCCGAATGTGCAACTGACATGCCACCAACGCGGCCGCCCGCAATGGTTCGAACCGCTTGCAACCTTCATCCCGCCGGCCGAACTGCCGAAGGGTATGGTGGTCGCCGGTGCCGCCGCTGGCAACCTGACCAGCCACGGGGCGGTCGCCTCGGGCACCAATGCGGCACTTGCGGCGCTTGACGGGCTGGGGATCAGGGCCTGCCCGGTCGACCTGCCGAAAGCTGAGGATGATGTGATCCGTATCACCCCGCTGTGGCACGTGCCCGGCAAAGGCCGCGCCTGGCTGGACTTCCAGAATGACGTGACCGTCAAGGACGTCAAACTGGCCGAACAGGAAGGCTTCCGCAGTGTCGAGCATCTGAAACGCTATACCACCCTTGGCATGGCGACCGATCAGGGCAAAACCGCGAATGTCGGCGCGCTGGCCGTGATGGCCGAGATCACCGGCAAGAGCATTCCCGAAACCGGCACAACCATCTTCCGGCCACCTTACACGCCGGTGGCGATGGGGGCCTGGGCCGGGCGCTCGGTCGGGACAGAATTCAAACCGACGCGACTGACGCCCAGCCACCAATGGGCCGAAGAACAGGGCGCGGTATTCGTCGAGGTGGGCCCCTGGCTGCGTGCGCAGTGGTTCCCCAAGGCTGGTGAGACCCATTGGCGCGAATCCGTGGATCGCGAAGTTCTGGCCGTACGCAGCGGTGTCGGTGTCTGCGACGTGACCACGCTGGGCAAAATCGACGTGCAGGGCGCGGATGCGGCAGAGTTCCTCAACAAGATCTATTGCAACGGCTTTGCCAAACTGCCGGTGGGCAAGACCCGTTATGGTCTGATGCTGCGCGAAGACGGTATTGCCATGGATGACGGCACCGCCGCCCGCCTGGCCGAGGATCACTTTGTGGTCACCACGACAACCGCAAACGCGGTTGGTGTCTATCGCCACATGGAGTTCGTGCGCCAATGCCTGTTCCCGGACATGGATGTGCAGATGATCTCGACCACCGACGCCTGGGCACAATATGCCATAGCGGGCCCGAAATCCCGTGAGTTGCTGCAAAAGGTCGTTGATGACGGCTATGACATCAGCAACGAAGGTTTCCCCTTCATGGCGTGTGGCGAGGTGACCATTGCCGGGGGGATCCCGGCGCGGCTGTTCCGTATCTCGTTCTCGGGTGAACTGGCCTATGAGCTGGCCGTGCCGACCCGGTACGGTGACGCGCTGATCCGACATTTGATGGCGCTTGGGGAACCCTTTGGCGTAACGCCGTATGGCACCGAAGCGCTTGGTGTTCTGCGGATCGAAAAGGGGCACGCCACCGGAAACGAACTGAACGGAACCACCAGCGCCCACAACCTGGGTATGGGGCGCATGGTCTCGGCCAAGAAAGACAGTATCGGTGCGACGCTCAGCGCACGCGAAGCTCTGACGGATCCGGATGGCCTGGCTTTGGTCGGCATTCAGCCGGTCAACACTGCCGATACCGTGCTGGCCGGTGGCCATGTGTTCGACGAAGATGCGCCGCACGTGCCGGAAAACGATCTGGGCTATGTCACATCGGCTGCCTATTCGCCGCACCTGTCCAGCAGCATCGGCCTGGCCTTTGTAAAACGCGGGGCGCAGCGATTGGGCGACACCGTACAGATTGTCAGCCCGGTGGATGACACCAACATCAAAGCGACGCTTGTCAGCGCGCATTTCCTTGACCCCGAAGGAGAACGGCTCCGTGCGTGATTTTGTTGCCAAGACCGCCATTGGCGGCAGTGAACCCAAACGGGACGTGGTCGGAACTCTGACCTTTCAGGAACGGGAGGATGTGGCGCTGGCATCCGTCTCGGCCCGGTTGGGGCAGGAGGAAACCGTCAAAGCCAAACTTCAAACCGTTTGCGGAATCCCGGCGCCTGAGGCGGGGCGGTGGGAAAAGGGCGAATCCAGCAGCCTGCACTGGCTGGGCCCGGATCAGTACCTGTGCGAGGAAGCTTTTGCAGGCCCGTTGGAGTTGGCCAGGCGTATGGAGGCTGAGCTGGCCGGCATGGCGTCGGTGACCGATCAGTCTGACGCGTTCACACGCATCGACATGACCGGGCAGGGTGCCACAGGCTTGCTGCAACGCCTGACCGTTCTGGATGTCGAGCAGATGCAGGCCGGAGCTTTCAACCGCACTGCAATCCACCATGTGGGGTGCCTGCTGCGCTGCAATGAGGCGGGAACGGATTTTTCGGTCTACGCGCCACGCAGCTATGCGATTTCAGTTCACCACATGCTGATCGAGGTGGCCAAGGCCCTGTGAAGGACGGTGCCCAAAGGACAAAGCCGCGTGTCTGGCACCGCGGCTTCGTTCCTTGCGTTCCTGTGTCGGCGGCAGACCGAATTCGCGCCGATAGTTGCTTGAAAACGAACTGGCGCTGTCATACCCGACCGAAAGCGCGATTTCCTGCAAAGACTGGTCGGTGTAAAGCAGCTTCTGCCGCGCCGCATCCAGTCGCAGCCTGCGATAGTACCCTCCGGGACTGATCCCGGTTTCCTTCTTGAAATGCCGTTCCAATTGCCGGATGGACATGCCAACGCGTTTCGAAACCTGCTCGATCGAGATCTTGTTTTCGATGTTGTTTGCAAACAACTCGATGGCCCGTCGAACCGGGCGCGGCAGGGCATTGCGGGTCTGATTTTTGCTGTAGCCCGGCAAAACCTGCAACGTATCCGCATCGCGCAAAGTCGCGTATTGGAACCAGCAGGCGGTTTCGACGGCAACTGCATCAGACACCTCGTCCGAAATCACGCCCAGCATGAATTCAAACACCGCTGAAGTCCCAGCAAAGGACATTCGGTTGCGATCTATCGTATAGAGCGTGTCACACAGGTTCACCCTGTCGAATTGTTCCTTCAAAGCAGCGGTATAGCAGAAATGTGCGCTACAACTGTAACCATCGAAGAACTTTTCTTCCGCCAGCGCAAAAAGTGAGCCGCTGACCGAACCGATCCGCGCGCCACGGGACAAAAGCCGCCGCAGCGCTCCGCCCGAAGCCTTGCGATCCTTCAACCGGGCCGAGGCCCCGGCAAAGACCAGCACGACGTCGGTTTCCTCCACCTCGGACAACGCCTTGTCAGGGTTGATGCTGAGGCGTGAGCTGGACATGACCTGTTGTCCATCTTCCGATACGACAGTCCAGCCAAGACCATCGCTGCGGCTGATCTCATTGGCCACGCGCAGCGGGTCGATGGCCATGGACAGGGCCGCAAGCGGGAAATCTTCGAGGCACAGAAAGGTGAAATGGGTCATGCTTTGTCTCTTTGCCAGCACGATACCCCAACTACACCGATTTCGTCAGAACACCAAACGATGGACGCGGCCGCGTTCGTACAGTTTTCGGTTCAACTCATCCGCTTCGGGCGCACCGTATTCCAGCGCGAACACAAACGCATGTGTAAGGTAAAAACAAGCAGCGTCGAGATCCTGATTTTGTTCGGCCCTGTCGGCTGCTTCGTGGTACAGCCGGATCAGCGCAGGCACATCATTATCCGCATGAGCCTGCAACAGTTGCTTGTCGAGTTCTCGCAGATCCAAGGTCAGCCTCTTACCGGAAACGCGAAGTGTGTTGGTTTGTACGCAATCATTTGCTTTCTACCTTTTTGCGCCTGAATCCTGATTTTTCGACGCCATCAACGATGCGAACCGTCCCTTGATTAACCCATCACACGCAGCCGCATGCGTCTTTCCGCAATCGCGGAACATCGCCTGCATCTGCGATGTTCCTGATTGCAAATGACAGAGCAGGGCGCATCCGTGGCGCCCTCAACCCATGGTCCGGCCGGAAAGCCGCTCATGCCTCGGCACGGGCTTTTTCGATCTGAGTGGCCACCCAGTGGTGGAAACAATGCGTTGGGCCATCCATCGCGGGCGAAAAGCGACCACCGTCGAATTTGACGCCATGACGGCCTTTCTGCATGCCCTCGACCACGAATACATCCTCTTCGAAAACGGTTTTCCAAAGCTGCGCGTTCTTTGCGCGCAACGCTTCGTGCTCGGGTGCGTCTTCCGGTTTTTTGGCGTAGTACAGCTCGATCCTTTCGTTCGACCGCTCATGGGTGATCGGATCGATGATGAAGGCAAAGCCATGGTCGCGTTGAACACCCAGCAAGGTGTTCGGGTACACGACGATGTATTCCGCCCCTTCATTCCACTGTTCGCTCAGGTTCTGGAAGTCATCCAGCTTCTCGCCGTTCTGACCTTCGAACTGACGATAGACGTAGGTGCCCTGACCCGAGTACTTGCCCAGTTCATTGATGTTGTAGTGGTCTTCCAGACGCGAATAGCTGTTAAGGCCCGGGTGAACCCAAGGCAGGTGATAGCTTTCGCAGAAGTTTTCGACCGCCAGTTTCCAGTTCGACTCCAGCTCGAGCCGGACAGACGCGCCCGCACCGCCATGATACATGGGCTGTTCAAAATCTTTCCAGCGTTCCATCAATTCGCGATGGACCTCTTCGAACTCCGGGGCGTTGCCATCCACATTTACGAAGACAACGTCGCGCCAGACATAGGAACGTATGCGGATCAGGCCCAGTTCAGCAAAGTCCAGATCTTCATGCGTGTTCTGTCCGGGGCCACCGACATGCGGCGCAGTGCGCAGCTCGCCATTCAGGCCGTAACACCAGCTGTGATAGGGGCAACGAATCGCGCCGCGGATTTTCTGCGGCTTGTCGACCAAGATCATTCCGCGATGGCGGCAGGTGTTCTGGAAAACGCCGATCTGTCCGTCACGGTCGCGAACCATCAGAAGCGGCATGCCGAGAAAGTCGATCGGAAAGGCATCTCCCGCTTCGGGAATGTCCTTGCCAAAACCGATGCCCGACCAGTTCGCGAACAGGACCGCCTCCCGTTCCTCGGCAAAGACAGCGGGATCGACATAATGCTCGTTCGGCAGGCCCTTGGCGGTGTTTACCGGGGTCAGAACAGACGAAAGCGCTGAATGCTTGTTCATCGGTTGCTCCTGAGTAATTCGGAATGTGTTGAACGTTACTCCCATTGGCCGGTCGAGCCGGCTTCATTCAATACCAAAAAACCTCATGGCGGATTGAGGCAGACTAAACCGAACCCCCGGACAATTCATCCAGCAACCAGTTTTTCAGCGCCAGGGCACCTTCTGTCAGCTGGTCGTCCGGGCGACCGACGAGGTAAAAATTGTTCGGGGCAGGGAGGCTGAATTCTTCCAGCGCCACAAGTTTTCCTGATGCCAGCATGGGCTGGATCAAGCGTTTCCACCCCAATGCAAGCCCGGCCCCTTTGCGGGCCAACTGCAACGCCAGGGCATAGCTGTTTACACGCGACTGCACCGGTACAACTCCGGTATATCCGAGGTCGTGAAACCAAGATGGCCAGGTGGTCCAGGTGTTGTCCTGCGTTTCAAGGTGGATCAGGCGACGTTCGACCAGGTCTTCCAGGCTTGCCCCCTTCAGTTCCATGGCCATCTCGGGGCTACAGACCGGCGTCAGAGTATCACGGTACAGTTTAGTATGGTTCAGCTGCGAGTTCACGTCACGACCGTAGCGGATGAAAAAGTCGATATCCGGCCTGTCCGAGAATGGCTTGTCCTGTGCCATCTGGTTCACTTTCACGTGCGGGTAGTCCTGCCAGAACCGGATGACCGACGGGGAAAGCCACAACGCCGCCACAGCGGTAGTGGACCCGACCGTCACCGGATTTTCTGAATCGCCGCTGCGAATCTTTTCAAGCACCTTCGAAATCTGCCGGAACGACGAACCGAGCACCTCGAACAGGTCCTGGCCGTCTTCGGTCAGTTCCACGCCCCTGTGTTTTCTGACGAACAGCGCTGAACCCAGTTCACTTTCCAGCGCTTTT